>NZ_CP104694.1:1876019-2181528 GCF_025398735.1 Tahibacter amnicola
CTCGGCCCGAATGGTGCCGGCAAGTCGACCGCGATCGGTTGCCTGCTCGGCCTGCTTCCGCCCGATGCCGGGCAGGTCCGGCTGTTCGGCCTGGCGAACCGGGCGATGGCGGCACGCCGACGCGTCGGCGTGATGCTGCAGACCGCGACCCTGTCGGAAAATCTCACAGTAATCGAAGTGCTGAACCTGGTCCGCAGCTACTACGAGGCGCCGCGCAGCATTGCGGATATCGTCGCCATGGCCGGGCTGCAGGAGATCCTGCAGCGGCGCTATGGCGCGCTGTCCGTGGGCCAGCAGCGTCGCGTGCAGTTTGCGCTGGCGGTCTGCGGACGTCCGGACCTGCTGTTTCTCGATGAACCGACCGTCGGAATGGACACCGAGTCACGCACCTACCTGTGGAGCACGGTGCGCCACCTCGTCGGCGGCGGCTGCGCCGTGGTGTTGACGACGCACTATCTGGAAGAGGCCGAGGCGCTGGCGCACCGGGTCGGCGTCCTGGCACGCGGGCGGCTCGTCGCCGAGGGCGACATCGAGACGATCCGCGCCCGCGTCAGCTATCGCCAGATCCGCTGTGTCAGCGGGCTGGACCTGGCACAGCTGTCCGGCTGGAGCGGCGTCCACGACGCCGAGCGCCAGGGCGAATGGCTCAACATCACCACACGCGAGCCGGAAACCGTGCTACGCCGATTGTTGCAGGCCGACACGGCCGTTCGCGAACTGGAAGTGCGGCGTGCAGGCCTCGCCGAAGCCCTGAATGAAATCACCCGGGAGGCTGCGTGATGTTTGACCTTGTCATCGACCCGCGTGCGCGCAACAGCCTGCTGCAGGAAATCCGCTGCGAATTCCTGCGCCTGTGGCGCTCACCCAGCTTCATCGTTCCGACGTTGCTGTTCCCGGGCATGTTCTACGTGCTGTTCGGTGTGATCCTGACGATGAGCAAGTCATTCCAGGCCGCCCACTACATGATGGCCTCGTACTGCGTGTTCGGCGTCATTGCACCCGGACTGTTCGGCTTCGGCGTCACGGTCGCCCTGGAGCGCGAAAAGGGCCTGCTCGCGCTCAAGCGCGCCTTGCCGATGCCACCGGCCAACTACCTGCTGGCCAAACTGGCCACTGCCATCGCGTTTGCGCTGGTGATCTACCTGGAGCTGTGCGTACTGGGTGCGACGCTTGGCGGCGTGCGCCTGGAAGCGGCGCAGTGGCTCCAGTTGTCGCTGGTGCCGCTCCTGGGCGTGCTGCCGTTCTGCGCGCTGGGCCTTCTGGTCGGCTGCCTCACGACAGGGCAGGGCGCACCGGCGGTCGGCAACCTGATCTACCTGCCGCTGGCGTTTCTGTCGGGCCTGTGGATACCGCTCTTCGCACTACCCAAGGTCTTCCAGATGCTCGCGCCCCTGTGGCCGGCCTGGCATCTGGGACAGCTGGCCCAGGCGGCGATCGGCCAGCCACACACCGGCACTGTGTTCGAACATGTCACTTACCTGGCCGGTTTCACCGCGATCCTGTTCTATTTCGCCCAGCGACGCCTGGCCAGGGTGGGCTGAGCATCACCGGCACAAACATGCAACGATAGGCGAATGAGCTTCCTCGACCATCCTCGTCTGCTGCGCTGGCGGGCCCGCCTCATCCCCGAGTCGCGGGGCGTCGGCTGGCTGCCGTTCGCGAGCCTGGGCTACATGTGTTTCCTGTGGTTGCCGGCGCTGATTCCGAAGGTGGTTCCCGCCAACTGGGTCGGAGCCACCAGCCTGGCGGTGGCGCTGTTCCTGCCGTTGTATTTCCGTGCGCACTGGGCGCGGCCACGCGAGCTGATGCTGATTCTGCTGGCCATGTGGTCGCTCGGCGTCTGGCTCGAGCCGTTCAATCCGTTCTCCAACAACATGGTGATCTTCGCCTGCGCCCTGGCACCGTGGGTGGGATCGCCGCGGCGGTCAACCGCCGTGGCGTTCGGCTTGATCCTCAGCTATTGCGCTGCCCAGCTGCTCATCGACAGCCGCTCCCTGTTTTCGGCGGCGATCACCGTGATCGTCGGCACGGCGGTCTACGTCAGCAACTACTTCTATTGCGAGTCCAAGAACAAGCAGCGGGAACTGAGCCTGTCGCACGACGAGGTGCGCCGGCTGGCGGCCCTGGCCGAGCGCGAGCGCATTGGCCGTGACCTGCACGATCTGCTGGGCCACACCCTGTCGCTCATCGCCATCAAGACAGAACTGGCCACGCGCCTGTGGGAGCGCGACAGCCACGCGGCGCGCCAGGAAGTGCTCGAGGTCGAGCGCGTGGCGCGGGAAGCGTTGGCACAGGTCCGGCGCGCTGTCAGCGGGATCCGTGCGGCCGGCCTCGCGCCGGAGCTGGCGTCGGCGCGTTCCATGCTCGAATCCAGCGGCATCCGGTTCCAGTACGACATGGGCGAAGCCCAGTTTCCGCCGGAGGTGGAAACCTGCGTCGCACTGGCCGTGCGCGAGGCAGTGACCAATATCCAGCGCCATTCCCAGGCGTCCCAGGCCTGCGTGCGGCTGGAACGGCAGGGCGACACGGTCGTGGTGCACGTGACGGACGATGGTCGTGGCGGCGACATCGTTCCGGGCAACGGGCTCACCGGCATGCGCGAGCGCCTGCATACCATCGGGGCGACGCTGACTGTCGATTCCTACAACGGCAGGGGCACGCATGTGCAGATGCGCGTGCCGGCACTGCCGCTTGAACGCGAGCCGGCGCGCATTGAGAACCAGGCGCGGGCTTTGTAGGCTGCGCCCCCAGACAACCAGGATGATTCCCTTCCATGATCCGCGTGATGCTGGCGGAAGACCAGGCCATGGTGCGCGGCGCGCTCAGCGCCTTGCTTCGGCTGGAGCCCGATATCGATGTCGTTGCCTGCGCAGCCGATGGCCAGGAAGCCTGGCGCCTGCTGCAGGAACATCGCCCCGACGTGGTGGTGACCGACATCGAGATGCCCGGCCTGACCGGGCTTGAGCTGGCGCAGCGCATCCGCGAGCGCGAGATCGTCTGCAAGGTCATCATTGTCACCACGTTTGCGCGCCCGGGCTATCTGCGCCGCGCGCTCGAAGCCGGCGTGGTCGGCTATCTTTTGAAGGATGCGCCGGCCGAGCAACTGGCCGAGGCGCTGCGAAAAGTCCATCGCGGCGGCCGCGTGATTGATCCGCAGCTGGCCGTGGACGCCTGGAGTGACGCCGACCCCCTCAACGATCGCGAACGCCAGGTGCTGCGCCTGGCGGGCGAGGGCCAGTCCGCGGGCGAGATCGCGGCGACGCTGCGCCTGTCGCAGGGTACCGTGCGGAATTACCTCTCCGAGGCGATCGGCAAGCTGGGCGTCGGCAATCGCATCGAGGCCTACCGCCTGGCACGGCAGAAAGGCTGGCTATGATCCGGGGCAGGGATGCCGGCGACAATGCGCGCAGTCGCCACTGTCTGCGCCAAGGCGTTCGCCGGGGCTGCGTCACCATCGTCCTTGCCATGACGCTCTGTGGCCCGACCTTGGCCTGTGGTCCGAGTTTCCCGGTGGAGTTGCTATCGGATCGAAAGCAGACGCTCACGCACCTGATCGACGGCACGTTCGACTACGAAGCGTCGCACCTGGTAACGCCGCCGGCGGGGCTTCCCCGCGCCAGTGTCGACGCCTATGGCTACGACCTCTCACCCTCGCGGGAAACCGTCGAGAAAAACGAACTGGGCGAAGCGTACTCCCGCGTGGAAGCGATGCGTTCGGCTGCGACGGACGCCGAGGCCTGGCAGGCGGGCGAAGGGTTGGACGAGGAGATCCGGCTGTACGCGGCCGGCGCCCGCGCTTTCCACGCCGGTGATGATGACAGCGCCCGCGCGCGTTTCGAAGCATTGCTGGCCCTGCCGCCATCGGCGCAGGCGCGACGCGGCATCTGGGCCCGCTACAACCTGGGGCGCATGGCAGTGTTTGGTGTGGGCGAGGAGGTCGAGCCGGAGTACAGCGACCGTTCCGCCGCGACGGCCATTGCTGCCTTCCAGGCCGTGCGCTCGGCGGTTGCCGGCGGAACGGCGGATCCGCTCGGACTGGCCGTGGCCAGTTTCGGCGAAGAGGCCCAGGTTGCTTTGCGCCGGAACGATCTGGCCGGCGCGGTCACGTTGTACGCGCAGCAGGCTGCGCTGGGTTCGCCCGGCGGACGGGCCTCGCTGCTGATACTGGCGCGGCGGTTGTTTGCCGATGACGCCTCGGTGGAAGTGGCGATGGCCCATCCGGTGCTCCAGAAACTCGCCGCCGCGTACTTGTATACGCGTGCCGGACTCTTCGACGAGGCCTCGGAGGTGACCGAGGCGGCGCTCGCGCGATACCTGGCGGCGGTGGAGCGGATCGATCCGGCCAGCCTTGCCGGCGTCGAGACATTTGCCGCGGCCGCTTATCGTGCAGGACGTTTCGACCTGGCCGCGCGGCTGTCGATACGCAGCGATGCGCCGCTGGCCTGGTGGGTCCGCGCCAAGCTGGCCCTGCGGGATGGCCGGCAGGATCTTGCGGCCGAAGCGTACGCGAAGGCGGCCGCGGCGTTTCCAGCCTCCGAAGACTGGGGATCGCGGATCCATCCCGAATACGGATACCGCGACGAGACGCTGCGCCCACAATGCCGGGTCAACGGCGAACGGGGTGTGCTGGCGTTGTCGCGTGGCCACTACGTCGAGGCGTTGCGACTGTTCCATTCCGCAGGCTCCGTGTACTGGCTGGACCTGGCACGCCTGGCCGAGCGCGTGGTCACGGTGGACGAACTCAAGCAGTTCGTCGATAGCAACGTGCCGGCACCCGCCGTCGCCATCGCGTCGCCAGCACCGCATGACGACGTCTGGTGGCTCGAACGCCATCCGGATCTCCAGCTCCGCGCATTGCTGGGCCGGCGATTGATGCGGGCGGGTCGATACGACGAGGCACCCGCCTATTTCAGCCATAACGTGAAAACGGTCGCCGACCAGTACATCGCCGCCCGGCGTGCTGCCGGCACGAGGGATCGCATCGCCGCTGCACGGGCCCTGTTCGAGGCGGGAACGCTGTTGCGGCGACACGGGATGGAAATGCTGGGGGCCGAGCTGTCGCCAGACGCGTTCGTGTTCGGCGGGTCCTATGCCTGGGACGAGCCGGCACTGGTCGAAGGCCCGCTGGTGCAGCGCGGCGAGATGGATCGCGCCGCAGCCAGCCGCGTGATTCCCGATAGCCGATTCCACTACCGGCGCCTGGCGGCCGACCTGGCGTCGCAGGCTGCCGATCGCCTGCCGCCCCGTTCCCAGGCCTTCGCGGCGACGTTATGCACCGCCGCGCGCTGGATCGGGCACGCGGAAGGGGCCCATGAACAACGGCAGGCCTATTACCGGCGCTATCTGCGGGAAGGCGCGCTGGTCAATTTCGCCGGCAGTTTTGGTGAAACCTGCCCGGCTCCGGATTTCGATGGCGCGGCGCGGCGCCTCCGGGCCGAGCAATGGGCGGCCATCAAGCGCCAGGTCCGGTTGGCTATTCCCGTCGTGGCCTGGGGGATGCTGGCGGCCGGTGTCGCGATCCTGGTCTGGCGCTGGCAGCGGCGACGCGTGGCCCGGGATCGGCGATAATCGCGGACCCGCCGGACCGTAAATCCGGCATGACGGCCAGCCCGCTTGAAAAGTCCGACTTCCATTTCGACCTGCCGGTCGACCTGATCGCCCAATCGCCCCTTCCGCAACGCTCCGCGAGCCGCCTGCTGGTCCTTGACGGTACCAACGGCGATCTCGCCGACCGCCACTTCACCGACTTGCCCGACTACCTGCGGTCCGGTGACCTGCTCGTCTTCAACGACACCCGCGTCCTGCCGGCGCGCCTGCACGGCCGCAAGGAGACCGGCGGCGCGGTGGAGATCCTGATCGAGCGCGTCGTCGGTCCGCACCAGGCACGTGCGCAACTGGGCGTCAGCAAGAAGCCCCGTCCGGGCAGCCGGATCGAGCTGGCCGACGGTACGACCGTTACCGTGCTTGGACGCGACGGCCCATTCTTCGACCTGGCCTTCGACCCGGCCGAGCCGCTGGAGAAAATCCTGCTGCGACTGGGGCGCATGCCGCTGCCGCCCTACATCGAGCGCGCCGCCGACGACAGCGATGACGAGCGCTACCAGACGGTCTTTGCCACGCGCCCCGGCGCAGTGGCTGCACCGACGGCGGGGCTGCATTTTGACCAGGCGCTGCTCGATGACCTCGCGGCGCGCGGCGTGTCCTTCGGGCATGTCACCCTGCACGTGGGTGCGGGCACGTTCCAGCCGATCCGTACCGAGAGCCTGCACGATCACGTGATGCATCGGGAGTGGTTGAACGTCGGTGCCGAGCTGGTCGAGAAGATGCGTCGCACGCGCGAACACGGGGGACGCATCTTCGCGGTCGGCACGACGGTCGTCCGTGCGCTGGAAAGCGCCATGCGCGATGGCGTCGTGCAGCCGTTTGCCGGCGAGACCCAGATCTTCATCTTCCCGGGTTATCGCATCGCCAGCGTCGATGGACTCATCACCAATTTCCACCTGCCCGAATCGACCTTGCTGATGCTGGTCTCCGCCTTCGCCGGCCGCGATCGCATCCTCAGTGCCTACCGGCACGCCGTCGAGCAGCGCTACCGGTTTTTCTCCTACGGCGACGCGATGCTCATTTTTCCCGACGGCACCACGCACTGATCCGCCGGCGCGTGACGAGACGATAACCACCATGAAATTCGAACTGATTGCCACTTCGGGCTCGGCGATGGGCCCGGCCCGACGCGGTCGTATCCATTTCCCGCGCGGCACGATCGAGACGCCGGCCTTCATGCCGGTCGGCACCTACGGCTCGGTCAAGGCGATGCTGCCGCGGGATATCAAGGAAATCGGCGCCCAGATCATCCTGGGCAATACCTTTCACCTGTTCCTGCGTCCGGGCCTGGACGTCATCGGCGACTTCGGCGGACTGCACGACTTCATCGGATGGGACCGGCCTATCCTCACCGATTCGGGCGGATTCCAGGTGTTCTCGCTGGCGCACAAGCGCAAGATCACCGAGGAAGGCGTGACCTTCGCATCGCCGGTTGATGGCTCGAAAGTGTTCCTGAGCCCGGAAGAATCGATGCGGATCCAGCGCGTGCTCAACTCCGACATCGTGATGATCTTCGACGAGTGCACGCCGTATCCGGCGACGCACAAGCAGGCGTCCGATTCGATGGAGTTGTCGCTGCGCTGGGCGGAGCGTTCGCGCCGCGCCCACGAGGGCAATGCCAACGCGCTGTTTGGCATCGTGCAGGGCGGCGTGTATCCGGATCTGCGCGAACGCTCGGCCAGCCGCCTGCAGCAGATCGGCTTCGACGGCTACGCTGTCGGCGGGCTGGCGGTCGGCGAGCCCGAGGCGGAACGCAACCACACGCTGGAAGCGACCGTACCGCTGCTGCCCGCGGACCGTCCGCGTTACCTGATGGGCGTGGGCCGGCCCGAAGATATCGTGGAAGCCGTGCGTCGCGGCATCGACATGTTTGACTGCGTCATGCCCACGCGCAACGCGCGCAACGCACACCTGTTCACGCACAGCGGCGTGCTGCGGCTGCGCAACGCGCAGTACGCGCGCGATCCACGGCCGATCGACGAATCCTGCGGGTGCTACACCTGCCGTTCGGGCTTCAGTCGCGCCTATCTGCGTCACCTGGACAAGTGCAACGAAATCCTCGCCTCGCAGCTGGCAACGATCCACAACCTGTATCACTACCAGGAACTCATGGCCAATCTGCGCGCGGCGATTGCCGATGACCGCCTGGATGATTTCGTGGCGGAGTTCTACGCAAGACGTCGCAGCGAAAAAACGGCCTGACACAAACCGGGCAAGGCGATGCGGTGCAAGCCGCATCGCCTGCGCCGTCACGGCGTTTCCGGTACCTGCAGGTTGCCGACCGGCGTGACGTGCCAGGGGCCCCAGGCGCCATTCTGGAACACGCGGAAATACACCGTGCGGCCGTCGTCCGACAGCATGTCCTGGCGCACCAGGCCCGACGGCGTGATGCCCTGGCTGAAGCTGCGGATCGCTACCAGTCCCGGAATCTGCGCCGCGACCGAAGCCGCATACCACGCGCCCCAGGTCTGGTTCTCGTAGAAGCGGAAATAGATCGTGCGGCCATCACCGGAAACGACCGTTTCCTTCAGGCGCCGGCCGATCGCGGCGTCGCGTCCTTCCTGGTCGAAGCTGCGAATCGTGGTGACGCCGGGGATGCCCAGGCTTTCCACCGTGGAAGTGACCCACGGGCCCCACTCGTACCATTCCTCGTTGAACGTACGCGAATAGATTTCCGTGCCGTTGCTGGAAAGCGCGTATTCCTTGGGCTGGTTGAACGCGTTCGGACCGTGGCTGAAGGAGCGAATTGCGGTGACGCCGATATCACCGAGCACGTTGACCACCGGATTCGACTTCCACGCGCCCCAGCGCGGACCCTGCTGGGCCTTCTGGTGGAGCACTTCACCGTTCTCGCTCAGGGCGAAGAGCTTGGCGCGGTTGTCGGTGGCGACGTCGGCCGTGGTGATGTCGAAAGCGAGGATCGTCCCGGCGGTACCGGCAATGGCGCCGCCCGGCTGGCCGATGTTGTCGTCGCCCGCGTCGAGCAGATCCAGCGCCGGCATGCGCTGCGGTGGCGACACGACGCCATTTGCGCCCGCAGCGACTGCGGAATGCGCGCTAGCCAGGGACAGCGCGGCGACGAGACAGAAGTTCAGTGCATTCTTCAGCATGGAAGTTTTCCCGTAAGCCTTGAAGCAAGGCGAAGGGGAGTACGAGATCCGGTGCAAATCCTTTCGCTCGCCGGAAAACACATTCGCGGCAACGTGCAGAAGGCCACAGTCGTCACTGTGGTAAATGCAGACCTGATTCGCCGCTGGTGCGGCGGAGTCCGGGAGAGTGCGCTTTGTGGTTCTCAGTGCCGCAGGGCTGGAGGTGCCGGCGGCGTGGCCTGCGCCACCAGCGGCAGCGCGATGCAGTCCACGGGGCAGGGCGGCAGGCACAGTCCGCAACCGGTGCAATTGTCCGCCAGCACCGTGTGCATGACCTGTGGCGCGCCGATGATGGCGTCGACGGGGCACGCCTGGATGCACTTGGTGCAGCCGATGCACAGCGCTTCGTCGATCAGCGCGACCACGCGCGGCGATTCCATGCCGTGCTCGGGATTGAGCGGCTTGGATTCGCGCCCGAGAAGCTGTGCGAGTTTCCGGATTCCGTCAGCGCCACCGGGGGGCACTGGTTGATATCGGCCTCGCCGGTGGCAATAGCCTCCGCGTAGGGGCGGCAGCCGGCGTAGTGGCACTGCCGGCACTGCGTTTGTGGTAGCAGGGCATCGATGCGGTCGGCGAGCGGACGAGCGTCGGGCTCTGCGGGTGCCGGCAGCGTTCGCAGTGCGATCACCAGCACCGCCACGATCGCCAGCAGCACGAGAACCGTGGTCATCGAACGGCCAGGCCGGCAAAGCCGGCGAAGGCGAGCGCCAGCAGGCCTGCCGTCAGCAACGTGACCGGCAATCCCTTGAACGCCGCGGGTACCGCCGCCTCGGTCGTGCGATCGCGCAGTGCGGCAAGCAGCACGCACACGAGGGTGAATCCGACGCCGGTGCCGAAGCCTGCCAGCAGTGCTTCTGCGAAACCGGTTGGCGCCGTCGCCGCAAGACCGGCGCTGAGCACCGCGGCATTGGTGGCGACAAGCCAGCCGTCCGTACCGACTGCAGCGGCCAGCCGCGTGCTGCTTCCACGAAGCAGTGCGACCAGGGCGCTGACGACGGCGACGACGCTGATGAGTGCGATGGCCCGCACGGCGACCATGGCCATGGCATCGGGCAGCGCACGCTGCAAGGCCCACATAGCGGCCGCCACGGGCGTGGCGACCACGGTCGTCAGCACGCCGATGCGCCAGGCGGCGTCGACGCGATCCTCGCTGCAAGCCCGGTCTACACCGGACAGTTGTGCGAGCACGACGTTATTGACCAGCGCCGCGCCGATGAATGTCATCCACAGGGACTGCATCGCACGCGGCGCCGCTGAGGGCTTACTTCACCGGCATGCCGGCGGTGGCACCGGCGTCGACGTCGAGCAGGTGCAGGTCGCCGCCGCCGCTGCCGGCGGACAGGATCATTCCTTCGGAGATACCGAAACGCATCTTCCGCGGCGCGAGATTGGCGATGAACACCACGTTGCGGCCGACCAGCTTTTCCGGCTCCTGGTAGGCCGCACGGATTCCCGAGAAGATCTGGCGCTTGCCCAGATCACCGGCATCCAGCTCGAAGCGCAGCAGTTTGTCCGAGCCGTCGACGAATTCGCACACGAGCACCTTGCCGATGCGCAGGTCGAGTCTGGCGAAATCCTCAATGCCGATGTTCGGCAGTGCGGCGCTGTCATTCGCCGCAGCGGGCGCGGGCGCGGCGACAGCTTTGGCAGGCGGCGCGGCGGCAGCGGTTTCCGGGGCGGATTTGAGATCTTCTTTGCTGGCTTCGGTCATGGCGGTGATCTGTGCAGGGTCGATGCGCGTCATCAACGGCTGGAATTCGCGCACGGTGTGGTCGAGAAGCGGATGCTCGATGTCGTCCCAGCGATGCACGGGGGCGACGAGGAAATCTTCGGCGCGGACGCAGGTCTGCGGCAGGATCGGCCGCAGGCAGGCCGCGAGCACGCGGAACAGGTTCAGGCCCTGGGTGCACACGGCGAGCAGTTCGGCCTCGGCGCCTTCCTGCTTGGCGATAACCCAGGGCTTCTTGTCGTCGATGTAGCGGTTGGCTTCGTCGGCGAGCGCCATGGTCTGGCGTACCGCGCGGCTGAATTCGCCTTCGGCGTAGGATGCAGCCACTTCGCGCGCACCGGCGACGAATCGCCCGTACATGGTCGGATGGGGCAATGCGGCCGCGAGGCGGCCGCCGAAGCGCTTGGTGACGAAGCCGGCGCAGCGGCTGGCGATATTGACGAACTTGCCGACCAGGTCCGAGTTCACGCGCGCGACGAAATCGTCGAGATTCAGGTCGAGATCGTCGACGCCGGCGCCGGTCTTGGCCGCGAAGTAGTAACGCAGATATTCCGGGTTCAGCCCGCAATCAAGGTAGGTGCGCGCCTGCACGAAGGTGCCGCGTGACTTCGACATCTTCAGTCCGTTGACGGTGAGATAGCCGTTGACGTGCAGCGCCGTCGGCGGGCGCATGCCCGCTCCGAACAGCACCGACGGCCAGAACAGGCCGTGGAAATTGATGATGTCCTTGCCGATGAAGTGATGCAGCTCGGTGGTGCTGTCCTCGCGCAGGTAGGCCTCGAAATCCAGGCCCTTGGTGTCGCAGTAGGCCTTGAAGCTCGACAGGTAGCCGATCGGGGCATCGAGCCACACGTAGAAGTACTTGCCGGGCGCGTCGGGAATCTCGAAGCCGAAGTAGGGCGCGTCGCGCGAGATATCCCAGTCGCGCAGGCCGCCTTCGGCGTCCAGCCACTCCTGCAGCTTGGCCTTGACGCCCGCATGGGCCACCGGCCCCTGCAGCCATTGGCGCAGGAAATCGGTAAATTTCCCTAATTCAAAAAAGTAGTGTTCCGATTCGCGCAGTACGGGCGCGGCACCGGAAACGACCGAGCGCGGGTTTTTCAGGTCGGTCGGCTGGTACGTGGCACCGCAGTTCTCGCAGCTGTCGCCGTATTGGTCGGCGGTGCCGCAGTTGGGGCATTCGCCTTTGATGAAGCGGTCCGGCAGGAACATCTGCTTGACCGGGTCGAACAGCTGCTGGATGGAACGCTGTGCGATCACGCCGGCCTCGCGCAGGCGCCGGTAGATCAGTTCGGTGACCTCGCGATTGGTGTCGCTGTGGGTCGAGTCGTAGTGGTCGAAGGCGACGCCGAAATCGGCGAAGTCGCGTTCGTGATCCTTCTGCATTTCCGCCACGAAGGCTTCCGCCGACACGCCTGCCTTCTCGGCGGCCAGCATGATCGGCGTGCCATGGGTGTCGTCGGCGCAGACGAAATGCACGGTCCGGCCCGCCATTCGCTGTGCGCGCACCCAGATGTCGCCTTGGGTATAGCCCACCAGGTGGCCCAGGTGCAGCTGGCCATTGGCGTAGGGCAGGGCGCAGGTCACGAGAATGGGGCTGGTGGATGTCATCCGATGGCTTCCGGTCTGAAACGGCCTGCGATTATGGCATGCCGCGCTGCGGCAGACCGTCGGTCCGGCCCCGTCGCCGCGTGTTGCGCTTACAATCCCGCGGTTCCAGAACCCAGGATCATGTGATGTCCCAGGAACTTGAAAGCGCGGTGCGGCAAAGACTGTCGCAAATCATCGACCCCCACACCGGATCGGACCTGGTCGCCAGCGGCGCCGTGCGCGCCATCGGCGTGGATGGCCGGAAGGTGCTGGTCGATATCCAGCTGGGTTACCCGGCGCTGTCGTGGCAGGCGGAGCTGGCCCGCCAGGTGAAGCAGGCCGTGGAAGGCGATGACCTGGCCGAGGCGGCCGCGGTCAATGTCGCCTGCCGCGTGCACGCGCACCAGGTGCAGAAGGACATGAGCCCCCTTCCGGGGGTGAAGAACATCGTCGCGATCGCCTCGGGCAAGGGCGGGGTGGGCAAGTCGACCACGGCCGTGAATCTTGCCCTGGCGCTCAAGGCCGAAGGCGCCAGCGTGGGCGTTCTTGACGCCGACGTGTACGGCCCCTCGCTGCCGATGCTGACCGGGACCGGCGGCAAGCCGGAAAGCCCGGACGGCCAGAATTTCCTGCCCAAGCGCAATCATGGCCTCCAGGTCATGAGCATCGGCTACATGATCGAGGAAGACACCCCGGTGATCTGGCGCGGTCCGATGGTCACGCAGGCCCTGATGCAGCTGGCGACCAATACGCTCTGGGAAGACCTGGACTATCTCGTCATCGATTTTCCGCCCGGCACCGGCGACATCGCCCTGACCCTGGCCCAGCGCATCCCCATGAGCGCCGCGGTAATTGTCACCACCCCCCAGGACATCGCCCTGATCGATGCCCGCAAGGCCTTGAAGATGTTTCAGAAAGTGGAAGTGCCCGTGCTGGGTATCGTCGAGAACATGGCGACCCACGTCTGTTCGAACTGCGGCCACGAGGAAGCCATCTTCGGCGCCGGTGGCGGCGAGCGCATGGCCGGCCAGTACGGTGTGCCATTGCTGGGATCGTTGCCGCTGGACATCCGGATCCGCAGCGAAGCCGATGCCGGTTCGCCCACCGTGGTCGCGGCGCCGGACTCGCCAATCGCGGCGCGGTACCGGGAAATCGCCCGGCGCGTGGCCGGCCGCCTCTCACTGCAGGCGCGCAACAAGGCGATCCAGTTCCCCAAGATCGTGATCCAGAACAGCTAGTGGGCCGTGGCGCCGGCGGGCCCCCGGCGGGGGCCCGCCAACGCATCCTTTACGGGCCGGGGACGGATTTGGTGTAGGCTTGCCGGCTTGTCGCCAGGGTACTGGCCGGGGAGGTCTGTGCCCGGCGGGCCATGGCCCATTCCCGCCGATTCGTCAGCGAACCGAGCCTCGATGAGCATCAAATCCGACAAATGGATCCGCCGCATGGCTGAACGCCACGGCATGATCGATCCGTTCGAACCTGCCCAGGTCAAGCAGAATGCCTCTGGCGGCCGACTGATCTCCTACGGCACCTCCAGCTACGGCTACGACGTGCGCTGTGCCGACGAGTTCAAGGTCTTCACCAATATCAACTCCACCATCGTCGACCCGAAAGCCTTTGATCCGAAGAGCTTTGTCGACATCAAGAGCGAAGTCTGCATCATCCCGCCCAACTCCTTCGCGTTGGCGCGGACGGTGGAATTCTTCCGGATTCCGCGCCAGGTGCTGACCGTCTGCCTGGGCAAGTCGACCTACGCGCGCTGCGGCATCATCGTGAACGTCACGCCGCTCGAGCCGGAGTGGGAAGGGCACGTCACCCTGGAGTTTTCCAATACCACCCCCCTGCCGGCCAAGATTTACGCCAACGAGGGTGTTGCACAAATGCTGTTCTTCGAATCCGACGAGGAATGCGAGACCAGCTATGCGGACCGCGGCGGCAAGTACCAGGGCCAGCGCGGCGTTACGTTGCCGCGCACATGAAGCCACTTTCGCTGCCGCGCCGCGGCGGCGGTGATACCCTTTTGACCTGCAACCTACGGATATCCCGATGCAACGTTTCGCGCTCTCCCGAATTCTGCGTGGTGTGATCCTGGCCTCGGCGGCGGCGCTGGCGCTGTCGGCCTGCAGTGGCCGTACCCGCCCGACCGATGTCGCCGCGCCGGATGTGCCGTCGACCTTCGACGTCGTGCTCAAGGCCGACAAGGACGGCCAGTACGACATGGACGGTGCCACGCTCTCGGAGGAAGACGTCAAGGGCAACCTGCGCTTCCGTCGCGACACGAACAACCCTGCCAAGACCGTGCTGCTCAAGCGCGCGGAGAAGCAGAAAGTCTCCGACCGGCACGTCGCGGGCCTGGCCCGCATCGGGTTCGAGTTGAAGGTCCGCACCTTCCTGCAGGAGAAGGAAGGCGAGGAGATCACCGAGGTCCGCACGCAGGCGGCAGCGCAGTAACCATCCAGAAGGCCCGAGGGGCTATGGGGAGTTCACCATGAAACGCTTCATTTTTGCCTTGTTTACGAGTTTGTTGTTTTCCTTTTCGGCGTTTGCAGCAAAGGACATCAAGGACGGCAACGCCTATGTGAAGGCAGTGGAGCAGGATCAATTCCTGTTCGAGGGCAATCCGCTCGGCAAGAACATGCTGCTGGGTTCCCTGCAGGGCCTCAAGGATGAAGGCAAGATCACCGGCGTGGTGCTGCGCAACGCCGACAAGGCGACCGACAATCACAAGCACCTGCTCAAGGTGATTGCCGATTACCTCAAGATCGCCGCCTATACCGAAAGCAACAACCAGCTCACGCCGCTGGGCGAGTGATACCGTTCCGCCCGCCGTCGTTGATCGACGCGCGGGCGGCAACTTTCACGCGTCGCTGCGGTCGGTTTCGCATGACTTCGAAAACGCCCGCCATCCGTATCGTCGTCGGCGCCCTTGCTCTGGGCACCGCCACCGCCAGCGCAGGCCCCATCGACTGGGCGCGGCAGAAGCTGGGCGGAAAGTCCGAGCCCAGGCCGGGCGTCGTTGCCCACCAGGAAGCTGGTCCGCTCAACTTGCTGGTCGACCAGCCGACGCGCTTTCCCATCGATGCAGCGGCTCCCGAGGCGGAACTGCCCCGCGGCCGCAGCCATTTCCGTCGCGTCGAACTGGCCAGGCCGCTGCCGCAGGCCACCGTGGAAGTGCGCGTCATCGCGCAGGAAGCGGAGAAAGGACGCGGCCACACGGTGTTCAAACCAGTCCTCTATCTCCTCGACGGCGCCGGCAATATCCGCGAGACGGTCGCGGTCGAGCCGCTGAAGCTGGATATCCGCCCCTTTCGCCCGACCGAGCTGTTCGGCTGCGCACGCGTGAAGGACCTGCAGCGTTTCCTGGTCGCGACCACCGAAAAGGACATCGGCAGTGCGTTCGAATCTGGCGCGCGCGACCAGGTCAAGGCACCCACCAAGGGCGGTTTCTACTATTCGACCGATGCCGTGAAAGTGAAGCTGCCCTTCGTGGCCACCGGCGAGCTGGTGATGACGGTCAGCGATGGTGCGAAACCCGGGCGGGGCTGCGAGGCGCCGGTCAGCGAGGCAAAGGTCGCTCAGACGAAGCCGTGAATCCGGAAAGGCTGCCTGTTCAGGCTATGCCCTAGTGCGTGGCCCCGGCCGCAATGCGCCGGTCCCGGCGGGTTGTCGCCGCGGTTTCGATCAGGATGCGCAGGCCGCGCTGCACGGTCTCCAGCGCCAGCCCGGGTGCGCCCGGGTGGCGAGCTGCCTGTTCCGGCAAATAGGGAATGTGCACGAAGCCGCCGCGACAGGTGCGCCGGGACGCCAGTGCGTGCATCAGCGCGAAGAACACGTGGTTGCACACGAATGTGCCTGCCGTCTGGGAGATCTCCGCGGGCACACCCGCGCCCTGCAGCGCTGTCAGCATCGATTTGATGGGCAGTGTGGCGAAGTATGCCGCCGGGGCGTCCGCAATGATGGGGCGGTCGACCGGCTGGCGGCCGGCATTGTCGGGAATGCGGGCGTCGTCGACATTGATTGCCACCCGCTCGATGGACAGCGCGGCACGCCCGCCGGCCTGTCCCACGCACAGGACGATACCGGGTTCCGCACGAGCGATTGCGGCGCGCAATGCCCGGCGCGATCGGCCAAATTCGGTCGGCAGGCAAGTCGCCACAATGCGATGGCCAGCGATGTCTTCGCCGTCCAGCCCACGCACCGCCTCCCAGGACGGGTTGATCGTCTCGCCACCGAAAGGGTCAAAGCCCGTCAGCAGCACTTTTCGCGCCGTAGCTGCCCGGCGGCTCATCGGAATGCCAGGAAATAGAGCAACGCAATGTTCACCACCGCCAGCACCACGGCGGTGGGCCACTGGGCGCGAATCACGCCGTAGGGGCTCTTCAGCTCCAGCAGGATCGCCGGCACCATATTGAAGTTGGCTGCCATGGGCGTGAGCAGCGTGCCGCAGTAACCGGTCAGCATGCCGATCGCGCCGATAACGGCCGCGTTCGCGTTGTGCTGCTCGATCAGTAGCGGCAGCGCGATGCCCGCCGTGACCACCGGGAACGCGGCAAAGGCATTGCCCATGATGATCGTGAACAGCATCATGCCCAGGCCATACGCCAGCACGTAGCCGAACACGTTTCCGGCGGGAACAGCACGGGTCACCAGTGCCGCGATCACTTCGCCGACGCCGGTGGCCGTGAAGACATTGCCCAGTGCCGCCAGCAGCATCGGCAGCACGATGGCCCAGCTCAGGGCGTCCAGCAGGCGGGCTGATTCCACCACGGCCTGCGCCGGCCGGGAACCGGTCACGCGCAGGGCGGCGACCAGGGCCACGGCGCAGGCAATGGCCAGGGCGACCAGGGTTGGTGAATCCTTGCCGAGCAGGAAGCTGCCGTCGACGCCGAAGTAGGACCCGAGCACCGACGGCAACACCAGCACGGCGGTCACGGCGGGAATGAGCAGCGCCGGACCGAACAGGCGGTGACCCAGCCGGCGTGCCGTGGCTTCGCGCCGGGGGCGATCGGCGTCGACCGTGGCGGCGCGCGTCATCCTTCCGGATCCGGCCAGCAGCGCAATCACGATGACGCCGACACCGACCAGCTGTGTCGGCAGCCGGTTGCCCGATTTGGTTTCGGCGATCACCCAGTCGCCGCCGGCAAACACCAGCGTCAGGATGAGCCAGAATGCCGCGTTCGCCCAGCGCCGCGCGCGCAGGTCCATCAACGCCGCGGCGCCGAGGATCAAGGCGACCAGCCACCACACGAAGCTAGCGCTGAACATGCGTATTCCCCGTGACCGCCCGCGCTTTCTGCAGCCGGCGCTGGAAGAAGTGCAGCCGGATGGCGTGGATGATGAATGCGGCAATCGCCGTCGGAATGGCCCAGAGCGCGATCACGAGGGGCTCCATCGGCAATCCGTGGCTGGCGAAGAAGCTCTGGATGATCAGCACCGCGCCGATGGCGATAAAGACATCCTCGCCGAAGAACATGCCGATATTGTCGGTTGCCGAACACATGGCGCGGGTTGCATCGCGCTCCTCATCCGATAGCGGCGCATGCGCCTTCTCCGCGGCCGCTTCGGCCATCGGCGCGATCAGTGGGCGCACGGTCTGCGCGTGGCCGCAGGCCGATTGCAGGCCGACCATGCTGCTGACCTGGCGGATGCCCAGGTAGGTCACCAGCAGCCGCGTCAAGGTCATCCCCTGCAACCGGGCGATCCAGGTCTGCGCATGTTCGCGCAGGCCGGCGTGTTCCAGCAGGCCGATCACCGGCAGGGTCAGCGCGATCACCATTGGCGAGCGCGTCGTGACGAACGCATCGCCGATCAGTGCCAGCAGATCGGGCAGCGATTTGCCGGCGGCAAATCCCGAGGTCAATCCGGCGCTGACCACCACGATCATCGGATTGAGGCGCAGGGCAAAACCGGCGACGACAACGGCAACGCCCAGTAGCGGCCAGTAATTCAGGTCCATGTGTTCTCCGAGAGTGCGGCAACGCCGATGCCGGCGCCTTCCAGTGCGCCGCGCAACCGGCGGGCGAACTCCGCGGCGTCGGCTTTGTCGCCATGGATGCACAGGGTCTGAGCGGACAGCGTGATGACCTGGCCGTCGCGGGCGACGACTTCGCCCTGCGCGGCGATCCGCAGCGCCTGCGCTACGGCCTCGTCAATCGACGACAGCACGGCGTCGCTTTCGCGGCGCGGTACCAGGCTGCCATCAGTCTGGTAGCGCCGGTCGCAGAAAGCCTCGTGCGCCACGCGCAGGCCCGCACGCGTGCCGGCGCGTGTCAGCGCGCTGTCGGCCAGGCCGACCAGTACCAGGCGCGGATCGAAATCACGCACGGCGGCTGCGATGGCGTCAGCCAAGGTGTCATCGCGGGCGGCCATGTTGTAGAGCGCCCCGTGGGGTTTGACATGAAACAGTGCGCGCCGGTGGGTACGCACAAAAGCGTCCAGCGCGCCGATCTGGTAGAGCACCAGTGCGTAGGCCTCATTCGGTGAGACGGCCATGTCGCGTCGGCCGAATCCGGCCAGATCCGGCAGCGACGGGTGTGCACCGATGGGGATGCCGTGGCGCGCGGCCGCTTCCACGGTCTGGCGCATCGTGTCCGGATCGCCGGCGTGGAAGCCGCAGGCGATATTGACGGAGCTGACGTGGGGCATCACGGCGATGTCCTGGCCCATCTTCCAGGCCCCGAAGGATTCGCCCATGTCGCAATTGAGGTCGATGGTCCGCATGGCATTCCTTTCCGGCAGGAGAAGCGCGGTTTCCGCAGCGCGCGTTCCAGGTGGTTGCCGCGCGCAAGGCGTGATGGTAGCGAGGCGGGGCTTGCCTAGGACAGTGCAAGCGCGTGCAAGTCGAGCGCCGCCAGACGTGCGTCGATCTCCGCCTCCAGTCTTCCCAGCGCACCGGCGACACGATAGCCGGCCCGTACGGCATCGTCGGGTGTGACCAGGGTAAATACCGCCTCGTCGCCCGGCCGTTGTTGAGCAATGCGGGGAAGGTCTGCCTCGATGACGTGCGCGATGCGCGGGTAGCCGCCGGTCGTCGGATGCTCGGCGCCCAGCACGATGGGCAGGCCCGCGGGCGGCAGCTGCACGGTGCCGCGGCAGACGCATTCGGAGATCAGTTCCAATGGCTGCGTCAGTTGCAGCGCCGGGCCGTCCAGGCGCAGACCGACGCGATTGGAGTCGGGCTGGATGCGATAGGGGTGACTGGTCAGCGCCACGCGCGACGCGCCGTCAAGCCATTCGTAGTGGGTGCCCGGCGTCAATCGGATCGGTGCCCGCACATTGGCCGTGAACCAGGGGCTGGGACTGCACGACCAGCGCGGCGCGGTGCGGTGGCCGATCCGATCCGGCAGCGCGGCGACCGCCAGGGTGTCACCCGACTGCAGCGGACGTCCACCCAGCGGACCAATTGCGGCATTCACGTCGGTACTGCGGCTGCCGAGCACCGGTTTGACGGCAATGCCACCGCGCACTGCAAGATAGGTACGTGCACCCTGGCGCATGCCGTGACATTCGAGCGTGGTGCCCGCCGACAATGGAACGGGGCGCCAGGTTGGTACCGGCTGCCCATTGATGGAGGCCTCCAGCGGTGCACCGGCAAGCGCGATCCAGGCGTCGCTGGAAAACCGCAAGGTCGGACCCGTCAGCGTGATCTCCAGCAGCGCAGCGGTGATGTCATTGCCCACCAGCCGATTGGCGAGCCGGGCGCAAACGGGATCGGCGCTGCCCGCGCTGCCGATGCCGGCGCCGGCATAGCCATTGCGGCCGCTGTCCTGCACGGTCGTCTGCATGCCTGGCCTGAGCACGGTGATCATGGCGCGTGGCTCTGCGAGCGTAAGTCAAACGCCGCCTGGCTGATGGGCACGAAGCGCACAATATCGCCCGGGGCGAGCCGGTTCGGCGGATCGCGGTCCGCGTGAAACAGCACCTCCGGAGTGCGTCCGATCAATTGCCAGCCGCCCGGCAGGACACACGGATAGATGCCGGTCTGTGCGCCGCCGATCGCGACGGACCCGGCCGGCACGCGCGTCCGCGGTGTGGGGCGTCGCGGCGTGTGCAGTTGCGAATCAAGGCCCAGCAGGTAGGGAAAGCCCGGCGCAAAACCCAGCATGGCGACGGTATAGATCGCGCCCGCATGGCGTTCGATCGCCGCCTCGACAGACATTCCCGCGTGGCGCGCGACGTCGGCCAGGTCGGGGCCATGGTCGCCGCCGTAGCACACCGGGATCTCGATCGTTCGTGCCGATTCCCGGGAAGTGGCATCGATATCGCCCATCGCCTGGATAACGACGGCGGCAACCGCGGTGGCCGGATCGCTGCCGATGCTATCGCGGTAGTAGCTGGGGTCGTACCGGACACCAAGGCTGGCGTAGGCGGGGATCAGGTCCAGTACGCCGGGAATGGCGGCGGCGCGTATCCTGGCCGCCATTGCATGTACGCGGCGGTTGGTGGCCGCGTCAATGCCCGTGCCCAGTTCCACAAGGAGCGTATCAGCACCCAGGAACGTCACGCGCGGCGACGCGTTCATGTCTCCGGCGAGAGCGACAGGCCGGCACGCAGCAGGCCGAGGACACGGCTGCTCTCCGCAGCCGTGTAGGGATCAGCGACGCCAACGCCCCAGACCGGCCGCGGCCAGGCTGCATCGCCCACATAGCGGGCGATCACGTGCAGGTGCAGTTGCGGCACCACGTTGCCTAATGCGGCAATGTTCATTTTGTCGGGCTTGGCGATGGCGTGCAGGACATGGGCTGCCTGGTTGACCTCGTCGAGCAACTGGCGCTGCTCCTCGCGCGACAGTTCGGTCAGCTCGCGCAGACCCGGCCGCCGCGGCACCAGGATCAGCCAGGGGAAGCGCATGTCGTTCATCAGCAACACGCGGGAAAGCGCCAGTTCGCCGACCACGTGGCTGTCATTGGCCAGACGCGGATCGAGCACGAACGCCGTATCGAGCGATGGGGTCATGACTGCCTCGCAGGGACCAGTTCGCGTGCAAAGAAAGCCAGTGTCCGTTCCAGCGCCAGGGCGGCGGATGCCGGATCAAAGTCGGCGCGCTGGTCGCAGTTGAAGCCGTGACCGGCGGGATACAGGTGGAACTCGGCCTGTGGCTGAGCGGCGCGGTGGCGGGCAACATCCTCCGGGGGAATCAGCGGGTCTTTCTCGCCGAAATGAAAGAGCAGGGGCGCTTTCGCCGGTTCTGCCAGGAACGGAACGCTACGTCCGCCGTAGTACACCACCGCCGGCAGTGCCAGCCGCGTGGCGCTGAGAAAACTGACTGTGCCACCCCAGCAGAATCCCGTAACGCCGACTTTGCCCGAGGATGCGATGGCCTCGGCGGCACTGCCCACCGCGGCGACGGCGCGGTCGAATCCGACCTCGGCCGCCAGGGTGCGACCGCGCGCGACGCCGGCTTCGTCGTAGCCGAGCTCGACCCCGGTTTCGATGTGGTCGAAAACGGCCGGGGCGATAGCGGTGTAGCCTGCCGCGGCGAAGCGGTCGACCACGCTGCGGATGTGCGCGTTGACGCCGAAGATTTCCTGCACGACGACAATGCCGCCGCGCGGCGCTCCTGCCGGATCGGCACGGTACGCGCCGATGCAGTGCATGCCATCGGTGGCGATCTGGATGGTCTGGCCCATGGCGTGCTCCCTGCCAAAGCCCTGAGCCTATGCGCCGCGCTGCGGATGTCAACGCATGCGCAGCGGCGCGCAATCAGGCGGCGTAGGGAACCACGCGGTTTCGCCCTTGCGCCTTGGCCCGGTAGACGGCTACATCGGCCGCCCCCAGCAGCGCTTCGAGGTTGGCTGCCCGCGCCAGCTGCACGGTGGCAAGGCCAATGCTGATCGTCAGTGGATTGGGTGCGTGCAGAAGCGGGGTGAGCCCGCTGGCGACCTTGTCGCGCAGGCGTTCGGCGATCTCGGCGGCAACGGTGAGATCCTTTCCGGGCAGCACGACGACAAATTCCTCGCCGCCGTAGCGTCCCACCAGGTCGCCCGGTTCCAGCCACTGGCGAATGATCTGCACGCCACTGGCGAGCACGCGGTCGCCAAAGAGATGGCCGTGCTCGTCGTTGATGCGTTTGAAATGGTCGAAGTCGATCAGCAGCACCGAGAGCTCCTGGCCTTCGCGCAGGGCATGACGCAGGTGGTCTTCGAGCTGGCGCAGCAGGTGGCCGCGGTTGTAGGCGCCGGTCAGCGGATCGGTGATCGCGGCCTGGTAGAGCTCTGCCGCGTGCGTACTGAGCTTGGCATTCGCGTCTTCCAGTGCGCGCTCGTGGGCACTGATCTCTTCGTTTTTTGCTTCGAGCGCGCGGTTGAGCCGGCGTGTCGTGCGGTAGCGGCTGAACAGGACGGCCGAAATCAATCCGAGGGTGATCACAAGGCCAATGCCGATGCGACGCGCCAGCGCCTGTTCGCGCAGGCGCAGCCCCTGCACTTCGTTGGTGAGGCTGAGCATCTGGATGCGCTGGTCGGCTTCGGCGCGCTCGTAGCGGGCCTTGAGGGCTGCCAGCTGGCGGCCCGAGCGCGTGCCGAGCAGTTCTTCGCGCAGCGCCAGGCGCTTGCTGGCGAGGTCCAGTGCGATCGCTGTTTCGCCGGCGGAGCGGGCCAGCTCCTGGCGTGCGGCCATGGCGTCGGCCAGTTTCGCCTTGATATTGGCTTCACGCAGGGCGGCGATTGATTCGTCGAGCAGGCGCCGGGCCTGGTCGGTGTCATTGCGCCGCATCGCTGCACGGCCGAGGTAGAGCAACGCGCCGCCGATGATTTCGCGGTGACGCAGCTCGCGGCCGATCGCCAGGGCCTCGCGCAGCGCCGCCTGGGCTTCGTCGATCTGGCCCAGGCTGAGCTGGGCCCGGCCGATTTCCAGTTTCTCCAGCCCGATGTATGGCCGGTTGCCCAGGCTCGCGTCGATCGCCAGTGCCTGGCGCGCCATGGTCAGGGCGCGCGTGGCGTCCCCCTGGTCGTTGCTGAAGCTGGCATAGCTGCCCAGGGCGCTGGCCAGCGACTGGACGTCATGCCGCTCCTGCGAGGCCCGGACGGCGGCCTCGAAATTGGCCTTGGCCTGTTCGGCGTCTTCGATTTCGCGATACAGCAGGGCGATATTGCGGTACGACAGGTCCACGCGCTCGAGCGGCCCGAGCCGGGTGCGGATGTCCAGGGCCTTGAGCTGCAGTTCGAGGGCGCGGGCGAAGTCGCCCAGGTCGCGATGGACAGTTCCCAGGTTCATCAGGACCTGGGCTTCGCCGGAGGCATCCTGGATCGCCCGGCGCAGGGCGAGGGCGGATTCCTGGTGCTCGCGGGCGCGGTCGAGCTGGCCACGACGGCGCGCGATCACACCCAGGTAGCCTTCCGCGGCTGCCTGGGCGCGCAGGTCGACCAGGCGTCGGCCCTGCAGCAGGAGCTGGTCGGTCAGCCGCTCGGCCAGGTCATAGTCGCCATGGCTGATCGCCACCGAGGCCACATTGTCCAGCGCTTCGAGCAGCCGTTCGGGCGGGCCGTAGCGGCTGGCCAGGTCGCCGACCAGCTGCCACGCCGGCGCAGCCTGCTGGGCCCCCAGCGAAACCTGGAGGGTCCCGACGAACCGGGCCAGGTGGATGCGGCCGTGCGGTCCCAGGAGCGGACCGAGCAGACGGTCTCCGCTGCGCCAGGCGGTGTCGATGGCGGCAGAGGTGGTGCCGGCGGCGGTCGCCAGAGGCCCGGCGGCGGCGGGTGACAGATTTTCGGCGTTGAGCGGATCCACCAGGCCGAAGCCGCAGACGGCCAGCGCCGTCATCAACACGACCAGCGCACGGGCGCGGCGGGGCAGGGGCGGTCCGCTCGGCATGGGAAACCGGTTCCTGGTGGAGTCGGGCAAGCTTTGCAGGATTTGCGCCGTGGCGTAAGGCGCCATGGAAGACACCTTGGTAAACAAAGTTCACGTCGGCAAAGGGCATTCGACGCGATGCCGGCCGCCTCGTTACAATCGCCGGCTTGCCTCAATGAGTTCCGCCATGTCCCGCCAGAATCCCAAGGTCGGCTTTGTCAGCCTCGGCTGCCCCAAGGCACTGGTCGATTCCGAACGTATTCTCACGCAGCTGCGGGTCGAGGGGTACGACATCGTGCAGACCTACGACAACGCGGACGTGGTCGTGGTCAACACCTGCGGATTCATTGACGCCGCGGTCGAGGAATCGCTCGACGCCATTGGCGAGGCCATGGCCGAGAACGGCAAGGTGATCGTGACCGGCTGCCTGGGCGCCAAGGCCGATGTGATCCGCGAGGCGCATCCGGACGTGCTGTCGATTTCCGGCCCGCAGGACTACACCAGCGTCATGAACGCCGTGCACGCCCAGGTGCCGCCCAAGCATGATCCCTTCCTGGACCTGGTCCCGCCGCAGGGGCTCAAGCTCACGCCCAAGCACTACGCCTATCTGAAAATCTCCGAAGGCTGCAATCACCGCTGTTCGTTCTGCATCATCCCCTCGATGCGTGGCGACCTGCGTTCGCGCCCGGTCGATGAAGTGCTGGTGGAGGCGGAGAAGCTCGCCAAGGGCGGCGTGAAGGAGCTGCTGGTCATCTCGCAGGACACCAGCGCCTACGGCGTGGATCTGAAGTACGCCGAGCGCCAGTGGCGCGGCAAGGCCTACCGTACCCGCATGACCGAACTGTGCGACGGTCTTGCGGAATTGGGTATCTGGACACGTCTCCACTATGTATACCCGTACCCTCACGTGGACGAAGTCGTCCCGCTGATGGCGCAGGGGCGCCTGCTGCCGTACCTGGACATCCCGTTCCAGCACGCCAGCCCGCGTATCCTGAAGCTGATGAAGCGGCCTGGAGCAGTGGACAAAGTGCTGGCCCGGGTGCGCAACTGGCGCGAGATTTGTCCGGATCTGACCATCCGCTCCACGTTTATCGTCGGCTTTCCGGGAGAGACCGAGGCCGAATTCGAGGAACTGCTCGACTTCCTGCGCGAAGCGCAGCTCGACCGCGTCGGTGCCTTCGCCTACTCGCCGGTTGATGGCGCTGCGGCCAACGACCTGCCCGATCCGGTGCCGGACGATATCAAGGAAGAACGCCTGGAACGCTTCATGGAAGTTCAGGCCGAGATCAGCGGCATCCGCCTGGGCGAGAAGATCGGTCGCCGCATCACGGTGCTGGTCGACCATGCCGACGGCGAGGGTGCAGTGGCGCGATCGTCTGCCGACGCGCCGGAAATCGACGGCGTTGTACACATTGAGGACGGCCAGAAACTCAAGCCCGGGCAGTTCGTCGAGGTCGAGGTGATCAACGCCGACAACCACGACCTGTTCGCGCGCGTGGCGGTCTGATCGGTTGGCGCCGCGCCGATGCGATTTGTCGCCCCGGCGCGCGGTAGGGTGGATCCGCGGGCGTTCGCCACGCCCCCGCTGGCGCAATGGGCTGCGTTCGAAGACTGGCTGGCGGCGCACGAGTGGCCGGATGTCGATGCGCTCAATCGGCGCCTGAGCCCGGGCACCGGCATTCATTTCGTGGCGCAGACGCCCGAGCTCGTTGCCGATGACCTGCACTACGAACTGCGTATCCACCGCGATCGGCTGGTGCCGACGCGGCCGGACAACTGGCATGACTTCTTCAACGCCCTGATCTGGCACCGGTTCGCGCCGATAAAGGCCGCACTCAACGCGCGCCAGGTGGACGAAATCGCCCGGATGGGTCCGAAGGCGCGCAGCCGTCCGCAGTGCGCGCTGACTCACTTCGACGAGGGCGGCGTGATCGTCGTCCTGCGGGATTGCGCATTGCTGAGTCTGTGGGATGCGCATGACTGGGGCGCGCTGTTCTGGCGCGAACGTGCGGCCTGGCAGGACGGCCGTGCCCGCGCGCTGGTCTTCGGCCATGCGTTGCTGGAAATGGCCCTGGTCCACGACAAGGTCATCACCGGCAAGGCGATTGCGGTGATCGATTCCGGCAGCGACGACCAGCAGGTCATCTCGGTGGTGGCGGCGGCGATCGCGCGGGGCTTGCTCCTGCAGGATCCCCAGGAGCTGCGGCCATTGCCGATCTCGGGAATTCCCGGCTGGCATTCGGCGACATCCGACGAGGCGTTCTACCGGGACGGACCATGTTTCCGCCCTCTGCGCCCGGGCCGCACCTATCCGCTGCCGCTGCGCGTGACCCCCGGCGCCGACTCGGCGTCGTAACGCACATCCACGATGACGAAGGTGCAGCGTCCGCCGGGCAGCTCGGCGACGAATTCATCGTCGACGCGCTTCTTGAGCGCCGCGCGCGCCAGCGGGGAATCAATGCTGATCCAGCCTTTCTGGGCATCGGTTTCATCCGGCCCGACGATGCGGTAATGCTGGCTGCTGCCGTTTTCGTCCTCCAGCGCGATCCAGGCCCCGAAATACACGGCGCTGCGATCGGTGGGCGCGCCGTCGGCCACCTTCAGGGTCTCCAGCCGCTTGCCCAGATAGCGGACACGACGGTCGATCTCGCCGAGTTGTTTCTTGCGATAGATGTATTCGGCGTTCTCCGAGCGATCGCCCTCAGCCGCTGCGGCCGACAGGGCAGCGACGACCTCTGGCCGCAGCGTGCGCCAGAGGTAGTCGAACTCGGCCTTGAGCTTTGCATGGCCTTCGCGCGTGATGATCGCGGTCGAAGCGGCTTGCGGGGGCGCCAGCGTCCCATGGATGCGATTCGGCAGTGGTCGGGGCGCTATCTTGCCACCGCGCCGCGCCACTGCGGAGCCCGCTGCTCGGCCGTCAGCGGCTGAACTGCGCGAACACGACGTGGTGGCCGCCTGGCTCGTCGAATCCGATTTCGGTGGCGCCGTAACCGGTCTTCCGCCGCGCAAGGCAGACCGGATGACCAGTCAATGCAGCCTCGATCGCCTCGATGTCGTCCACTTCGATGAAAAGCCAGGTCTTGTCGCCGCGATAGGCGTCCGCAAGGGTGGGAGCGTCGTGGCGGAGCGAGGCGATGGTCTGCAACATGATTTCCAGCCCGTCCTTCTCCAGGGCGGCAAAGCCCAGGCCGTCGCCGTGCGGAACCTGGATCGTCAGTGAGAACCCCAGCGCGTCACGCCAGAACGGCAGGGACGGTTCGATTGTGTCGACGTATAGCAGGGGCGTGATGCGTTGAAGTGCGGCGGTGGTCATGCGGACTCCAGGTCTGGGCAGATGGGTCATGAATGCTAGACTTCGGTGTTGCCAACGTGGTGTCAGCAGGATGAGACATGGCCGGTAAAGCCGATTCGGTAAAGACGATCCTTTACGCCCTCGGGGCGAACTTTGCGATTTTCGTGGCCAAGCTGGTGGCATCGATCCTGACCGGGTCGGGCTCGATGCTCGCCGAAGCGGTGCACTCCCTGGCCGACTGCGGTAACCAGGGCCTGCTGCTGCTCGGACTCAAGCGCTCAAAGAAGCCACCCTCGGACGATTTTCCGCTGGGCTATGGCAAGACGATCTATTTCTGGTCCTTCCTCGTCGCGCTGATGCTCTTCAGCGTCGGCGGCATCTTCTCGATCTACGAGGGCATCCATAAGCTGCAGCATCCCGAAGCCCTGCGCTGGCCCTGGCTGGCGGTCGGCGTCCTGACCTTCGGCATCATCGCCGAGGCGTTTTCGATGTGGGGTTGCGTGGTCGAGGTGAACAAGGCGCGTGGCGACCAGAGCCTGTGGCGCTGGTTCCGCGACAGCCGCCAGAGCGAGCTCATCGTCATTTTTGGCGAAGATCTGGCCGCGCTCCTGGGCCTGGTGTTCGCCCTGATCGCCGTTCTCCTGACCATGGTGACCGGCAACCCGATGTACGACGCGGGCGGCTCGATCATGATCGGCGTGCTGCTGATCGTGGTGGCGGTCTTCATCGCCATCGAGGTGAAGGCGCTCCTCATCGGCCAGGGCGTCGAACCGCGTCAGAAGAAGGAAATGCTCGAGTTCCTGCACGCGCAGCCGGAGATCAAGCGCGTGTTCAATCTGCTCACGCTGCAGATGGGGACCGACATCATGGTTGCGATCAAGGCGGAAATGAGCCGCTACCTGTCGCCCAAGGACATGATCGCGGACATCAATCGCGTCGAAGCGGCGTTCCGTCAGAAATTCCCGGATGTCCGCTGGTGCTTCTTCGAGCCCGACTCGGCCGACTGATCGCGTTTCACGGCGTCGGGGTCAACGCACGTTGACGCCGACGCCGATGCCGATGTGCCACTGCGGATGGTCAAACTGGAAGCCCGGGGGCCAGCGGTGCACGTGTTCGGGCGTGACCAGCGGAAACACATACGGGCGTTCCTGGATGCGACCGACGCGGGTGCCTTCCAGGCGGCCGGTGAGGCTGACGAACAGGCCGTCCGGGTAGTCATGGCGGTCCGCGTACCCGGGGATGAGGATGATGAAGCGTCCCTGGGTCGGCGCGCCGGGGACCGGGCGCTGGGCGCGATCCAGTGGATACGCCAGCACCGTGACCTCGGTGCGGTTTTCGCGGTTGTCCAGGGCCAGGATCATTCCGCCCCAGAGCACGGGGGCGTCAGCGTAGCGTTCGGGCTCCGCCGCCACTTCGTACGGTTGCGCCGCGATCGGTGCTGCCGTGGGATGGAGCACCGGCTGCGCCACACAACCGGCCAGCAATGCCGCAGCGGCGGCGACGGTGCAGTGCGACAATCGAAAGGCGTCCGGCATGGGGTATCTGGTCTGCGTGGCCGATGTCGGCAGTGTCCGACAATGAATGTTGCGGGGATGTCGACCGATCCACGGCCGGAGCGCGAAACCGTTCGCGTTTCGCGCCGCGTGCGCCGGACTCAATCACCCACCAGCCATTCCAGGCTGTGCTGTCCAAAGCGGCCCTGTGCGAGATGATGCGCCAGCACGGGCAGGATTTCCTCGAGCAGACGGTCGAATTTCCAGGGCGTGTTGAGAATCACCATGCCTGTCCCGTTCAGGCGCAGCGATGAGTTGTCCGGGTGGATCAGAAGCTGCGCCGCCAGGACCTTGCGCCAGCCGCTTTCCTTCAGCCAGCGGTGAAAGGGCACGATGCTCTGGCGCAACTTGATCGGATACCAGATCGCGTAAACGCCGGTCGGCCAGCGGGCCTGGGCGACGGTGAGTGCCTCTTCAATGGCGCGGAACTCGCCCTCCTGGGCTTCGAAGGGGGGATCGATCAGCACCAGTCCCCGCTTCTCCCTGGGCGGCAGCAGGCCCTTGAGCGCCTCGTAACCGTCGCGCTGGTGCACGGCCATGCGCGAGTCGCCGCGAAAGACCTCGCGCAGCCGGCTCGCTTCATCGGGCTGCAATTCGCACAGCTGGGCGCGGTCACTGTCGCGCATCAGCAGGCTGGCCAGCAGGGGGAACCGGGATAGACCGCCAGGTCGTGCGCCGGGCGGTGCGAATTCATCGCGCGGACGAGGTTGAGATAGACATGCAGCGCACTCGGCAGGCGCGCGGCGTCGAGCAGGCGCAGGATGCCGTCGGCGTGTTCGCGGGTCTTGAGGGCGTCTTCGCCGTGGAGGTCGTAGCGTCCGCTGCCGGCGTGGGTGTCGATGTAGCAGAACGGCGCCTGCTTCTGCTTGAGCGATTCGAGCAGGGCGACGAGGACGCAATGCTTGAGCACATCGGCGAAGTTGCCGGCGTGAAAGGCGTGCCGATAGTTCATCCTTGCTCTCCCTGGCGACCTTGCTACCGCGCCAGTATATGCGGCCGGCAATCGGTTGCCAGGGACGCGTGTCTCCGGGGGGCAGGGCAGGCCGGGTGCCGAAGACGCCGCCTCTTCCGGGCCCGGTGTGACTTTCGGCACCTCCGGTATGCGCCAGACGTGCGACAGTTCGCCTTTCGTGAGCGTTGCCGGGGGTCGCATGAAGCGGTTGCTGAAAGTGTTGTTGTGGACATTCGTGGTGTTCGTCGTCGCCATCGGCGGCCTGTTCGTGCATGTCTGGTACTTCAAACCGGCGCGCATTGACTGGTTCTACGGCCGGGTGTTCGCGAAGTTCGCGGTGCGCAATCCGGAAATGCTCTCCAGCATGCGCGTGCTGCCACCCTGGGCGGACTTCTACAGCGACGACTTCGCCGACGCCTCCCTGGCGGAAGAAAAGCGCGCGATGGATCTGCTCAAGGAAAGCCTCGCCACGCTCAAGAGCTACGACCGCGAGAGCCTGACGTCGGACGGCAAGCTTTCCTACGACGTGCTGGAATATTTCCTGCGCATCCAGGTCGAGGGCGAGGCGTTCGCCGGTTATGAGTTCCCGGTAAACCAGATGCAGGGCATCCAGAGCGCCCTGGCTGACTTCATGACCGACCAGCACCCCGTCGCGAGCGAATCCGAGGCCAGGGACTACGTCACGCGCCTCACCAAGTTCCCCCTGAAGTTCGACCAGGTGATTGAAGGGCTGGCGCTGCGCGAGCAGAAGGCCGTGATCCCGCCGCGCTTCACCGTCGAGAAAGTGTTGACCCAGATGCGCGGCTTCATCGAGAAGCCGGCGAAGGAAAACACCCTCTACACGACGTTCAAGGACAAGCTGGACAAGATTCCCGCCGAAGCCATGTCCACGGCGACGCGTGAAGAACTGCTGGGCCAGGTGGAAAAGGCCATCCAGGACAGCGTCTTCCCGGCCTACCGCAAGATGATCGCCCACTACGAAGGCGTGCTGCCCAAGGCCGAGGGCAACTACGGCGCCTGGCACCTTCCCAATGGCGAGGCCTATTACGCCTGGTGCGTCCGCCAGCACACCACGACCACGATGACCCCGGACGAGATCCACCAGATTGGCCTGTCGGAAGTGGCGCGCATCAGCGGCGAGATGAATGCGATCCTGGTGGACCGTGGCATGTCGGAGGGCACCATCGGTGATCGCGTGCGGATGCTGACCAACGCGCCCGAACAGCTGTTCCCGAATACGCCCGAAGGCAAGCAGGAACTGCTGGCCCACTTCCAGGCCATCATCGACGATATCAACGGCAAGCTGGACAGCGCTTTCGATGTGCGTCCGAAGCTGGGTGTGGAGGTCAAGCCGGTTCCCGAGTACGCCCAGGCCACCGCGCCGGGTGCGTACTACCAGCCGGGCTCGTTTGATGGCTCGCGTCCGGGCCAGTTCTACGCCAATCTGCGCAATGTGGCGGAAATGCCAAAGTTTACGATGCGCACACTGGCGTACCACGAAGCCATCCCGGGGCATCACTTCCAGATCGCCATCGCGCAGGAACTGCAGGGCGTTCCCTTCTTCCGTCGCGTGCTGCCCTTTACGGCGTACTCGGAAGGCTGGGCGCTGTACACCGAACGCCTTGCCTACGAGATGGGCTTCCACAAAGACCCACTGGACAACCTCGGCCGCCTGCGCGACGAGATGATGCGCGCGGTGCGCCTGGTGGTCGACACGGGTATCCACTCCAAGCAGTGGACGCGTGAACAGGCGATTGCCTACATGCTGGAGAACACCGGCATGGTCGAGACCGACGTCGTTGCTGAAATCGAGCGCTACTTCGTCATGCCGGGCCAGGCGCTGGGTTACAAGGTCGGCATGATCAAGATGCTCGACCTGCGCGAGAAGGCCAGGAAGGAGCTGGGCGAGAAGTTCGACATCAAGCAGTTCCACAACCAGGTGCTGACGCACGGGGCATTGCCGATGGTCCTGCTCGAGCGCGTGATCGACGACTGGATCGCCGCCACCAAGAAGGCCTGACGGACTGCGCAAGGGCGATATCGCCGCTTTTGCCACACCAGGACCGCCAAACGCTGGCTGCGCCAGCGTCTGGCGGCCGCGGCCGGGAGCGTGACCTCCTGTCGCGGCATGCAGACCGCTATCATCCGCGCATGCAGATCCAGACCTTTACCGGCAACGCGGTTGCCCGGCATCTTGATGCGGTCGCGGCCATGCGCATCGCCGTCTTCCGCGATTGGCCCTACTGCTACGACGGCGATGTCGCCTACGAAGCCCAGTATCTGGCCACCTATGCGCAATCGCCCGAAAGCCTGTTCGTTCTCGTTTTCGACGGCGATGCCGTCGTGGGTGCGTCCACCGCCCTGCCACTGGCGGACGAAACCGAGACATTCCAGCGACCATTCCGCGAGAAGGGCATCGCACCGGGCGATGTTTTCTATTTCGGGGAATCGGTACTGCTGCCGGCATACCGGGGGCGTGGGCTGGGCCACACGTTTTTCGACCGCCGCGAAGGATGGGCGCACGAGCTGGGCCGCTTCCGCCAGTCCGCTTTCTGCGCGGTTGAACGGCGTCCCGACGACCCGCGCCGTCCGCCCGACTATCGTGGCAATGAACTGTTCTGGCGCAAGCGCGGCTATGTTCCCCAGGACGACCTGTTCTGCGAGCTGGAGTGGCGCGAAGTTGGCCAGCCGGAGCCTATGCCGCACGCGCTGCGCTTCTGGCTGCACGATCTGCGGAGCGAGCGCTGATGCTGCGCCTGGCCCTGGCGCAATGGCCGGTCGGCCAGCCCGCCTCGCTGGACGACTTTGCCAGTCGCCTGCGCGGCGCCCTGGGCGAGGCGGCGCAGGCGGGTGCTCACATGGCAGTGTTTCCCGAATATCTTTCGCTGGAACTGGCGGCGATTTTCGAGCCGGCGGTCCGGGCGGATTTTGTGCGCTCGATCGAGGCGCTGCAGGCGTATCACGGCGCGTGGCTCGCCTTGTTCGATACGCTGGCCCGGGAATACGCAATGACCGTTCTGTCGGGAACGTTTCTGCTTCGCCAGGGCAACGGCCGCTACCGCAATCGCGCCTGCCTGCACCTGCCGGATGGGCAGCGTTTCACGCAGGACAAACTCACCTTGACCGGCTTCGAGCGTGCCTGCGGCGTGATCGAGGCGGGAGACGCCTTGCACGTGTTCGATACGGCGCATGGCCGTATCGGCGTTGCCATCTGCTACGACAGCGAGTTTCCCTTGTATGCCCGGGCCCTGCGTGAAGCCGGCGTGCGGCTGTTGCTGGTGCCCAGCTGCACCGACACCCCGGCGGGCGCGACGCGCGTGCGCGTCGGCTGCCAGGCGCGCGCGCTGGAAAACCAGTTTTTCGTGGCGCAGTCGGTAACAGCGGGCGCGGCGGACTGGAGTCCGGCGCTGGATACCAACACGGGGTATGCCGCCTTGTATGCGCCAAGCGACCGCGGGCTGCCCGCGGACGGCGTCGTGGCGCGGGGTGATGGTGGCACAACCTGGGCGATGGCCGACGTCGATTTCGCGGCACTGGACGAGACGCTGAAAAATGGACAAGTAGCCAATGTCGCTGACTGGGATTTCCAGTGCCGGCCGTGCGTCACGGTCGCGCGCGTGGCGTGCGTGGCCCCGTCGTCAGGCGAACAGGCTGACGCCGGGAATCAGCCATAGCGACAGACTGGCCAGCACGGTGCCGATGATCGCCGCCGCGAGCACGTCACTGGGAAAGTGCAGTCCCAGCACCACGCGCGAGGTGGCCACCAGCAGGGTGAAGGGCAGCAGGACGCCGGCGGTGCCGGGGAAGTAGGCGCAGGCGATCAGCGTGAACGTCACGGCGTGCAAGGTGTGGCCGGATGGGAAGCTGAATTCGTCCAGCGGCGGCACGCGCGCGATGATGCCTTCGTGGGCGCGGAACGGGCGAGGGCGACGGGTCTTGCGCTTGAGCGTACGGTACAGCAGTAGCGCGGCAAGGCTCGTTGCCGCCATGTGCAGCGCCGCCTGGAGGCCGCGTGATCCGCCGAACGCAGCGAACAGTGCCATCGTCACGTACCAGATGGCGCCGTCACCGGCACGGCTGATGAGGCCGAAGAAGCGCGCAATGGAGTCACGCGAGCCCCAGCGATTGGCGGCCAGGCACAGTCGCCATTCGCCGCTGCGTATTTCCAGGTGGTTCCAGCGCTCCAGAGCGTTCATGCGGATCTCCCCAGGGAGGCAAGCGTGCGGGCGAAGTGGTCGGTGACGGATTGGGGATTGAGCGGAAGCATTGCCCGGCGCGCGGCGCTGGCGACCCGGTGCCGAAGCGGCGCATCGTCGGCCAGCTGTGCGACCGCATCGATAAACGCCGCCTCATCACCGCGCGCGATGCGAAAACCATTCTCGCCGTGGAGAATGTGTTCGCGGGCGGCGCCGTAGTCGAAGGCGACGGTCGACACGCCGCTGGCCATTGCCTCCAGCGTCACGTTGCCAAAGGTTTCGCTCAAGCTGGCGAACGGGAAAATGTCGCCGATGGAGAAGTAGCGCGCCAGCTCGTCGCCGCGCCGCGCGCCGACGAAGACGAAGTCGGGATTCGCCGTGGCCACTGCATCCCGCGCGGGCCCGTCGCCTACCCAGACGTAGCGCGCCCTGGGATGGCGTTGCTGGATCTGGCGGAAGGCGCGAATGCCCAGCGCCAGGTTTTTCTCCGGTGCAATCCGCCCGACATAGATCACACACAGATCGGCGGGGTCCAGCCCCAGCTCACGGCGCAGTGATTCCTCACGCCGGGCCGGCGCGAAAAGGCGGGTATCCACGGCGCGGCGCAGCAGGCGCACGTCGCCGAAACCCTGCGCCTGCAGGTAGTCGCGCAGTTCGACGGTCGGCACCAGAGTCGTCGCGGCGTGCCGGTGAAAATGACGCAGCCAGGCGAATACCAGTGGCGTGAGAAAGCCAATGCCGTAGTACCGCGCAAAGTCGTCGAAACGGGTGTGAAAACCCGTGCTGGCGGCAATGCCCAGGCGCCGTGCCGCGCGCAATGCCGAATGACCCAGCGGGCCTTCGGTGGCCACGTAGATGGCATCCGGGCGCTGGAGGGACCATAGCCTCTCCAACCGCCGGCGGGCGGGCAAGCCGAAGCGCAGGCCGGGATAGCGGGGGATGCCGGCGCCACGGACCTGGACGTCCTCGGAAACGCCCGTGGCGACGCCGGCGTCTTTCTGGCGGGGACGAATCAACTGCACCGGATGCCCGCTGCCGTCCAGACCCTGGGCCAGGGCCTGCACGGTCAGCGCGACGCCGTTGATCTCGGGGGGTAGGTTTCCGTGACGATCGCGATTCGCATGCGTCGGCTCCTCGCCCGACATGCTGGCGACGGCAGGTTGCGGCGCGGTTGCCCGGCGATGAAGGGGCGATGACAGCCGTACAGGGCACATCGGCCCGGAGGGCTGTAATAGGATTGTCACAATTCCCCCTAGCTTGCGCCGATGCCCGTACCTGCCGTTGAATCTGCAGCGCCTTCGCCTGGCCAGGTCTTCCGGGCACAGCTGGCACGGCGCCTGCGGCGGGAGCGCTGGACCAACGGCGTGATCCGTTGCGCCGCGGTGGCTGTGCTGGCAGCCGTGGCCGGGATTCCGACCTTCCTGCTGGTGGATGCCGGTGTGTCGTCGGCTTCGTGGGCCGCCCTGCGTCCCGTGTTCGTCGGCAGTCTCAAGGCGGCGTTTGCCGCGATGGTGGTCGCCCTGCCACTGGGTTTGTTCGCGGCGGCCTGGTGCGCGCGGTTCGCGTCACCTGCCACACGTGCCTGGCTCAAGCCCGTATTTGAACTGATTGAAGCCGTCCCCGCGGTGGTGCTCGGCCTGGTTGCCAGCGTCACCGTAGCGCCGTGGCTGGCGCGCCATGTCGTGTCGGTGGCCGCATTCGCCGCTCTGCTGCCCGTCGCGCTCGGCGCCGTGGGGCTGGCCTGGCCATCGGCGCCGGCCGGCTGGCGACGAAGAGCGACCGGGTACGAACCGTGGCTGTGCGTACCGGTCATCGCCGGCGTGGCCCTGGCGGCGTGGCTCATTGGCAGTGGTATTACACATGCACTGGGCGTTGGTGAGCCGGCGACGCCGTGGAATCTGTTGCTGGTGGGCATCGTTCTGGGACTGGCGGTGATGCCGATGCTCTTCACGCTGGCGGAAGATGCCCTTTTTGCCGTTCCGGCACACCTCACGGACGGTGCGCTCGCCCTGGGGGCTTCGCGCTGGCAGGCCCTGGTGCGCCTGGTAGTGCCGGCGGCGGCTCCCGGCCTGTTCGCGGCGGTGTTGTTGTGCCTGAGCCGCGCGCTCGGTGAAACCATGATTGTACTGATGGCCAGCGGCAATACGCCGGACGCCACCGGCAATCCGTTTGTCGGCTTGCGCGCCATCTCGGCAAACCTGGCCCTGGAGGCGCCCGAGGCGGTGCCTGGCAGCGCGCACTATCGCCTGCTTCTGACGTCCGCGTTGCTGCTTTTTGTACTGTGCTTCATTCTCAATTCCGTTGCAGATGCCGTGCGTGTCCGTCTGCGCCGACGGCTGGCGGGCCTGTGAGCGGAACGGAGCGGCCCGTTCAACGGTTGCGGACACGCTGGCGCGACGCGGCAGGTGAGTGGTGGCTCGCTGGTGCGACAGCCATGGCGTTCGTCCTGCTGGCGCTGCTGCTGGTGATTCTTTGCCGCCAGGCTTTCGGCGGTTTTCGGGTGCTGCCGATCACCGAGCTGGCCTATCAGGTGGACGGCGTGCGTGACACCCGGCTTTTCGTGATCGTGGCGGAGTCGGCCGACTACCTGGTCGTGCGCGGCAGCGAGGTCCATCGCCGGGGCGGTGCGTACCAGCGTATTGCCGTCCGCAATGTCCTCAGCCGCACTGAGCCGGCGAATGCGATCAGCATCCTGCTGCGCGATGGTCGCGAGCTGGTCGGCCGCGGCGACGATGCGGCCATCCGCGCGTTACCGGAAACCCGGTCCCTGCGTATCGACGATGGCGGGACGGCGTTCGACATTGCCGGCCGGGATATTGTCGAAGTGCTGGCGCCAAACCGGCTCGGCGTCGTGGCGCGCTGGCGCGTCAGCCTCGGGCGCATCGCCGCATTCCTGTCCGGCAGTGGCATGGCGATGCACACCGACAGCCTGTTTCCGGCGCTTATCGGCACGGTCGTGCTGGTGATTCTGATGAGCATCATCGTCATGCCGCTGGGCGTACTGGTCGCCGTGTGGCTCAACGAACATTCGGGAACGGGGCTCGTGGTGCGACTGCTGCGCTCGGCGGTGGCCAACCTGGCCGGCATTCCGGCCGTGGTCTACGGGCTGTTCGGGCTCGCCCTCTTCGTGCACACGTTGGGCAGTGGCATTGACCGGCTCCTGTTCGCCGACGCGCTGCCGCGCGCCACCTTTGGTACCGGCGGATTGTTGTGGTCGGCGGTGACCCTGGCGCTGCTGACGCTGCCAGTGGTCATCATCGCCACCGAGGAAGGCTTGTCGCGCGTGCCGCGTCGGCTCTACCTGGGGGCGCTGGCATTGGGTGCGACCCGCAGCGAAGCGCTCTGGCGCGTCGTCCTCCCGGTAGCGCGGCCCGCCTTGTTGACGGGGTTCGTCCTTGCCGTCGCGCGGGCGGCGGGCGAAGTGGCGCCGCTGATGCTCGTGGGCGTGGTCAAATATGCGCCCTCGCTGCCGATCGACGGCGAGTTTCCTTACCTGCATCCGGCACGGCAATTCATGCACCTTGGGTATACCGTCTACGATCGCGCAATGGCCGGGAGTGACCCGATCCGCTCGCCGGGGCAGGCCTATGCCGCGGCACTGCTGCTGGTGATCGTCGTTATCGGCTTGAACCTCACGGCCATCCTGGTGCGCAACCGCCTGCGCGAGCGCGGCCGGCGGTTGTCCTCATGAACGTCGCCGCGCTGCCGGTTGCGCCGATGACGACCGATGCCATGCCGGGCGGCCTGCTCGATGCGATCGAATGTGCCATCCAGACACGGGGGCTGCGCCTGCACTATGGTGATGTGCCCGCGCTCGACGGCGTCGACCTGGACGTTCCGCGGCATCGCGTGACGGCGCTGATCGGGCCGTCCGGCTGCGGCAAGTCCAGCTTGCTGCGCTGCTTCAACCGGCTCAACGACGAGATTGCCGAGTGCCGTGTCGAGGGCCAGGTGCGCGTACTGGACGTGGACGCCTACGCCCCGGACGTCGTCCTGCCGGACCTGCGCCGACGCGTCGGCATGGTGTTCCAGCGGCCCAATCCGTTCCCCATGCCGGTGCTCGAAAACGTCGCCTTTGGCCTGCGCCTGGCGGGAATTCGTTCGCGTTCGGAGATCGAGGCACGGGTGGAGGCGGCATTGCGCGCCGCGGCCCTCTGGGAAGAAGTGCGCGACCGCCTGGAGCGCAGCGCGCTGGAGCTTTCCGCCGGGCAGCAGCAGCGCCTGGTCATCGCCCGGGCGATTGCGGTCGAGCCGGAAGTCCTCTTGATGGACGAGCCGGCGTCGATGCTCGATCCGATCTCCACGCTCAAGTTCGAGGAGCTGCTGGTCACGCTGCGTGCGCATTACACCGTGCTGCTGGTTACGCACAACATGCAGCAGGCAGCGCGCGTGGCCGACTACACGGCCTACATGCACGGCGGGCGTATACTGGAGTTCGATGCCACCGAGCGGCTGTTCACCAATCCGCGCCTGCGCCAGACCGAGGACTACATCACCGGCAAGTTCCTCGCCTGACGCCCGGTACGGCCGACCGCCACTTTCCTTCGCTCGGTTTCGAAAAGTCGAAATCTGGACGAAGTACTCTTCCGCGAATCCCGACACCTCTACCTGCACACCATGGATCGCCTTCACCTGAGCCAGCACATATCCCAGCAATTCAATGCCGAGCTGGCGGCGTTGACCCGCCAGGTGCTGGCCATGGGCGGACTGGTGGAATCGCAGCTTGCCACGGCGCTGGAAGCCCTGGCCGAGCGCGACGCGCGGCGCACCGCCGACGTGATTGCGCGGGAAGAGGCAGTCAATGCCTCGGAACTGGAAATCGACGCGCGTTGCACGCAGATCCTCGCGCGGCGCCAGCCGGCTGCATCGGATTTGCGCCTGGTCCTTGCCTGCGTGCGCATGGTGACCAACCTCGAACGCATCGGGGACGAGGCCGAGCGCATCGCCAAACTGTCGGAGAAGCTCGGCAGCATCGATCTGGGCGAACGCTACACGATGAAACTGGCCGAGATGGGCAGCCTGGTCCGCGACCAGCTGCGCGGCACACTCGACACCTTCGCCCGCATGGATGAAGACCGTGCGCTGGAACGCCTGCGTCGCGACCGCGAAGTGGACGTGCTCTACAAGGAAGTCTCCGCGATGCTGGTCGATCTGATGCAACGCCAGTCCGACCGTGTTCCCGCCGCGCTGGATCTGCTGTGGTGTGCCCGCGCCCTCGAGCGCATCGGCGACCGCTGCAAGAACCTGTGCGAGCAGGTGATCTATCTGGTGCGCGGCAAGGACGTGCGCCATACCGGGCTTTCGAGGACGAGCGGAGATGCTGGCAAGGGCTAGATGTTCCGCGAGTGCGGGATATCCATGGCTACAAGTATATCTGTGAATTTGTGCGATCCGCCGATGGCCTGATATCGCCAATTCCTGCGGCTTATCCTGTCAATTCGTGTGCCGCGGTCTTTTGGACTGGATTTCGAGATTCCTCCTGCTGCCGTGCGCGCCCCGTCCACGCGATGTTGCGTCCACTGCGTACCGACCGGATGTGCCATAAATCCGTTCGAGTTGGCACGGCGACCCCACTATTCTCCGCGCCCTTTGCCGATTCGCCCTGTCTGTGCGCGTGCGACACCGTACGTGCGTACTGACCTTGTGCGTGCGAACGGATGGTGATCATCGGGCGTGACCATCAGGTTCAAGGATCCCTATGCCTATACCTTCAATGCTGGGCAGTCGTTCGCTTCTTGCAGATACGAGCAGCAGGGCGCGATCACGGAGCACTACTCGTATGCGCGCTTAGCGGGTGCATTGATGGTGAGGGGCGTTCCTATCCAGAGCTACGAGAACATGATCTTCAACGCGATCACGAACATTTGCCGGAGTCCGTGACATGGAAAGCAGACCCGCAGTTGCACTGGTACCGGCGTTGACAGCGCTGGTTCTTGCCGCGGCCGCAGATGGGAATTCCATTCGGATGCCGCTTAGCGCCGTTATGGGCGCTCCATGCCGGGACGAAAGAGCCTCAGCCAGTGAGCTGCTTTGGATACGGCGAGGAGGCTGGCGAGTTAGGGAAAGTCTGAACAAGCCTCGAAAACTGCTTGTCTGAAGACTCGGTCGCATGCCGGTGGTGATGAAAATCGGTTCAGAGCGAACGAGATTGCTTTGCAAAGGCTGCAAATAGCAGCCTTTTTAACGCGCTATGCCACCTTCGGACGCAACTCGCCCGTCATCGCCAGCAATCGCTTTCGCGCCATCCACAGATTCGATAGCGCGAACAGCGTCAGGATCTGCGCCGTGTTCTTCGCCAGTCCCTTGAAGCGCACCTTCACGTAGCCGAACTGACGCTTCACGACACGGAACGGGTGCTCCACGCGCGCGCGAATACTCGCCTTGCGCTTCTCCGCTTTCTCGATCGCACGCTTCTGGCGTCCTTCCGGCATTGCCTTCACGCTGCTGCGTCGACGAGCAATCTGCCAGTCCAATCCTCGGCGCGACGAATGCTTGTCCGCGCCCGTGTAACCGGCATCGGCATAGACCACGCTTTCCTTGCCGTGCAGCAGATACTCCGCTTCATTCACATCCGCTTCGTTCGCTGCGGTTGTCGTCACCGTGTGCACCAGTCCGGAGTCGACATCCACGCCAATGTGCGCCTTCATGCCGAAGAACCACTCATTCCCCTTCTTCGTCTGATGCATCTCCGGATCTCGTTCACCTCCGGCGTTCTTCGTCGAGCTCGGTGCTGCGATGATCGTGGCGTCCACCATCGTTCCGCGCTTGAGCATCAGCCCTTTGCGCGACAGATAGCCGTTCACTCGAGCCAGAATCTCGGCACCCAGCTCGTAGGTTTCCAGCAACCTCCGGAAATTGAGAATCGTCGTCTCGTCCGGGATCGGCTTCGTCAACGATAGGCTCGCGAACTGGCGCATCGACGCGATCTCGTACAGCGCTTCTTCCATCGCCGGGTCGCTCAGCCCGAACCAGTTCTGCATCAGATGAATCTTCAGCATCACCTTCAGCGGATACGGTCGCCGCCCATTGCCAGCCTTCGGATACACCGGCTCGATCAAGTTCAGCAGGATCGTCCAGGGAATAACCTGCTCCATCTCTGCCAGAAACACCTCGCGGCGGGTCCGTTTGCGCTTGCTCGCATACTCGGAGTCGCCGAAGCTCATCTGGTCCATGCGCGTGCCTTTGTGTGGGAGGGTACTATCTCAACACAATCGGGTCGGACTTGTTCAGACCTTCCTTAGATGTCACGACCGAGCCGGCAGATCTTGAAGTGGGGCCCATCTACCGCCTCGCTGTGATGGCTTCTGGAAAACGCAATAGTTAGAAAAGTTGCAAAGTGCGGTGACGCTGAAGGGTCGGTGCAATAGCGGTAACAATGTCGGGCGTGCCAGGTGGCGCGCTCGACAACTCAGGATGTTTTGCACTATCCATTACCGCCCGAACGGGTTCCTCAACCGCGCTACCCCACCCTTTATGGCATCGACTTCACCCGGCTTGGCCCGGTCGTGGTCGACAAAGCCGACGGCGTAGTAGGCGTTGACGTAGTCGATGACGTCCGGGAGCGGGGCGCCGCTGCCGTCGGAGATTTCCTCCAGCGTGGCGAAATCTTTCAGCATGAAGGTGCCGATGCGGAAATGCTTGGTGAACTCGCGTTCGCTCTGCGGATAGCGCGTGAGTTTGTAGCGCGCGCCGCGTTCCAGCGAGGGCAGCAGTTCGCCCTTGGAGCGAACGACCGTGTAGTACCAGAGCAGGCGCGTGTACGGCTGCGCCGTGGCGGAGCCCTTGGCGGACTGGAATTCGCCGGGGCTGAGCTCTTGCCAGTCGCCCGGCTTCAAGGCGCGCGAACAGTGGGGTAGCAGGGCGCGCAGCGTGGTCGCACTGCTGTACCAGGTCTGGCTGGCGGGGTCGAGGATCAGGTCCGGTGCGTCCGGGCTGGTGATGCGCGTGGGGCCGTTGATCAGGGCTCCGGTGATCAGGTCGACCAGGGTGACCTCACGCGAGGGAGCAGGCGCAGGCGCGGGTGCTGCCACCGGCGCCGGTGCAGGACGCGCAGCCGGCGGGGGCGGTGTCGGACGCGGTTCCGCAGCGACAGGGCGGGGCGGCTGGCGGTCGAAGCGGGCGCGCCCGTTGTCACCGTCCGACGGCGGCGAGTATTCACTGGCATATTGGTGCTCGGCCGGTGCCGGTACCGGCGCAGCGGGCTCGGCCGCTCCGGGCACCCCGTGCGTGTAGTGCATCAACAGCTGGGTGACGCCTTCCAGTGTGAGCGGGCGCGGCAGGATCAGATCCGATTCCCGCGCGGACTCCCGTTCGGTGTAGGCGGCGGTACGCTTGCCGGCGCCGCTGGCCTTGAGCCACGCCATGTGGCCGAAAACCGAGTCCACCTCGACGACGACCAGTTCGGCGTCCGTCTCCGAGACCATGTCCCAGCGTTGGCGCAGGCGGGTAGCCGCCGTGCCGAGCAGGTTGCGGAACTCGATCTCTTCTGCCTGGCTGGCACCGACGAGGGCAATTTTGTTCGCCATGCTGGGTCCCCTAAGCTGGCCCGCAAGAATCGGGCCGCACTAATGGCGTTGATGTTGCACGCATTGTCGCGAACGCTGCCGGTGCGTCAACAGCCCAAAGGCCCGGTCGTTTGTTACGACGCGTGGCAAAGGCCGGATGGGCGCCCGGCTTTCGCCGGAATTTCCCGAGGTGGTGTGCACGCGCGCAGCGGTCTCAGCTGCCCGCTTCCCGTTGCTGCATCGCCCAGAGCGCCGCGTAGCGGCCGCCAGCCTCGAGCAGGCGGGCATGCGTACCGCGCTCGACGACCTTGCCTTGTTCCAGTACGAGGATCTCGTCGGCCTCGACGATGGTCGATAGCCGGTGGGCGATGACGAGGGTGGTGCGATGCCGCGCGATATCCGCCAGTTCAGCCTGGATGATCTTCTCGGTGCGGGTGTCCAGCGCGCTGGTGGCCTCGTCGAACACCAGCAGGTGCGGATCCTTGAGCAAGGTGCGTGCGATGGCCACTCGCTGTTTCTCGCCGCCCGAGAGCTTCAGGCCCCGTTCGCCGACCATGCTGTCGTAACCCTGCGGCAGGGACACGATGAAATCATGGATATGCGCCGAACGGGCAGCCGCGATCACGGCTTCGCGGTCGGCATCCGGGCGGCCATAGGCGATGTTGTAGTAGATCGTGTCGTTGAATAGCACCGTGTCCTGCGGAACGATGCCGATTGCCGCGCGCAGCGAATCCTGGGTGACTTCGCGGATGTCCTGGCCGTCGATCGTGATGCGGCCGCCGGTGACATCGTAGAAGCGGTAGAGCAGGCGTGCCAGCGTCGACTTGCCGGCGCCGGTGGTGCCGACCACGGCAAGGGTCTTGCCCGCCGGGATGGTGAAGTCGACATCGCGCAGGATGGGCCGCGCCGCGTCGTAGTGGAAATCAACGTGCTCGAAGCGCAGGGTTGCGCCATCGACGCGCAGTGCCGGTGCGTCGGGCGCATCGCGTACTTCCTGGGGTTCGTCGAGCAGGGCGTACATGCGCTGGATATTGGTCAACGCCTGCTTGACCTCGCGATACACCATGCCGAGGTAGTTGAGGGGAATCGAGAGCTGGATCAGGAACGCATTGACCAGGACCAGGTCTCCCAGTGCCATGCGCCCTTCGGTGACGCCGACCGCGGCGCGCCACAGCAGCAGGGTCAGTCCGATCGCCACGATGCCGGCCTGGCCCACGTTGAGCACGGCGAGGGTCTTGAGGCTCTTGACTGTGGCATTTTCCAGTTTTATCAGGCTGGCATCGAAGCGGTGCTGCTCGTGCGTCTCGTTGTTGAAGTACTTGACCGTCTCGTAGTTGAGCAGCGAGTCGACATTGCGCGCATTGGCCTCGGTGTCCGCCTCGTTGGCAGCCCGGTAGTAACGCAGGCGCCACTCGGTCACGGTGAACGTGAAAGCGACATACGCCACCAGCGTACCCAGCGTGATCACGGTAAAGCTGGAGTCGTAGCGGAAGATCAGGATAAAGCTGACGACCACGATCTCGAACAGCGTGGGCAGGATGGTGTAGAGGGTCCAGTCGAGCAGGTCTGCGATCGCCGACATGCCGCGTTCCAGATCGCGCGCCACGCCACCCGTCTTGCGATCGAGATGGAAGCGCAGACTGAGGGCGTGGAGATGGCGGAAGACCTGCAATGTGATCATGCGCGAGGTGCGCGCCATCACCCGCGCGAAGATGATCTGGCGCAGCTCCTGGAACAGCGATGACGACAGGCGCAGGGCGCCGTAAGCCACCAGGGGTACCAGCGGCAACAGCAACAGCGAGGGCGCGACATCCAGCCGGTCGATCAGCTCTTTCAGGGTGAGCGGTACGGCGATCGTCGCGAGTTTTGCCGTGACCAGGAAGGCCACGGCCAGCAGCACCCGGCCGCGGTAGTGCCACACCTGGGGGAGCATCAGCCGGAGGGTGGCGATGATGGAGCGGTCTTCGCGGGGCGCGTTCATGGGGGGATCGTAGCGGGCAAAGCGGGCACATGGGGGCAGATATGCGGCGGACAAGAAATCCGCCGCACCCGACTTTCGTCAAAGCCCATCCGACGGCAAAGGCGTATGATCCGGTCATTTCGTCACGGAGGAACGCCCCATGCTACGTGCAATGATCCTGGCTGCCGGCCTCGCCACCGGCGGCCTCGCGCTGGCCGAAGACGCCACTGCGCCGGGCCTGCCGCCGCGCACCAAGGCGCCGGCCAATGTGGAGCTTTACATCATTTCACCCAAGGATGGCGAAGTTGTCGGCAAGGAATTCACCGTCCGCTTCGGTCTGAAAGGCATGGGCGTCGCGCCGGCCGGCGTCGCCAAGGAAAACACGGGACACCATCATCTGCTCATCGACGTGGCGACGTCGCCACCGATGAACCTCCCGCTGCCGAACGATGACCATCATCGCCATTTCGGCGGCGGGCAGACCGAAACCACCGTGACCTTGCCGCCCGGCAAGCACACGTTGCAACTGATGCTGGGTGACGCCTTGCACATCCCGTTTGATCCGCCGATCCAGTCGCCGAAGATTACGGTCGAGGTCAAATAGTCGCGCGGCCGTTGGCGTCGAGGAGGCCGCGTTGCAGCAGCCAGGCCCGCGCGTCCTCGGCGTCCTGCTCGAACCAGGCGCGAGTGGAGCCGAGGCGATAGGTATAGCCCCAGGCATCCATGTCGTGCATCAGCTGCAGGCTGCCGACCCCGGGTATGGCCTCGGCCAGCACGATCTGCAGGTAGCAGGTAGCGTCCTCCTCGGCGACCGAATCGGTGGCGTCGGTATGGACAAGGGCGCGCCGTTCCGGCGGCAGGACGAGCAGGTGACAGGCTTCATGCAGCAAGGAATGCACGGGCGTATCAGCGCGGGCATAGACATCGGTGCCGATGATGCCGGCTTCCGGTTCACCCCAGAAGGATCCGGGAATCGCCGCCCCGTCCGCGACGGCGTGCAGGCGCAGTCCGCCGCGGTCGAGCAGTTGGCGTAGCGCGTCGAAGCAGACGTCGCCGACCCGGGTGACGACCGGCTCGGCGATGACGGTGGCAGCGGTGGAATTCATGGAAGTGGCGGTCCTCCGGAGGACCATCAGGCCCTCCGGAGGCAGCAGTGCGCGGAATCAGGCTTCGCTGGGCGCCGGCGCCGCGGCGGCGCCACCCTTTTCGGGCAGCGTCACGGTCAGTTCCAGCACTTCGTGGTCGCCCTCACGCTCGACGTGGATGTCGACGGCGTCCTGGTCGACATTCACGTACTTGCGGATGACTTCCAGCAGCTCGCGACGCAACAGCGGCAGATAGTCAGGGCTGCCACGGGCGCTGCGTTCCTGCGCCACGATGATGCGAAGCCGTTCCTTGGCGATGGTGGCGGTCTGCTTGGGCCGGGCGCGAAGGAAATCGAACAGGCCCATGCTCAGCTCCCGAACAGTCGCGACAGAATGCCTTTCTTGGGCGCGTCGAGGAATCGCATCGGCCGGTTCTCGCCGAGCAGGCGCATGACGGCATCGTCGTAGGCCAGCCCTGCGGTGGACGATTCATCCAGGATGACCGGCACGCCCGCGTTCGATGCGGCCAGCACGCCTTCGGATTCCGGGATCACGCCGAGCACTTCGATGCCGAGGATTTCTTTTACGTCATCGATGCTCATCATGTCGCCGCTGACGACACGCGCCGGGTTGTAGCGCGTCAGCAGCAGGTGCTGTACGACCGGCGTGCCGCCGCTCTCGGCGCGGCGCGTCTTGGATGACAGTAACCCCAGGATGCGGTCGGAGTCGCGTACCGACGACACTTCCGGATTGACCACGACGATGGCCCGGTCGGCGAAATACATGGCGAGAAAGGCGCCTTTCTCGATGCCTGCGGGTGAATCGCAGAGGACAAAGTCGAAACCGTCCTCCTTGAGTTCGTTGAGGACTCGTTCGACACCTTCCTTGGTCAGCGCGTCCTTGTCGCGAGTCTGCGAGGCCGCCAGGACGTGTAGGTTCTCATAGCGCTTGTCCTTGATCAGCGCCTGCTTGAGGGTGCATTCCTGGTGGATGACGTTGACGAAGTCGTACACGACACGCCGCTCGCAACCCATGATGAGATCGAGGTTGCGCAGGCCTACGTCGAAGTCGATGACCGCGACCTTCTTGCCGTGTTTGGCCAGGCCGACGGCGACCGATGCGCTCGACGTGGTCTTGCCGACTCCGCCCTTGCCGGAGGTGACGACGATGAATTCAGTCAAGATAACTCTCCACTTGGCTCTTTATAACTTCGTCCACTATTGGCCGAGCCTGGCCAGTAGCAGCTTCTCCCCCTCCAGCCAGGCCTGCACGGGTTTGCCGCGCAGATCGGCCGGAATGTCTTCGAATACACGGTAATGGCCGGCGATGGAAATCAGCTCGGCCTGGAAATCCTGGCAGAAGATCCGTGCGGACGTATCGCCCTGGGCACCGGCCAGCGCCTTGCCGCGCAGCGCGGAATACACATGCACGGAACCGTCGGCAATGACCTCGGCGCCGTTGCCGACCACGGCGTTGATGACGAGGTCGGTGCCGCGCGCGTAGATCTGCTGGCCCGAACGCACCGGCAGCGCCTGGTAGAGGCTGGCCGGGCCGCGCTGGGGCGCGGGCGCTGGTGTAGCGGCAGGGGCGGGCGCCGGGCGCGGCGCCTCTACGGCTGGCGCGCGGTCTCGTGGGGCCTCGACCGGCTCATAGGCGGCGCGGAACTTGGCAAAGAGTGGAAGATCCAGCGTGCGCGCGAGCGCTTCGTTTTCGCTGGTTCCGTAGGCCAGGCCTACCGGGAGCATGCCGCTCGCACGGATCGTACCGAGCGTTTCGCGGACCGTGGCCGGATCGGGCAGGGTGGCCAGGTGGCTGAGGTCCAGCACGACGGGTGCGCGCGCAAACAGCTGCGGCGCGCTGCTCACCTTCTGGGCGAGCTCCTGCGCCAGGGTATCCAGGTCCAGCGATTTCAATCGAAGATTGGCGATGCCGACCTGGCCGAATTTCAGTTCGCCGACCGGCTCGAGGTTTTGCATCACGCGCGCCATCCAGGTCAGTGCCCGCTGGCGGCGCGAAGGGACGTGCGGCTGCCGTTGCGGACGCGCTCGACCAGCCAGGGTTGATTGGGAAGCTGCCCCATGGGGCCCAGTAGATAGGTATCGCGCACGAATGTGAAGCTCGGGAGGTCCTTGGCCAACAGGCTGACGCGCTTGCCGAGGCCGGGCATGATCTGCTGCCCGACTTCGTGGAAGCCGTAGGTACCGTGGAACAATACCGAGACATCGTCACGCGGTTCGAGGAACACTTCGCAGGCCAGCACCGGAACGCGCACTTCGGCGTAGCTCGTGGCGTCGGAATAGAAGATGCGACCCAGGCCAAGCCCGCGGTAGGGTTTGGCGATGACGATACGGTCGATGTACAGGAACGCCGGATAGCGCTCGCGGAACCACAGATAGTTCGGGCTCTCGTAATCGGCATTGCCCCGCAGCGCGATCAGGAAGCCGGCGATGTGGCCGTCCACCTCGGCGACACGGAAGTAATCCGCATTGTCAAAAAACCAGCGGACTTTCGTGGAGTCCAGCGGAAGGATCGTCGGGCCGGCGGCGTTGTTCAATGCAAGGACGGAATCCAGCTCGTGCTCACGCACGTCGCGGATGGCGATGGCCATTCGGTGCTCCAGCGTTTGGGCGGGCCGACCCGTCGGCGGCCCACGATTGATGGATTATCGCATGCATGCATACCCGAGGCCATGACGCGGCGCGGCAGCCGGCGGGCGAAACACGGGCGGCGGGCGGATCGCAGGGGCTGCGGCGTCATGGCCGAATGGCCGGTGTGGACGTGGCTCGTCATCTAATGCTTAAAAAAAGTTATCCGGGGGCATGGGGCGTGCCTGCGGCAGTCACTGCCGCCGGGTGCCGCAGGCCCGGCCTGTGCGCCCGGCCGCACCCGCCAATTACTAACTGCAGGGTTGCCGCCACGGCCGTGCGGCCTATGATCTCTCTCATGCCTATCGCCCAGATCAACCACATCCGTCTGCTGCGTTACGCCGGATTGTTCACCTACCTCTGCGTCGGCATTCCGTGGTTGAGCTACGGGTCGCTCCTGGCCGAGATGGAACAGCAGCAGCGCTCGCCAGCCTATCTGTACGCGTGGCTGGGCTGCTATTTGCTGTTCGGGGTTGTCTTCTGGGTGCTGACTCATCGACTGGGCAGCGGCCGGTTCTCGCGCCTGAAAGCCTTTCTCCTCGCGGTCCTGGTCGCATCGGCGGTCAGCATCGGCTGGTTCAGCCAGACGGGTCTGGTGGCCTTGCTGCTGGTCGTGGTGGCGGTCCTGCTGCCCTGGCTGCTGCCGCTCAAGGTGGCGATGGTGTGGATGGTCTTGCAGAACTACTCCCTGGTGCCGGTGTTTGCCAGCTTTCCCGGCTGGACGCTCGGCCAGGCCATTCTTCAGTCAAGCATGTACCTGGGGCTGTCGGTACTGACGTTTTTCACCTCCGTCATCGCCAAGCAGCAGGCGGAGGCCCGCGACGAACAGCGCCGGCTCAATTCGGAACTGCGTGCCACCCGGGCCCTCCTGGCGGAATCGAGCCGGATCTCGGAGCGCCTGCGGATCGCACGCGAGTTGCATGACCTGGTCGGTCACCATCTCACGGCGTTGAGCCTCAACCTGGAGGTGGCCAGCCACCTGGTGCAGCAGCCGGCGCAGGAGCATGTGCGCAAGGCGCAGTCCGTCGCGAAACTGCTGCTCAGCGACGTGCGCGAAGTCGTCAGCCAGATGCGCGACGACGACAGCATCGATCTGACCCAGGCTCTGCAGACCCTGATCGAAGGCGTGCCGCAGCTGGAAATCAAACTCGAATTGCCACCGCGATTCAGTGTCGAAGATCCGCACCGCGCCCATGTGCTGCTGCGCTGTGCACAGGAGATCATCACCAATACCGTTCGCCATGCCGGCGCCCGCACGCTATGGTTGCGCTTTGAGCACGGCAACGGGGAAGTCGTCATTCACGCCAGCGATGACGGTCGCGGCAGCGATGGCCTCAAGCAAGGGAACGGCCTGACCGGCATGCGCGAACGCCTCGCGCAGTTCGGTGGCCGGCTGGATATTAGAACCGCCAAGGATCGCGGATTCGCCCTCGATGCCTGGCTGCCACTGGAGACGACGACATGATTTCCGTACTGCTGGTGGACGATCAGACACTGGTGCGCCAGGGCATCCGAAGCCTGCTGGAGCTCTCTGACGACATCCGCGTGATTGCCGAGGCATCTGACGGTGCGCAGGCCGTCGAACTGATTCCGCAGAAGAAGCCCGACGTGGTGTTGCTGGACCTGCGCATGCCGGGCATGAGCGGGATTGACGTCCTCAACACGCTGTCGCAATCAAACCTGTTGCCGCCAACGATCATCCTCACCACTTTTGACGATGACCAGCTTGTCCTGGCAGGCCTGAAGGCGGGGGCGCGTGGTTACCTTCTCAAGGATGTCTCCCTCGACCAGCTGGTGGATGCCGTCAAGACGGTGGCCGGCGGCGGCTCGCTGGTTGCACCGGTGGTAACCCAGCGCCTGCTGACGGGCCTGGAACGCATGCACAACGAATTCGTCAGCCTGGACCGCCCGGATCCACTGACCGAACGCGAAACCGAGATCCTGCGCCTGATGGCAGGCGGCTACAGCAACAAGGAAATCGCCAACTCCCTGGGGGTTGCCGAAGGCACGGTGAAAAATCACGTGTCGAACATCCTGTCCAAGCTCGGCGTCCGGGACCGCACGCGCGCCGTCCTGAAGGCCTTCGAACTGGGCATCGTCTGACACGTGCCATACCGGGGCGACAAGCTCCGGATCGGGGCCGCGCGACCAAAGTCGGCGTTGCCGGTCTTGCGCAACCGCGTGCACTCCCGGGAGACCGGTTTCGTTCCGTTGCAGCTGCGTCGGCAATAACCGTTTCCCGGTCAATGCCTTGGCGGAAATTCCCGATTTTTTTGCTGCGACTGCAGCACGGATATTCCGCCTTGTTCTGCCTCCCTTCAGGTGATAGCCATCGCAAGCGGGAGCGGATACCATGCGCGACTCGGCGTCGTCCTACCCGCCGCGCTGGCGTGCGCGTGCAGGGCTCCGCCTCATTCTTTTAAGCCCTTGGCGGCAGCGGCCTTGTGGCCGGTATAGCGGAAGTAGTCCTGGAGACATCTGGAATGACGCGTATTCTTGAGTTCATCGTCGCCGCGGTCATCGTGTTTGTTGCGGCGGTCGTTTTTGGCCTGACGCTGCCGTCTCACGGCTATATCGAGCGGTCGATCGACGTCAGCCACAACATCCGCCACATCAATGATGTGCTGAGCAACTTCCGCAAATTCCCGGAGTGGGGCTCGCTGCGACTGTTCGATCCGAAGACGCAGTTCACACTGGAAGGCCCGGATTTCGGCGTCGGCGCCAAACTGGCGTTCAAGAGCAGCGAGCCGAGCGTCGGTGACGGTTCCTATGAAGTGGCCGAGATCGAACAGGACTCCAAGATCGTCTGGACGGTGAACAACCGCTGGAAGGGCGAGAACAAGAAGTTCACCATCCGGCTCGAGCCGGCCAAGAGTGGCCGCCTGACGAAGATCGTCTGGTCGTTCGACGTCGACTACGGCATGGACCTGGTCGCGCGTTACTCGGGCCTCTACCTGCACGGCGAGCCGGCGACGCAGATCCAGGCCAACCTGGTGAGCCTGCAGTCGCAGCTGGCGGCCATTCCGAACGTCGACTACACGCAGACCGAAATCTTCATCGCCGACGTGCCGGCGCAGCCGGCGCTCGTGGTCGCCACCCAGGCGCCGCGTTCGCTGGACGAAGTCGCCGCCGCCACCGGCAAGGCGCTCGAAGAAATCCGCGCCTTCATGAAGAAGAACAACATCAATGCGGCCGGCCCGTACTCGATCATCACGACCGAGTGGGGTGAAGAGAACTATGTCTTTGAAGTGTCCCAGCCGATCGACAAGTCCGAGCTGGTACTCGAAGGTGCGCCGCGTCCGATCGTACCGGCCGTCGTGCAGCCGTCCGCCACGGATGACGAAGCCGCGCCGGCCGAACTCAAGCCGGGCATGCTCGACCGCAAGGGTAACCTGGTGGTCACGCCGACCCTGCGCGCCCGCCAGACCTACGGCGGCAAGGCCCTGGTGACGACCTGGATCGGCAGCCCCGCCGGCCTGCCGCTGATGCGCCTTGCCCTCAAGGCCTACGGCATGTCGCGTGGCTATCACTTCAATGATTCGATCAACCGCTACTACGACACGATGATCACCGACCCGGCAACCGTCGCCGACGACGAGCAGCAGTTCAAGGTCTACCTGCCGATCTCCGACCAGGTCATGGCCAACGAACCGGCTGCGGCTCCGGCGGCGCCCGCCGCCGAGCCGGCTGCTGCCGGCGGTTGACACTGACCACGGACGACCTGTCCGCGATTGCGACAAACCCCCGCCCCGCGGGGGTTTGTCGTTTTTGGCGACGGACAATTGCAGCGCCGTCTGGCCATCGGCAGCCCTGGGCAGGTCCCGTGCGCGGGTCGGCGGCGCGGACGTGTCCGGTATGCGCAAATCCGTTGCCGCGTGCGGGAACTTTTCCACGCCTTTGCGGTACATTCCGACGCGCTTGCATCAGCGAGCGGTGACGGCCCAGGGCCCGCCGCGTACGCCCAGCGATGCAGCGCGCGCCAGCGGGAACGGGGTGCGACTTGCTGGCCAGCCATCGTCGTTCTGCTCGAAGTGCCGGTCGTCCGGCGCTGTCGGGGAGCGGCTGCACTAGGAACAGGTGACCTGACGATGATTGAAACCATTCAACTGACGAAACGCTACGGCGACCTCACCGCCGTGGACGGCATTTCGTTCAAGGTCGAGCCGGGGCAGGTACTCGGTTTTCTCGGTCCGAACGGAGCCGGCAAATCCACCACGATGAAAATGATCGCGGGCTTTCTCGCTCCCACAGCCGGGAGCGTGAAGGTGTGCGGCTTTGACGTGGAAGAACAGCCCATCGAAGCGAAGCGGGCGCTGGGATACCTTCCGGAAGGCGCTCCCAGCTACGGCGAGATGACGCCGCTGGGCTTCCTGCAATTCGTGGCCGATGTGCGCGGACTGACGGGCGATGCACGTCGCCGCCGCCTGGACGACGTGATCGGACGCCTGCAGTTGAGCAGCGTGCTCGGCAAGCCCATCGACACGCTCTCCAAGGGCTTCAAGCGCCGCGTAGGGCTCGCCCAGGCGATCCTGCACGATCCGCCGGCGCTGATCCTCGACGAACCCACGGACGGCCTGGACCCGAACCAGAAACACGAAGTCCGCGCGCTGATCAATGCGATGGCCGCGGACAAGATCATCATCATCTCTACGCACATCCTCGAGGAAGTGCACGCCGTCTGTTCGCGCGCGGTGATCATCGCGCACGGCAAGTTGCTCGCCGATGCCACGCCGGCTGAACTTGAAGCGCAGTCGCGCTATCACGGCGCGGTGTCGTTGACCGCGCTCAATGTCGGTGCGGCCAAGGAAGCGCTGCTGCGCGTCAGCCACGTGGAAGAAGTGGAGGTGGATCCGCAGGATCACCGCATCACCGTCTTCCCGAAGCAGGGGCATTCCATCTTCAACGCGGTCAGCGAAACGCTCAAGGCTCAGAACATCGGTTTTACCGAGTTGCAGCTGGAAGCCGGCCGCCTGGACGAGGTGTTCCGCACGATCACCCAGCGCCCCGCCAAGGAGGCACGCGCATGAATCCGATCGCAACGGTCTTCCGGCGCGAGCTGCGCAGCTATTTCTCGACGCCGGTCGCATACGTCTTCATCGTCATATTCCTGCTGCTGTCGGGCGCGCTCACCTTCTACATGGGCGGCCTGTTCGAGCGTGGCCAGGCCGACCTGCAGGCGTTCTTCTCATTCCATCCGGTGCTTTACCTGTTCCTGGTTCCGGCAGTGGCGATGCGCCTTTGGGCGGAAGAGCGCAAGAGCGGCACGATCGAGCTGCTGCTGACCCTGCCGATCACCATGTGGCAAGCCGTCCTGGCCAAGTTCCTCGCCGCGTGGGCGTTCATCGGTATCGCGCTCGCGCTCACCTTCCCGGTATGGATAACGGTCAACTATCTTGGTGATCCGGACAACGGCGTCATCGTCGCCAGCTACCTCGGCAGCCTGCTCATGGCCGGTGGCTTCCTGGCGATCGGTTCCTGCCTGTCGGCGGCGACGCGCAACCAGGTGGTCGCCTTCATCCTGACGGTGGTCGTGTGCTTCCTGTTCATGGTCGCCGGATACCCGCTCGTGCTCGACGCCGTTGGCGCCGTGCTGCCACAGGGGGCTGTGGATGCCGTGTCCGGTCTGAGCTTCCTGACGCACTTCTCGGCGATTTCCAAGGGCGTGATCGATCTGCGCGACCTGATCTATTTCGTGCTGACCATCGGCTTCTGGCTGTACGCCAATGCCGTCGTCATCGATCTGAAGAAGGCCGATTAAGGAGATATCGCCATGGCCATTCAACGCAGAACTCTCACGGGAAGCACGCTCGTGATTCTCGGTGTGCTGTTTGTCGCCGTCGTGCTGCTGAGCAACGTGCTGCTTCGCGGTGCACGCGTCGATCTGACACAAAACAACCTGTATACCTTGTCGGATGGTACCCGCAATGTGCTGACCAAGCTCGACGAGCCGATACATCTGTACCTGTACTACTCGGACAAGGCCACGCAGAACCTGCCGATGCTGCGTACCTACTACCAGCGGGTGCGCGAACTGCTGGAAGAGATGGCCGCCCGGGCCGACGGCAAGTTGCAGCTGACGGTGATTGATCCGCTGCCGTTCTCGGAGGACGAGGACACCGCCGCCAGCTATGGCCTCCAGGCCGTACCGATCAGCCAGGCGGGCGAAAAGGCCTACTTCGGCCTGGCCGGGACCAATTCCACCGACGGCGTGGCGATCATTCCGTTCTTCAATCCGGACAAGGAAACGTTCCTGGAATACGACGTCGCAAAGCTGATCCATGACCTGACGACGACGAAGAAACCAGCCGTGGGTTTCATCTCCAGCCTGTCGATGGCCGCCGGATTCAATCCCGAGACGCGCCAGATGAAGGAACCCTGGGCTGCCTACCAGGAACTGTCGCAGCTGTTCGACGTGCGCCAGCTCAATGCGGCCGCGCTCAAGAGCATTGACAAGGACATCAACGTCGTCGTGCTGGTGCACCCGAAGGACCTGCCCGAGGATGCGCTCTATGCCCTGGACCAGTTCGTCCTGCGCGGCGGCCACCTCATGGTGTTCGTCGATCCGCACGCCGAGCAGGATGAATCGGGCGCCGATCCGCAAAATCCGCAGTCGGCGATGCTGGCCGACAAGTCGTCCGATCTTGGCACGCTGTTCAAGGCCTGGGGCGTGGAGTACGCACCGGACAAGGTGCTGCTGGACCGCACCCACGCGCTCCAGGTGTCCTTCGCGCCGAACACGCCGCCGACGCGGCATCCGGCGATGCTGGGGTTCACCAAGCAGAATCTGAGCCCGGATGACGTCATCACGGCCAACCTGGATACGGTGAACATTTCGACCGCGGGCTATTTCGAGCTGAGCAAGGATGCGACGGCCAAGCTGGTGCCCATCATCCAGTCGAGCAACCAGTCGATGAGCACGCCGGTCGACCAGATCAAGTTCATGGCCGATCCTTCCGCCCTGATGAGCAATTTCAAGCCGACCGGGTCGCTGTTCGTGGTGGCCGGGCGCCTGGAAGGCACCTTCAAGACCGCTTTCCCGGACCGCAAGGAGGAAGGTCATCTGGCGCAGTCCAAGGACAGCAACGCCATTCTGCTGTTCGCCGACACGGACGTGCTCAGTGACCGCCTGTGGGCGCAGGTGAACAACTTCTTCGGCCAGAAGATGGTGAATGCCTTCGCCAACAACGGCGACCTGTTCATCAACGCCGTGGACAATCTCTCGGGCGATTCGGACCTGATCTCCATCCGCGGCCGGGCGACGTCGCGTCGGCCGTTCACCAAGGTCGAAGAGATCAAGCGCTCCGCCGATGACCGATTCCGCAGCAAGGAACAGGAGCTGCAGCAGGAACTGTCCGAAACCGAGCGCAAGCTGACCCAGTTGCAGACGGCCAAGGGCCAGGACCAGGCGATGGTGCTGTCCAGTGAGCAAAAAATAGAACTGGATAAATTCCTCAAGCGCAAGGTCGAGGTCCGCAAGGAGCTGCGCGAGGTGCGGCGAAAGCTCGACGAGGACATCGAGAAGCTCGGCACGCGTCTGAAGGTGTTCAACATCCTCCTGATCCCCATCGTGCTGACGATCGGTGCGCTCGCGTTCGCCGCGTGGCGCCGAAAGCGGCCGCAGGTCGCCTGATCGCCCAGGGAGCCATTGCATGAATCATGTGACACAGAAAAACGTACTGGGCCTGGGGGTCGCCACGGTGCTGGCGATCGGCATCGGGGTGGCGATCACGACATCGCGCCAGCCGCAGAGCGAGGGCAGCCAGGCGGAAACCTATGCTCTGCCTGAGTTGCGCGATCACCTGAACGAGGTGAAGTCGCTCACGCTGAGCGGTGCGGGACAGAAGGTCATTGCGACGATCGAGCGCGGCGATAAAGGCTGGACCCTGAAGGAAAAGGGCGGCTATCCCGTCGATGTGGCCAAGTTGCGCAAGTACCTGATGGACCTGTCGGAAGCCCGTCTGCTCGAACCGAAAACCAGCAACGAGCAGCGCTACGCGGACCTTGGCGTCAGCGACATCGGTGCGGCGGACGCAAAGGGCGTGCTGGTGGCAATCGACGGCCTGGGAAAGCCCGCGCAACTGATCATCGGTAATCCCCACACCCGTGGCGAAGCCACGTTCGTACGCCGCGCGGGCGAAAAACAGAGCTGGCTTGCCAAGGGCAGCCTTGTCGCAGACAAGACGCCGGCAAACTGGCTCGACAAGTCGCTGATGGATATCTCATCCAATCGCATCAAGGATGTTCGGATCCAGCGTCCGGACGGCAAGTCCCTGCACGTGTTCAAAGAGCTGCCGACCGACACGCACTTCAAGGTGGCCGATATCCCGAAGGGGCGCGAACTCAGTTCAGAATTCGCCGCCAACGCGATCGGCACGACTCTGACCGCGCTGACGTTTGAAGATGTCCTGCCTGCCGCCGAAGCGGCACCGCCCGCCGACGGCAAAGTCCACAAGGCGACCTTCACCACATTCGACGGGCTGACGTTGACGCTCAACGGCTGGAAGAAGGACGAGAAAGCCTATGCGCGTATCGAGGCAGCGCTGGACGAGGCCGCTGTCGAAGCGGCAGTCGTCGCGGACCAGGCCAAGGCCAAGGCGGAGTGGGAGGCGAAGTCGGCCAGCGCGCCTGCGGCGGGCGGTGCCGACGCGAAGCCGGCTGCGGAAACGGCTCCGCTCGCCGTGACGGATGCGGCCAAGGACAAGGCCCAGCGATCGGAGGCGATCAAGAACGAGTTCGCCCAGATCCGGCAACGGCTGGACGGCTGGACCTTCGTGCTGTCGACCTACAAGTTCAGCGGCGTCGAGAAATCGATGGAGGACTTGCTCAAGCCCGTGGAAGACAAAAAGGCCGGTGCCAAGGCAGCCGCGAAGCCCGTACTTCCCGGAACCACACCGTAGTCAGCGCGCGGCAGGCGAATCGTCGCTGACGATTCGCCTGCCGCGCTCAGGTACACCGCACGTAGCACCTCGGCGTCCACGGCCCGTGCCCGCCCGCGCCAGTCCCATTACCGACGCACGATGTTGCGATTCTTGCCTTGTCCCCCGCGCTGACGCCCTCTTTGCTTTCTTGTGAAGAAAAGTGTCACGCCTCGTGTTGTGCGTTGCAACACGGTTCCGTTAGAATTTCTCTGTCGCGTACACAGGGTGCGCGGCATATCGGTTGATCCCCCCGCGACATTCACGATTCGCTCCCGCGTCAGCGAACGGGCGGGTGTGTCCGTCGAAAGGTCGACCGATTTCTTGGGCCATCAACAAGCCGCTCCATGAAGGGGCGCCAGCCAATTGATCGCCGCATGGCGCGTCCATGCTCGCGAAGGACTGATTGGCTGTCATCGGTTCATTAACGGAGGAACCATGAGGAAGCATCTTTTCGTCGCCATCGTTCTCGCCTACGCCGGCAGCGCCGCTGCGCAGTCGGCGTCCAGCTACTTCCCCCTCAACCAGGGCGACAAGGCCACGTTCGTCGGTGACAACAACGTCACCCGCGAATTCGCCGTCAACGCCGCTATCAACGACTGGCGCCAGGTCAGCGACCTGATGGGCGCCGGCCCCACGGGCCTGTCGGTCGGCCTCAACGGTCAGATCTCGCTGCGTGCGACCCCGTCGAGCCCGTCGCGCGTGTTCATCGACTTCTCGCGTTCGGTCAACACGACCTTCAACGCCCAGCTCGGCCCGTGCACCAAGTCGGCCACCATCGTTGCCAAGAACCAGCAGCTGACCGTTCCGGCCGGCCGCTTCAGCAACGTGGTGCAGGTCGACTTCGCCCGCAACTGCGCCGACGGCGGCCTGCTCAGCGCGTGGTTCGCGCCGGGTGCGGGTCTCGTGAAGTGGGCGGAAACCAGCATCGCCGGTCCGCGCCAGTACTCGCTGCAGAGCGCGCGCATCGGTGAAACCTACTTCGGTACGCCGGCCATCCGCGTCAGCGCCGAACTGCCGGGACCGAAGGTGCTGGTGAACGTGACGCCGAAGATCACGGCGCGCCTGAAGATCGAGAACCTGTCGAACCAGGACCAGACCTTCGAGTGCCCGAGCACCCAGCAGTTCGACATCGTCATCAACGATGCGCAGGGCCAGTTCGTCACCTCGTGGGCCGCCAAGCGCATGTTCCCGCAGGTCATCACGCAGTTCGTCGTTCCGGCAGGTGGCACCCACACCGTCGGCGGCGACGTCGAGCTGAAGACCCTCGACACGAACCTGCCGCTGGATATCGGCAGCTACACCGTCGAAGCCCTGCTGCGTTGCCACATCCGCCAGGAAGCCAGCGCGTTCGCGCCGGTGCCGTCGTACTCGGCCAAGGGCCCGCTGTTCATCGACCAGCGCGTGTCGATCGGCTTCTAAGCTGAAAGTGGACTGCCATAGGATGGCTGGTCCGATCCTTCGGCTGTACTGACGGAACAAGCCGCGACACTCCGGTGTCGCGGCTTTTCTATTCTTGCGCCCGGCGACAGTCGCTAGACTGCGCATTTCCCGGTGATGGACGCGATGATGCGCGCATCAGCTTCTTCCTGCAGATGGTCGCGGCATTTGTCGGGGCCGTGGGTGTTGCCCTCGGCGCCTTCGGCGCGCACGCGCTGAAGAATGTCTTCGACACGGCGCAACTGGCGACCTGGCAGACCGCAGTCAGCTACCTGTTCTGGCATGTGCTGGCGGCGATGTTCGCGGCGCAACGGATGCGTGGTGAAGCAGCGCCACTTGCCGGGTGGAGTGCGCGGATCTTTCTCGCGGGCATCTTTCTCTTCAGTGGCAGCCTGTTTGCGCTGGCATCCGGTGCGCCGCGGGCAGTCGGCATGATCACGCCCCTGGGCGGCGTGTGCTTCATCGTGGGCTGGATCCTGCTGGCGCTGGATGCGCGTCGCAGCGTTGCGTGAATCAACGTGCGTCGCCGCTGCGAAACCATGCGATCACGGTCAGGCGTTCACCGTGGGTGACGGGCAGCACTTCGTGCGTGGTTTCGGCCCGGAATGCCACGACAGTGCCTGCCGACGGCGCGAGGGCACAATGGCCGGTCGTACCAGTGCGGTTGTGCAGCACGAGTTCACCACCGCCGTAACCGGGGGAGCCAGGGGTCGGCGCCGGTCCATTGAGGAACAGCACGATCGAGATCCGACGATGCCGTGTCTCATCGCGTATCAGCGGTGTGTTGCCGTCCTGGTGCGCCACGAAGAAATCGCCGGTGCGGTAGCGCAGGAACTGCAGCGGTTCCAGCCTGCCGAGCGGCACATCAAAATGCGCTTCCAGGGACGGACGCAGGCGCAGGAAGCACTGCTCCACCTGTTGTATTGCCGTTGCCGGCGCATCCAGTCGCGTCACGCGCCGCATCAGTGGAAGCACGGCGGTATAGGCGCTTGCGCCGCTAACCGTCGCCGGCTCGCCGTCGAGCGCCTGGAGCGCGGCGCACAACGCCGACAACTCGGTACCAGCGACGCAATTGGCGAGCGTCAGGTGGTCCGTCATCTAGAAACGCACGCAGACGGCCGACTGCTCGCGCAGCACCGCCTCCTGCTGGAACTGCACGCGATAGCGGGCAATCACGTCATCCACCGCTGCGCCGGACGCTTCCCCGGGCGGGTGCAGCAGGATGACGAGCCGCGAGCCTTCGCGTACGAGCGAGCCGGCCTCTGAACGCCAGTAGCCTTCGCCGTCAATCACGGTCAAGCCTTCAGGGAACGCGGACGTGAGCACATCGTGCTGGAATTTTTCCCATTGTTCCGGGGTGACGGCACTGCCATCCGGACGCGATTGCCCAAAGTACAGGACGTCGCGAATGTGAGGCTGCAGTCCCGGTGCGCACGACGTTGCAGGGCGGGGCGTTATCGCGCAGCCGCAAAGGCTCACGAGCAGCAGGCCATGCAGCACCGGCCGTGGCCACGACGTTGGACTGACATGCCGTGCGCCGCATCGCGTCATGCCAGGTCCATCAGGTCCGGGTTGAGTTCCTCGATCTGGCGCGCCACCTCGGGAGCCTGGTCGAGCAGCGAAAAGCCGCGGTACTCGTATCCGGGTGCGACCGTACAGCCAACCAGGGTGTAGGCGCCACGCGGGCGCGCCGCCTGCCACATGCCGGCGGGGACCACGAAAACAGGCGCGGATTCGCGCGAAGCGGGGCCCAGCGTGTGTGTCGTGAGGGTGTTCTCGGCTGGATCGTAGCGCAGCAGCTCCAGCGGCTGGCCTTCGTAGAAGTGCCACACTTCGTCGGCATCCACGCGGTGCCAGCGACTGAGTTCACCGTCGGCCAGCAAAAAATAGATCGATGTCGCAGCAGCACGCTGTTCGTTGCCGGTGTAGCCGACTCGACTGGCGGATTCGTAGATGCGCCGGTAGTGGCCGCCCTCGATGTGCGGTTCCAGCCGGAGCGTGCGGATGAGTTCTTGGGCTCGGGTATGCATCGGGAAAGCGTAACCGATGCGGGCGCCCACCGCACCCGCACACGGGCTAGGCCGCTTTGCGTTGCGCCAGCGTGGCGAGCAGGTCACTGGCCGAGCGCAGGCGTTCGGCGGTGCCGGGCAGTTCCATGCGGATCTTGAGCTTGTCCTGTCCGTCGAGCGTGAACACGCGCGGCTGGCTCTGGATCAGCTTGATCACGGTCAGTGGTTCCACATTGGGATTCTTCCCAAAAACAGCGCGTCCACCCTGGGCGCCGAGTTCGAGGCGACGGATGCCCAGCGCCGTGGCGCGCAGCTTCAGCTCAGTGACGGCGAAAAGGTTCTTGACGGCATCGGGCAACAGACCGAAGCGATCGACCATTTCGATTTGCAGTTCGCGCAGTTGGTCCGAGTCGCGCGCACTGGCAATGCGCTTGTAGAGCGTCAGGCGGGCATGCACATCGGGCAGGTAGTCATCCGGGATCAGGGCGGGCAGGTGCAGTTCGACTTCGGCTTCGTGTTCGTTGACCAGTTCGAAATCAGGCACCTTCCCGCTCTTGAGTGCGCGGACCGCACGTTCGAGCAGGTCCGTGTACAGCGAGAAGCCAACCTCCTGGATCTGTCCGCTCTGCTCGTCGCCGAGCAATTCACCGGCGCCGCGGATCTCAAGATCGTGAGTGGCCAGCGTGAAGCCGGCGCCAAGTTCCTCCATCGACGCCAGCGCCTCCAGGCGTTTCTCCGCATCGGCGGTGATCGACTTGCGGTCGGGCAGGATCAGATAGGCGTAGGCGCGATGGTGCGACCGGCCGACGCGGCCGCGCAGCTGGTGCAGCTGCGCCAGTCCGAACCGGTCGGCGCGGTTGACGATGATGGTGTTGGCGGTCGGAATGTCGATGCCCGACTCGATGATCGTCGTGCACAGCAGCACGTTGAACCGCTGGCGGTGGAAGTCCAGCATGACCTGCTCGAGTTCCTTTTCCGGCATCTGGCCGTGGGCGATCCGGATGCGCGCATCCGGGATCAGCGCCTGCAGGTCGCGCTCGGTCTTCTCGATGGTGTCGACTTCGTTGTGCAGGAAATACACCTGGCCGCCGCGCTGCAATTCGCGCTGGAATGCCTCCCGCAGCAAGGCCGGATCCCACTGGGAAATGAAGGTCTTTACCGCCAGGCGATGCGCCGGCGGCGTGGCAATGATGGACAGGTCGCGCATGCCCGACATGGCCATGTTCAAGGTTCGCGGAATCGGCGTCGCGGTCAGCGTGAGGAGATCGACCTCGGCGCGCAGCTTCTTGAGCTGCTCTTTCTGGCGCACGCCGAAGCGCTGTTCCTCATCGACGATGACCAGCCCCAGGTCCTTGAACTTCACGTCCTGCTGCAGCAGCCGGTGCGTGCCGATCATCACGTCGATCTGGCCTTCGGCCAGCTTCTTCATGGCCTCGTCGACTTCCTTCTTGGATTTGAAGCGCGACAGGACATCGACACGGATCGGCCAGTCCGCATAGCGATCGCGGAAATTCTGGTAGTGCTGCTGCGCCAGGAGTGTCGTCGGCACCAGCACGGCCACCTGTTTTCCGGCCACCGCGGTAACGAAGGCCGCACGCAGCGCCACTTCCGTCTTGCCGAAGCCGACGTCGCCGCAGACGACGCGATCCATCGGCTTGCCGGAAGCCAGGTCCGCGACAACCGCATCGATGGCGTTGAGCTGGTCGGGCGTTTCCTCAAATGGAAACGCGGCGGCGAACTGTTCGTACATGACCCGGTCGACGGGCAGGGCGACGCCCTGGCGCGCCTCGCGCTGGGCGTAGATGGCGAGCAGTTCGGCCGCGACGTCGCGGACCTTCTCCGCCGCCTTGCGCTTGGCACGTTCCCAGGCGTCGCCGCCGAGGGAATGCAGCGGAGCCAGCTCCGGCGACGACCCCGAATAGCGCGAAACCAGGTGCAACTGCGCGACCGGTACGTAGAGCTTGTCGCTCTTGGCGTATTCGATGGCGAGGAATTCATTGGCGCTGCCGCCGACATCGAGCTTGATCAGTCCCTGGTAGCGGCCGACGCCATGATCGACGTGCACGATGGGCGCACCGATGGCCAGCTCGGTGAGATCACGGATGATGGTTTCCGGATCGCGCGCCGCACGTTTGCGGCGGCGCTGCTGTGCGACGCGCTCGCCCAGCAGCTCGCGTTCGGTCAGCACCGTGACAGGCGTGGTGGTCAGGGCGAAGCCGGTATTGAGCGCGGCGACGCCGATCGCCAGCCGCATGGGCATCGACAGGAACTCCTGCCACGATGCCACAGTATCCGGACGGATCTGCGCTGCCGCCAGCTGTTCAATCAATGCTTCGCGCCGGCCGGCCGAATCGGCGGCAATAAAGACGCGGCCCGGATAGGCCGCCAGAAAATGCGACAACTCGGCGGCCGGGGCGTCGCTCTTGCGATTGATCGGCAGCATTGGCGCCGGTTGCGTGCCGAGGCTGACGACGTGCTCGTTGGCGCCTTTCGCGACAATGTCGACACGCAACTGCCGGTTGAGCTGCTCGCGCAGCAGGTCCGGTGACAGGTACAGCTCGGCCGGCGGCAGGATCGGGCGCTCGATGTCGTGCGCGCGCTGGTCGTAGCGGTCGGCAGTCTGTTTCCAGAACTGCTCGGCCGCATCGAGCACACCCTCGCACAGCACGAAAAGCGATTCGCCGGCGAGATAATCGAACAGGGTGGCGGTGGTTTCGAAGAACAGCGGCAGGTAGTACTCGATGCCGGCCGGCGTCGCGCCTTCTTTCAGATCCTGGTACAGCGGGCAACGACGGATGTCGATCGGAAATCGTTCGCGCAGACGCGTGCGGAATTGTTTCGTCGATTCATCCGTCAGCGGAAACTCGCGCGCCGGCAGCAGGCGCACTTCTTCGACTTTCTGAGCCGAGCGCTGCGTTTCCGGATCGAAGCTGCGGATCGATTCGATCTCCTCGTCGAACAGTTCGATGCGATAGGGCTCGGCCGCGCCCATGGGGAAAATGTCGATCAGGGCGCCGCGTACGGCAAAATCGCCGGGCTCGAGCACCTGCGGCACGTGGCGGTATCCGGCCGATTCGAGTCGACGCTGCTCGATCGATAGCTGCAGTGTCTGGCCCACGCGCATTGCCAGGCCGGTTCCGCCGATATAGCTCGTTGGCGGCAGGCGTTGCATCAGGGTTGCCGCCGGCACTACCAGGATGCCGCGACGGACGGTCGGCAGCCGGAACAGGGTGGCGACGCGCTGGGAGACGATCTCCGGATGCGGCGCGAAAAGGTCGTACGGCAGTGTTTCCCAATCGGGAAAATGCAGCACTTCGAGCGAGCCGCCGGCGAATACCGCCAGTTCCGACTCCAGTGCGTGGGCGCTCTGTGTGTCGCGCGTCACGGCGACAACCAGCCCGGCGTGCTGGCGCGCCACTTCGGCAAACGCGAGCGCGGCCGAGGAGCCTTGCGGTGTTTCCCAGTAGCGACGGACTTTGGCGGCGGTCGGGAGCGGTGGAAGCGGCAGGATCGAGGTCATCGCGGCACGAATCGAAGTAGACGCGCCAGGGCCACGCCCCGGCGGGGGTCGACAAGTCTACCCGGTTTGGGGGACCCGCCGGCCGATTCCGGGCATTGCAGCGGTGGCGGCCGCGACCGCCCGTTCAGCCCGGGATGTCCTGCCGGCTGTCGATCGCGCGGGGCTGCCTGCGATGCGCTGGCGGCGCGAGCGTCAGATTGCGAGACGGACGCGTGTAAGGCCCGTGCCGTGGAATACCGGTTCGCGACGGAATCCGAGACTGTCGCACAGGGTGAGCATGCGGCCGTTCTCGACCAGTACGTCGCCCCAGATTTCGCGCACGCCGCGCGCGCGGCACGCCGCGATCACGCGCTGCATCAGCAGGCGTCCGAAGCCTTGCCCATTCAGGGCTTTCTGCACGATCACGGCGAACTCGGCGCTGTCTGTGGTGGGGTCGATGTAGGCGCGGGCTACGCCGTGGATCTCAGGTTCCGGCACTTCCGGTCCGTCGACCAGCACCAGCGCGATTTCCCGGTCTGGGTCGATCTGGCACAGGCGCGTGGCCAGGGCATCCGGCAGCTCCGTCAGCGCGTGCAGGAAGCGCATGCGTATTTCTTCGGCGCTCAGGTGCGAGAAGCCACGTTGCAGCGCGACGACATCATCGGGATGAATGGGGCGCAGGCGGAGGGAGCGGCCGTCCCGGCATTTGACCCATTCACCGTCGGAGCGGGGCGCGTCGTTGGCGGCGCGGAATCGCAGACGTTCGGGCGGGCGCACCCGGGAACGGTAATTGCTCATCGCGACGAGGCTGGCTGACGTTTTCATGCACTGCACCATGCCCAAAGGCAGTGGAGCAGGACATCTAATCGGCCGCTCGCCGCGACGCCTGATGCCAGCATGTTGCAGTTTGTAACCATGATGGTGCCGGGCGCGACCTGGTACGCACCTTGCTTTTCTTTCAGTAGCGCAGGTGGATCAGCCCAGGGCGGACAGTTCCCGGTTGAGCAGGCTGGGGTCGCCCAGGTTGAGCTCAATGAGCCGTTTGAGCTGGCTGAAACTGTCCAGGTCGATTTTCTCCCAGCGGCAGCCGAGGCGATGCGGCATGACGTGGGCAATCGACACGCCCATGCTGATGATCACGCTGCCATTGATGCGCAGGTCCAGGCGGTGGCCGCCGCCCAGCTTCCCCTGCCATTCCACCGGCCGTTCAATCAGCACGCCCTTCAGGGAGACGTCGACAAGCTTTGTCTCCCACATGGCGCTGCCCGAATACAGGCGCACGGTGCCTTCGAAGTTGAATCGTTGGAATCGGCGACGCTCGGCGCTGGAGGTTGGGGAGTTCATGTTCGCGACACTGCTGGAAGAAACGACGGCAAATCCCCTGTTGCTGAAGGATTCTGACGCCCGCGGCAGGCAGGGGCAAGCACTGTGCCCCCGACTTTCGTCGCGGCATTTGCCGCGTTGGTCAGTTCGCGCGCTGTAGCACGAGTTCCAGCACGAACTTGCTGCCGAAAAAGCCGAGCAGCAACACGCCCATGCCGGTGAGCACGAGCCGTACGGCGCGACGGCCGCGCCAGCCGAAACGCCAGCGTCCGAACAGCAGGACGCCGAACACGACCCATGCCACCAGCGACAGCACGGTCTTGTGCACCAGGTGCTGTGCGAAAAGGTTCTCCACGAAAAGTACACCGCTCAGGAGGGTGAGCGTCAGCAGTGCAAAGCCGGCTCCGACCAGGCGGAACATGAGGGCTTCGGTGAGCGTCAAGGGTGGCAGCACGCGGACGAGCCCGCCGGACAATCGATGATTGCGCAGCGCACGTTCCTGGCCGAGCAGCAGGATGGCCAGCACGGCGGCCAGGCTCAGCACGGCGTAGGCGAGCAGGGCAACGGCCACGTGCAGCTGGATCTGCCAGCCGAGCGACAGGGGTTGCGAGGATGGCTGGACGAGAATGTCCAGGGTCACCAGCGACGCCGCCAGAGGGAAGACGATCACGCCGAGCCCGGCCACTGGTCTTGCGATGTTGACGGCCAGGGTCAGGGCGGCGACCAGCAGGACCACCACGGACAGGGCGGTAAAGAAATGCAGGTCTATTCCGCCGCCGTGGCGGAGCAGTTCGGCCGCCGCATGAGCCGCGACGCCGCCGCCGGCCAGGGCGAGCCCGACAGAGCGCGATACGAGGGCCGGCCGGTTCAGCAGCGGCTGGGCGATGGCCAGCGCGCCGGCGAGGTACAGGACGGTGGCGATGATAGCCAGGACAAGGGGCAGCATCCGCCGAGTGTGGCATAGCGGCGCGGCTGCACGACAGGGATCGTGCGGGGGCGGCGATCCCCCGGGCGGGTGCTGCTATACTCCCGCTCCTTCAAGCGGCCTACCTTTGCGTCCATGTTCGAGTCCCTGAGCCAGCGGCTGTCTGCCACCATTGAGCGTCTGCGCGGTCGTGCGCGCCTGACCGAAGAAAACATCCGGGAGTCGCTGCGCGAAGTCCGCATTGCGCTGCTGGAGGCCGACGTGGCCCTGCCGGTGGTGCAGGCGCTGATCGAACGCGTCAAGGTACGCGCCGTCGGCCAGGATGTGCTCAAGAGCCTCACTCCGGGCCAGGCCCTGGTCCGCGTGGTGCGTGACGAGCTCACCTCGGTCATGGGAACGGTCAACAGCGACCTCAACCTGGCGACGCAGCCGCCGGCCGTGGTCCTGATGGCTGGCCTGCAGGGCGCCGGCAAGACCACCACGACCGCCAAGCTGGCCCGCTTCCTCAAGGAGCGGAAGAAAAAGAAGGTCATGGTCGTCAGCTGTGACGTCTACCGTCCAGCCGCTATCGAGCAATTGCGGGTGCTGGCCGAGCAGGTCGAGGTGCTGTTTCATCCCAGCGCCGGCGACCAGGATCCCGTCGCCATCGCGCGCGCCGCCCTGGACGCGGCCCGAAAGAATTTCGCCGACGTGCTGTTGGTCGATACCGCCGGCCGCCTGCATGTCGATCAGGACATGATGGTCGAGATCAAGGCGCTGCACGCGGCCCTGAACCCGATCGAAACCCTGTTCGTGGTCGATTCGATGACCGGCCAGGACGCCGCCAATACGGCCAAGGCCTTCGCCGAGGCGCTGCCGCTGAGTGGCGTGATCCTCACCAAGACGGACGGCGACGCCCGTGGCGGCGCGGCGCTGTCGGTGCGCTACATCACTGGCCGGCCGATCAAGTTCATCGGCGCCGGTGAGAAGACCGAGGCGCTGGACCCGTTCCACCCCGACCGCATCGCCCAGCGCATCCTGGGCATGGGCGACGTGCTGTCGCTGGTCGAGCAGGTCGAGCAGAAGGTCGACCAGGAAAAGGCCCAGAAGCTGGCCGAAAAGGTCATGAAGGGCAAGCGTTTCGACCTCAATGACATGCGCGACCAGCTGCAGCAGATGCTGAGCATGGGCGGACTGGGGTCCTTGATGGAGAAATTGCCGGGCGTGAACAGTTTGCCGGAGAACGTCAAATCCAAGGTCAACGATCGCGAAGTGCACCGCATGATCGCGATCATCAATTCGATGACCAAGAAGGAGCGCCGTCATCCGGATCTCCTGAATGGTTCGCGCAAGGCACGCGTGGCGCGCGGTTCGGGTACGTTGCCCGCCGACGTGAACAAGTTGCTCAAGCAGTACCAGCAGATGGAAAAGATGATGTCCAAGCTCGCGGGCGGCGGCCTCAAGGGCCTGATGCGCTCCATGTCCGGCGCCATGCGTGGCATGGGCGGCGGCGGCTTTCCGGGCGGCGGCGGGATGATGCGCTGAGGCGTCCTGGCGGGCGTTTCGGAAGGTTTTCAGGGCGGTCCCGGCGGGTTTGTCCGCCCCAAAATACGTGCCGGGCTTTATTTTTCGAATTATTCGGCTACAATGCCGCGTTTCCCGGGGCTCGTTGCGCCTGCGACCGGCCCGACTACCTATAGAGAAAATCGACCAATGGTCAAGATTCGCCTGTCCCGCGGTGGCGCCAAAGGGCGTCCGTTCTACCACATCGTCGTTGCTGACGAGCGCTATGCCCGTGACGGCCGCAGCATTGAACGTCTCGGCTTCTTCAACCCGATCGCCGCCGGCAAGGAAGTTCCGCTGGAACTGAACGTTGCCCGCGCGAACGAGTGGATCGCCAAGGGTGCCCAGCCGACCGAGAAGGTCCGGGCCCTGCTGAAGAAGGCCTCGAAGCAGGCCGCAGCCGCCTAAGCGGTCCGCGCTTGAGCGAGAGCGTCGAACGACGGATCCTGGTTGGAAGGATCGTCGGCGTATCAGGCGTCCAGGGGGCGATCAAGCTCGAGTCCTGGACGAACCCGCGAATGCAGATTTTCAAGTACCAACCCTGGATCTTGAAATCGGCGTCGGGGGAGAAGGAGATTCAAGGCTGTCGTGGTCGCGAGCAGGGCAAGGGCATGATTGCCGAATTGCCCGGCGTCTGTGAACGCGAACAGGCAGCCGCCCTGATCGGCACGGAAATCTGGGTCTTGCGGTCGGCTTTGCCGCCGCCCAAGCCCGGCGAGTACTACTGGGCCGATCTGGAAGGGCTGGATGTGGTGACGACAGAGGGAATTCCACTCGGTCGCGTTTCGCACCTGTTCTCGACCGGCGCCAACGACGTCCTGGTTGCGAAGGACGCCGAACGTGAACGGATGGTTCCCTTCGTAGTCGGCCAGTACGTTGCCGAGATCGATTTCGATGCCCGGCGCATCGTGGTCGACTGGGATCCGGAGTTCTAGAAGTCGAGGACGGCGCGGTGCGCATCGACGTCATCACGCTGTTTCCCGAGTTCATCCGCCAATGTGCTTCGGTCGGAGTGGTTGGCCGGGCGCAGGAACGGAACCTGCTGACGGTGGAATCGTGGAATCCACGCGATTTCGCGACTGACAACTACCGTACGGTCGATGGCCGCACCTGCGGCGGCGGGCCGGGCATGGTGATGCTGATCCAGCCGCTCCGGGCGGCACTGGCGGCGGCCCGGGCTGCGGCTCCGTCGGCGGCAAGAACGATTTACCTGAGTCCGCAGGGAGCGCGGCTGACACAGGCCAGGGTGGCCGGGCTCGCGCGGGAGGAGCGATTGATCCTCCTTTGCGGACGATATGAAGGTGTGGACGAACGCCTGATCGAGCGGGAAGTCGACGAGGAACTCTCCATCGGCGACTACGTTTTGTCAGGTGGCGAGCTGGGCGCGGCCGTGGTGATCGACGCGATCGGTCGCCTGCAGGACGGGGCATTGAACGATGCCGCGTCGGCCGAGCAAGACTCGTTCTCCAACGGATTGTTGGATTGCCCGCACTATGCGAGACCCATGCAGGATGCGCTTGGCGCTGTACCGGATGTGTTGCAGTCGGGAAACCATGCGATGATCCGTCGCTGGCGCCTGAAGCAATCGCTGGGCCGTACCTGGTTGCGACGCCCCGATCTGCTCGCACGCGCGGACCTGGACGGCGAAGCGCGACAGTTGTTGGAAGAATTCCGCCGCGAATGGCTCGCGGCACAATGTAGCCAAAGGGCCGGCAACGCGCCGGAACCATAAACAGACGAGTGGTGAGTGTCATGAGCAACCTCCTTCAGCAATTCGAAGCCGCACAGATCAAGCGCACGCTGCCGGACTTCGGCCCGGGCGACACGGTGGTCGTCAACGTCAAGGTCAAGGAAGGCAATCGCGAGCGCGTGCAGGCTTACGAAGGGGTGTGCATTGCCCGCAAGAACGCCGGCCTGAACTCCGCCTTCACCGTGCGCAAGATCTCGCACGGCACGGGCGTCGAGCGCGTCTTCCAGACGCACAGCCCGGTCATCGAGTCGGTCTCGGTGAAGCGTCGCGGCAAGGTGCGTGGCGCCAAGCTGTACTACCTGCGTGGTCTGGAAGGCAAAGCCGCCCGCATTCAGGAAGATCTGTCCAAGAGCGCGAAGTCGGAATAATCGACTTCCCGGATCTGCCGCAACGGCCGCCCTCGGGCGGCCGTTTGCATTTCTGCCCTGCGACGGTGCCGCAGACCGCCGCCCGGCCCGGCGCTGGCGTGAATGCCCGCTTGCCAGCCGCAACATGCGGCACCGTTCCGGGACGCACTTCGAAGGCACTGCCCCCGTTGAATCTGACCCGGACGCCCCTATGATCCGCGCGTCCATCCACCTTTGAGGTCCTCGCCAATGACCGATACCGTTGCCCCACAGACGCGCAAGTTCGAGGCCGAAGTCGCCCAGGTCCTGCACCTGGTGACCCATTCGCTCTATTCGCACAAGGAAATCTTCCTGCGCGAGCTTATCTCCAATGCCTCCGATGCCTGCGACAAGCTGCGCTTTGAAGCCATTGCGAATCCGTCGCTCAGCGAAGGCGACGCAGACCTCCACGTCGACATCACCTTCGATGCCGATGCGCGCACGCTGACCCTGCGCGACAACGGCATCGGCATGAGCCGCGACGAGGTGATCGAGAACATCGGCACCATCGCCCGTTCCGGCACGCGCAAATTTCTCGAGTCGCTGTCCGGCGATTCGCGCAAGGACACCCAGCTGATCGGCCAGTTCGGCGTCGGCTTCTACTCGGCGTTCATCGTGGCCGACAAGGTCACCCTGGTCACGCGTCGCGCCGGTGCCGATGCCAGCGAAGGCGTGAAATGGGAGTCCGACGGCACCGGCGAGTACACCATCAGTGCCGTCGCCGACGCGCCGCGTGGCACCAGCGTCACCCTGCACCTCAAGGAAGACGAGTCCGAATTCCTCAACCGCTGGACGCTGCGTTCGCTGGTTTCGAAGTACTCCGACCACATCGCCTTCCCGATCCGCCTGCCCAAGGAAGAAGAAGGCAAGCTGACGGACGAGTTCGAAACCGTCAATCACGTGGCCGCGCTGTGGACGCGCCCGAAGTCGGAACTCAAGGACGAGGATTACCAGAGCTTCTACAAGGCCCTGTCGCACGACTTCAACGACGCCGCGAGCTGGACCCACAATCGCGTTGAAGGCAACCAGAGCTACACGGTGCTGCTGTACCTGCCGTCCAAGCCGCCGTTCGACGCCATGTTCAGCGGCCGCGACGAACGCAAGGGGCTCAAGCTCTACATCCGCCGCGTCTTCATCATGGACGCCAGCGAACAGCTGCTGCCGGCCTACCTCCGCTTCATGCGCGGTGTCGTCGACTCGGATGATCTGCCCCTCAACGTCAGCCGCGAGATCCTGCAGGACAACCGCCTCGTCGCGCAGATCCGCAGCGCGTGCATCAAGCGCAGCCTCGACCTGCTCGAGAAACTGGCCAACGACGACGCGGAAAAATTCCAGGCCTTCATCGACAGCTTCGGCAACGTGCTCAAGGAAGGTATCGCCGAAGATGCCGCCAATCGCGAACGCATCGCCAAGCTGCTGCGGTTTGCCTCGACCCGATCGGAAGGCCAGACGCGCACGGTTTCGCTCGACGACTACATCGGCCGCATGGTGGCCGGCCAGGAAGCCATCTACTACGTCAGCGCGGACAGCTTTGCCGCCGCCAAGGGCAGTCCGCAGATCGAGGCGCTGCGGTCGCGTGGCATTGAAGTGCTGCTGATGATCGATCGCATCGACGAATGGATGCTTGGCTACCTCAACGAATACAACGGCAAGCGCCTGCGCAACGCCGCCAAGGGTGATATCGACCTGACCGCCATCGCCGGTGGCGACGACAAGGACGCCCGGGAAGCCGCGGCCAAGGCCGCCGAGCCTGTCGTCGCACGACTCAAGGAATTGCTGGGCGAGCGTGTGAAGGACGTGCGCATCAGCCAGCGCCTGACGGATTCGCCGTCCTGCCTGGTGCTCGACGAGTACGACATGGCGCTGCACCTGCAGCGGCTGATGCGCGAGGCCGGTCATGAGGTGCCGCCGAGCAAGCCGATCCTGGAGATCAATCCGCAACACGCGCTGGTGCAGCGGATCGAGAAGGATACCGACACCGCCCGTGCGACCGACCTGGCTGTACTGCTGTTCGAACAGGCCCAGATCATGGAAGGGGCGCACCTGGATGACCCCGCGGCGTTCGTGCGTCGCGTCAACGCGTTGCTGGCCTGATTCCAGCACGGCCGCCCGGCATGTCCGGGCGGCCGTCATGGTCACTCGCCACATCCGGTGCGATCATAGGTCCATGGAACCTGCTGCTCCCGAAACTGTCCGGGCCGATCTGTGGCTTTGGGCCGCCCGGTTCTTCAAGACACGCTCGCTTGCCAAGCAGGCGATCGAGGGCGGGAAGGTCGAGGCCAACGCACAACCGTGCAAGCCGAGCAAGGCGATCCGCGCCGGCGACCGCTTGCGTATCACGCGCGGTGAAGAACGCTTCGATGTGGAAGTGCTCGGCCTGAGCGAGCAGCGAGGCCCTGCTTCCGTCGCCCAGGCGTTGTACCGCGAAACTGACGAAAGCCGAGCCGCGCGGGCGGCAGAGCAGGAACGCCGGCGTCTGGAGGCAACCGGCTATGCAAAGCCTGCGACCAAGCCCGACAAGCGGGCGCGCCGTCTCATTCGCGCGCTGGGTGATATCGATTCACTCTAGGCGATGACTGCTCGCGGCGAACGCACCCGCTACAGCAACGCTCGCAACCGGTAAAGCGCCTCCAGCGCTGCTTTTGGAGTCAGCTCGTCCGGGTCGATCTCGCGCAACGCGCGTTCGGCGGCCGACGGCGCGGCGAACAGGTTCATCTGCTGCGGCGATTCCAGCGCGATAGACGTCGTCGCCGGCGCCGCATTCGCGGCTGGCTGTTGTTCCAGCGCGGCCAGATAGCGCCGGGCGGCCGTGATCACCGGTTTTGGCAGACCGGCCAGCGCAGCCACCTGCAGGCCGAAGCTGCGGTTGGCCGGTCCTTCCTTCACCGCATGCATGAACACGAGACTGTCGCCGTACTCGATCGCGTCCAGGTGCACGTTGGCGATGCCCGGATACTGGCTGCCCAGCTCCGTCAGTTCGAAGTAGTGCGTGGCGAACAAGGTGTAGGCCTTGTTCGCGGTTGCCAGCTGCACGGCGCAGGCCTTGGCCAGCGCGAGTCCATCGTAGGTCGAGGTGCCGCGTCCCACCTCGTCCATCAGCACCAGGCTGTCGGGTGTGGCATTGTGGAGAATGTTGGCGGTCTCGGACATCTCCACCATGAAGGTCGATTGGCCGCGTGACAGGTCGTCGCCTGCACCGATGCGCGTGAAGATGCGGTCCACCGGGCCGATCGTCGCACTGTCCGCGGGCACATAGCTGCCGATGTGCGCCAGCAGGACGATCAGCGCCGCCTGCCGCATGTACGTGGATTTGCCGCCCATGTTGGGGCCGGTGATCACCAGCATCCGGCGCGCCGGGTCCAGCCTCAGGTCGTTGGGCTCGAACGGTTCCTGCCGCACCTGTTCGACGACCGGGTGGCGTCCGCGCACGATCTGGATACCCGGATCGCGCACCAGCTCCGGCGCGGTCCAGTTCAGGCTGTCGGCGCGTTCGGCGAAGGTGGCCAGGACGTCCAGCTCGGCGATGGCCGCTGCCGCCTGGCGCAGCGGCTGCAGCAGCTCGTTCAGCCGGTCGAGCACCGCTTCGTACAAAGCGCGCTCGCGCATCAGGCTGCGTTCGCGCGCAGAGAGCACCTTGTCCTCGAAGGCCTTCAGTTCTTCGGTGATGTAGCGCTCGGCGCCCTTGATGGTCTGGCGGCGCGTGTAGTGGGTGGGCGCGCGGTCCGCGTGCGCATTGGTGATCTCGATGTAGTAACCGTGCACGCGGTTGTAGCCGACCTTGAGCGTCGGGATGCCCGACGCTTCGCGTTCGCGTGCTTCCAGATCGACCAGGAACTGATCCGCATTGGTCGACAGGGTCCGCAATTCGTCCAGCTCGGGGTCGAATCCGGTGCGGATCGCGCCGCCGTCGCGCAGCAGCGCCGGCGGCTGATCCACGATCGCGCTGGCCATCCAGTCGGCCGTCTGGGTGTGCTCGCCCAGGCGTTCGAGCAGGGCGAGCAACAAGGGGCTGTCTGCACCGTGGACCGCTTCGCGCAGCCGCGGCGCCTGGTGCAGCGCATCGCGCAGGGTGGACAGGTCGCGCGGACGCGCCGAGCGCAGCGCGACGCGCGCAAGAATGCGTTCCACGTCGCCGATACCCCGCAGGGTTTCGCGCAACGGTTCGAAGCGGCGCGAATCGACCAGGGCGGAGATGGCCTGGAATCGCCGGCGCAGGGTGTCGTGATCGCGCAGCGGCCGGTGCAACCACCGCTTGAGTGTGCGTGCGCCCATCGGTGTGATGCTGCGATCGAGCACGCCCAGCAGGGTGTGTTCGCCACGGCCGCTGGCATTACTGTCCAGTTCCAGGTTGCGCCGCGTCGCGGCATCCAGCGCGATCGTCTCGCTCGCGCTTTCCACCGCCAGGCCGGTCAGGTGGGGCAGGGCGCTCTTCTGGGTTTCCTCGACATAGCCGAGCAGGCAGCCGGCGGCCGCCACGGCGAGGGGCAAGTCCTCGCAGCCGAATCCGGAGAGGTCCTTGGTGCCGAAAAAGCGGCAAAGTTGCCTTGTGCACGACTCGTGGTCGAAGTGCCACGGTGCGCGCTTGCGCAATCCCGGCAGCTCCGTGACGAAGCGCGGCCAGGCCACGTCTTCGCCTACCAGCGTTTCAGCCGGCTGAAGGCGCGCCAGCTCCGACGCCAGCGCCTCGGGGGTGTGGGCTTCGGTCAGCAGGAAACGACCGCTGGCGAGGTCGACCCACGCCATGCCATAGCCGGTCTTGCCAGCGGAAATGGCCAGCAGGAGGTTGTCGCGCCGCTCCTCGAGCAGGGCTTCGTCGGTGACGGTGCCGGGCGTGATGACACGCACTACTTTGCGCTCTACCAGCCCCTTGGCCAGTGCCGGATCACCGATCTGTTCGCAGATCGCCGCTGATTCGCCCAGTTTGACCAGCCGCGCCAGGTAGCCCTCGGCAGCGTGGTACGGAATGCCTGCCATCGGGATCGGCTGGCCGGCGGACTGGCCGCGCTGGGTGAGGGTGATGTCGAGCAGGCGTGCCGCCTTGCGCGCATCGTCGTAGAACAGCTCGTAGAAATCCCCCATCCGGAAGAACAGCAGCGTGTCCGGATAGTCCTGCTTGGCACTGAAGTATTGCCGCATCAGGGGCGTGTGTTCCTGGAACGCCGCACCCGTGCCGGGCTCTTTGTCTGCCGCCTTGGTCTTCACTGGTTATTCCATCGCGATCGGGCGCGGCCTGCCGGGAAGCCGCCGGGTGGGCGGTGCAGGCGCAACGGCGTAGTTTAGCCTGCGTCGCACGGAAGACGTCAGGCCGCCGTCCCGCAGGCGGCCACCCTCCCTGCCGCCAGATGCAGGCCCGCCTGGTTCGCGTTCGGGCTGGCTGCGTCCCGTCGCTGATACGCAATGCGTAGCAATTCACGTCTCCGGCGCGCGAAGCCCGTGATGCCGCGCCTGGGCCCGCGGAGACACGGCCGCCGGCGCGACAGGCTGCGCCCGTCCGGCCGTGTCGCTTGGCGCGTACCCGCATTTCGGCTAGAAGACACGGTTTGATCCCTCCGGAGCACGTGATGACCGTTTCCACCCGCTGCGATGACGCCGAGCTCGTCCGACTGGGCGAAGTCGTGGCCGATCTCCTGATCCAGCGCGGGCAGATGGTGGTGACGGCGGAATCGTGCACCGGCGGCTGGATCGCCAAGACGCTTACCGACATCCCCGGCAGTTCCGCCTGGTTCGAGGCCGGGCTCGTGGCCTACAGCTACGAGGCCAAGGAGGCGCTGCTGGGCGTCAACCCTCACACGCTCGAACGGACCGGTGCCGTGAGCCAGGAAACCGTGGTCGAGATGGTCTCGGGCGCGCTGGCCCGCTACGGCGCGTCGGTTGCCGTGGCTGTCACCGGAATCGCCGGGCCCGGCGGCGCCACTCCCGGAAAGCCGGTCGGCACGGTCTGGATCGCCTGGAAGCGGCGTGGCGGCTATGCGCACGCGGAAACCTTTCACTTCGACGGCGACCGCGAGGCGGTGCGGCGTCAGACGGTTGCCGCCGCGCTCGTCGGGATTCAGAAAATTCTGACCACCTGACGCGGTGGCCGCCCCATGCGACCCCCGGGGCGCTATGGAATAATCGTCCCGTTACCCGCCGTGCGACGCCCCGTCTCGGTTTCTGAGAACGCCGGGGGGCACACTGCGCGGCGCCATGAACCTGACGAGGAAACACAATGGATGACAACAAGCGCAAGGCGCTCGCTTCGGCGCTGAGCCAGATCGAAAAGCAGTTCGGCAAGGGCACCGTGATGCGCATGGGCGACAAGACCGGCGAGGCGGTCGAGGTGGTTTCCACCGGCTCCTTTGCGCTGGATATCGCCCTGGGTATCGGCGGGCTGCCGAAGGGGCGCGTGGTCGAGATCTACGGCCCGGAATCGTCCGGCAAGACCACCCTGACCCTGCAGGCCATCGCCAGCTGCCAGCGTGCCGGCGGCACCGCGGCCTTCGTCGACGCCGAGCACGCGCTCGACCCGACCTACGCCGAAAAGCTTGGCGTGAATGTCGACGATCTCCTCGTTTCGCAGCCCGATACCGGCGAACAGGCACTGGAGATCACCGACATGCTGGTGCGCTCCGGCGCGGTGGACATGGTGGTGATCGACTCGGTTGCCGCGTTGACGCCCAAGGCGGAAATCGAAGGCGAAATGGGCGAGATGCAGGTCGGCCTGCAGGCCCGCCTGATGAGCCAGGCGCTGCGCAAGCTCACCGGCACGATCAAGAAGTCCGGCTGCCTGGTCATCTTCATCAATCAGTTGCGCATGAAGATCGGCATGATGATGCCGGGCCAGAACCCCGAAACCACCACCGGCGGCAATGCGCTCAAGTTCTACGCCTCGGTGCGCCTGGATATCCGCCGCATCGGGTCGGTCAAGAAGGGCGACGAGATCATCGGCAATGAGACCAAGATCAAGGTCGTCAAGAACAAGCTGGCGCCGCCGTTCCGCCAGGTGATCACGGAAATCCTCTACGGCGAGGGCATCAGCCGCGAAGGCGAGCTGATCGACATGGGGGTCGAGCACAAGTTCGTCGAAAAGTCCGGCGCCTGGTACAGCTACAACGGCGAGCGCATCGGCCAGGGCAAGGACAACGCCCGCAATTTCCTCAAGGAACACCGCGATCTGGCCCGCGGCATCGAAGAGCAGCTGCGTGCCAAGCTGATTCCGGAGCGCCGCTCGGCATCGGCGCCGGAATTCGAGCCCGAGGAAGCCTGACCCGCTCCGGGCGGACGGCGTCGCCGTCTGCCCGCTTCCGGCCCCGGATCGCCATGCGTCGCCGCTCCGACGATGACAAGCCGCTGCCCAGTGCCTACCAGAAGGCGCTGGGCCTGCTTACGCGCCGCGAGCATTCCGCCCGCGAGCTGTCGCGCAAACTGGGGCAGACGGGATACAGCGCGGAGGAAGCAGGCGAGGCGGTGAGCCGTCTCCAGTCGCAGTCCTTCCAGAGTGACACCCGGTTCGTGGAAAGCCTGATCCGCACCCGGGCCGGGCAAGGCTACGGTCCGCGCCGCGTCCTGGCGGAGTTGCGCACCCATTCCGTCGGCGACGAGATCGCGCGGCAGGCGATCGCCGAATCGGGCGTCGACTGGGCTGATCTGGCGCAGCGCCAGTACCGTCGCCGCTACGGTTCGCGGGCCGCCGGCGACCGCGCGGAAACCGCCCGGCGCGCGGCATTCCTCTTGCGCCGCGGCTTTGATGCCGCCACAGTACGGGCCATCACCCACGCGGACGACGTGGACGACAGCGCCGACGAGTTCGATTGACGGCGGGTCGTTCGGTCGTCGCGTCTGCCATTTTCCGCATTCGAACGACGACTCAATGAAGACCAGCGCCGAGATCCGCCAGAGTTTCCTGGAGTTCTTCAAAAGCAAAGGGCACGAGATCGTGCCGTCCAGCCCTCTTGTCCCGGGCAACGACCCCACCCTGCTGTTCACCAACGCGGGCATGGTCCAGTTCAAGGACGTGTTCCTGGGCTCCGAAAAGCGCAGCTACACGCGTGCCGTTTCGTCCCAACGCTGCGTGCGCGCCGGCGGAAAGCACAATGACCTCGACCAGGTCGGCTACACCGCGCGCCATCACACCTTCTTCGAGATGCTGGGCAATTTCAGCTTCGGCGACTACTTCAAGCGCGACGCGATCGTCTATGCGTGGGAGTTGCTCACGGACGTCTGGAAGCTGCCCAAAGACCGGCTACTGGTCACGATCTACCATACGGACGACGAGGCTTTTGATATCTGGCATCGCGAAGTGGGCCTGCCGGCGGATCGCATCATCCGCATCGGCGACAACAAGGGCGCGCCGTACGCTTCGGACAACTTCTGGCAGATGGCTGACACCGGCCCCTGCGGTCCCTGCACCGAGATTTTCTACGACCACGGACCGCATATCCCGGGTGGCCCCCCCGGATCGCCCGACGAAGACGGCGATCGCTTTATTGAAATTTGGAATAACGTTTTCATGCAGTTCGATCGCGCGGCGGACGGCACCCTGTCGCCGCTGCCGGCGCCCTGCGTCGACACGGGCATGGGCCTGGAGCGCGTCTCCGCGGTGCTCCAGCACGTGCATTCCAACTACGAGATCGACCTGTTCCAGCACCTGATCAAGGCCGCTGCGGCGCTGACCAACACCGCGGACCTGGAAAACAAGTCCCTGCGTGTCATCGCCGACCATATCCGCGCCTGCAGCTTTCTGATCGTTGACGGCGTGCTGCCGTCGAACGAAGGTCGCGGGTACGTGCTCCGCCGCATCATCCGGCGTGCCCTGCGTCACGGCTACATGCTCGGCGTTCGCGGTCTATTCTTCCACCGCATGGTCGAGGCGCTCGTGGCGCAGATGGGCGGGGCTTACCCGGAGCTGGTGGAAAAACGCGATCTGGTCGAGCGCGCACTGCGCAGCGAAGAGGAGCGTTTCGGCGAGACGCTCGAGCAGGGCATGAAGCTTTTCGAAGGCGTCGCGGCCAACAGCCAGGGCGTGATCCCGGGCGAGGAAGCCTTCCGCCTGTACGACACCTATGGATTCCCGGTTGACCTCACGGCCGACGTGGCGCGCGAACGTGGCCTGTCGGTTGACATGGCCGGCTTCGACGCGGCCATGCAGAAACAGCGCGAAATGGCGCAGCAGGGAAGCAAGTTCCAGGCGGCGGTAACGCTGTCTGCGGAAGCGATCCAGCAGCTGCCGCCGACCCGTTTCACCGGCTACGAACAGCTGGACAGCGCAGATCTTCCGCTCGTCGGTATCGTGCGCGGGTCGCGCCTGGTGGACGAACTGGGCGACGGTGAAGAGGCCACGCTTATCCTCGAAAACACGCCGTTCTACGCCGAATCCGGCGGCCAGGTCGGCGACACCGGCACGCTCGAAACGGACTACGGCCGTTTCGTGGTGCGCGACACGGTGAAGATCGCCGGCACATTCCACGGCCACGTCGGCCGCTGGGAGGGCAAGACCCTGCGCGTCGGCGCGACGGTGCGCGGCAGTGTCGACAGCGCCCGCCGCCAGGCCACCATCCTGAATCATTCGGCGACCCACCTGCTGCACGCAGCATTGCGCCAGGTGCTGGGTACGCATGTGCAGCAGAAGGGGTCGCTCGTCGCGCCCGACCGTCTGCGCTTCGACTTCTCGCATTTCCAGGCCATGACCGCCGACGAGCTGCGCCAGGTCGAGGATCTGGTCAATGCGCAGATCCGGCGGAATAACGCGGCCGACGTGCGCAACATGCCCTACAAGGACGCGCTGGACTTCGGCGCGATGGCCCTGTTCGGCGAGAAATACGGCGAACACGTCCGCGTGCTGAAGTTCGGCGAATTCTCTACCGAGCTGTGCGGTGGCACGCACGTGGGCCGCACGGGTGACATCGGCCTGTTCAAGATCCTGGGTGAAAGCGGCGTCGCTGCGGGCGTCCGCCGCGTCGAGGGCGTCACCGGCGCCGGAGCGCTGGCGCACGTGCGCGAAGACGAGCGACGCCTGGCCGAGGTGGCGCACCTGCTGTCCGCCGGTGGTGGCGAGGTCGTCGACAAGTTGCGGCAAGTGTTCGAACGCCAGAAAAAGCTGGAGCGCGAACTGGAGTCGCTCAAGGCCAAGGCGGCTGGCGCGGCGACCAGCGAGCTGGCCGAGTCCGCGCCGGAAATCGGTGGCGTGAAGCTGGTGGCGGCCCGTATTGACGGCCTGGACGCGAAGGGTTTGCGCGAGGGCGTCGACCAGATCAAGGCAAGGCTGCCCGAATGTATCGTCCTTCTGGCATCCGGCAGCGATGGCAAGATCGCCCTTGTCGCGGGGGTTCAGGGGGCCGCGCAGGCCAAGGTGAAGGCCGGAGACCTGGTCGGGCATGTCGCCCGCCAGATCGGCGGGAAGGGCGGCGGGCGGCCGGACATGGCGCAGGGCGGCGGCGAAGATCGGCCGGAACTGCCGCAGATCCTCGCTGGTTTGCAAGGGTGGGTTGCGGAGCGTTTGGCATAAGCGGGCGTGCTACACGACGAAGGTCACGGCTAGCTTCAATTGCGTGGCCCCGGGGGCTCCGTTAGTATCGGGCGAGGTGCCTACCCGCCAATAAAAGCTATTTAAGACCGGTAGACACTCGAGGTTGGTCGCATGCCGTCGTGGATGGGCGGCAGGCGGTCAAAAAGGGGAGGGCCGCGAGATCAGCCGATGGCGCTGTTCGATGGTCCGATGTTTTGCACCCGCGGTTGTGCGGGTGCCAGGATGAAGGGCCGGGACAGAGGCGAAAGGAGACGAACGATGCTGATTCTGACTCGCCGGGTCGGAGAGACCCTGATGATTGGGGACGAAGTGACTGTGACCGTCCTCGGGGTAAAGGGAAACCAGGTGCGAATCGGCATCAACGCCCCGAAAGACGTGGCTGTCCATCGCGAAGAGATTTACCAGCGCATCAAGCGCGAGCAAGACCCGGGTGTCAGCACCGGCGGAACGGAACCCTGATTCGGGCTTTACCCGAAGCGATCAAATCGCTATTCTTCCGCGCCTCGTCGACGGCACCTGCTGACGACGGGACCGAAAATCCGGAGAGATGCCCGAGAGGCCGAAGGGGCTCCCCTGCTAAGGGAGTATAGGGTCAAAAGCTCTATCGAGGGTTCGAATCCCTCTCTCTCCGCCAGTTTCGCGAATGAAAAAGGACCGCCAGGTCCTTTTTTGTTGCCGGGCTCCAGGTGGTGCGCAAGCACCTGGCGTCTCTGCCGCAAGCGTGGCAGGCGACGACAGTGTGGCGGGTACACCTGGTGAAATGGATAGAAGTTGTATTGTGGTAATGGTTGCGGGTGCCGGGCTGTTTCGGTGGTTCGAAAAAATCTTCGAAAACCTATTGACGACCCGCCCTGATATCCGAATAATTCCGCTTCTCGTCGGCGGGGTAATGCAGGCGAGGCGACGCAAGGGATGCGATCGCAGTTGCAGGGAAGGCACGATTCAGCGCGCCCGTAGCTCAGTTGGATAGAGTACCAGGCTACGAACTTGGTGGTCGGAGGTTCGAATCCTTCCGGGCGCGCCACTTAATTCGGGGGTGCTTCGGCACCCTTTTGTTTGGCGGCGGGGTCTTGTATCCGGTCGTGCGAAGGTTGGTTGGCTTCGCCGGTTTGGCGCAACGGATTGACGCTACCGGCGAGCACCCGTAACATTTCCCTCCTTTGGGAAAGCCACGGGTGACAGAGGTCTGGAACGAGCGGGGTATAGCTCAGCCTGGTAGAGCGCCAGCTTTGGGAGCTGGATGTCGAGAGTTCGAATCCCTCTACCCCGACCAGCGTGCGATTTGCCAGTGACTGCGCCTGTAGCTCAACCGGATAGAGCATCGGCCTTCTAAGCCGACGGTTGCAGGTTCGAGTCCTGTCGGGCGCGCCAAAGCGATCGTTAGTTTTGCGGTGGATGTAGCTCAGCCGGTTAGAGCATCGGATTGTGATTCCGAGGGTCGCGGGTTCGAATCCCGTCTTCCACCCCAGTTGTTTTTTGTGGGCCGTTAGCTCAATTGGTAGAGCAGCAGACTCTTAATCTGTTGGTTCGGGGTTCGAGTCCCTGACGGCCCACCACCCTCCCTCGTTCGTTCCTCACGTGGCCTTCCGCAAAGTAGACGAAACCGTGGTCCATCCGGGTCTGGGTCGTTGCGAGAGTGGCGGAATTGGTAGACGCGCTGGATTTAGGTTCCAGTGGGGTAACCCGTGAGAGTTCGAGTCTCTCCTTTCGCACCAAGAGAATTCGTGGCCGCACGCCTCGCGAAGAGGCATAGTCGCGGCTCATGGCCGTTCGAGGAGCAAGCATGCAAGTTTCCGTAGAAAACGTGGGCACGCTCGAGCGCAAGCTCACCATTCGCGTGCCGTCTGACCAGCTGGACAACCAGGTGCGTTCGCGCATCGCCGAGATGGGCCGCAGCGTCCATCTGAAGGGTTTCCGTCCCGGCAAGGTGCCGCCCAAGGTGATCGAACAGCGCTTCGGCGCGCAGATCCGCGGCGAAGCCATGTCGGAGCTGATCCGTACGACCCTGTCGGAAGCCATCGAAGCGCAGAAGCTGCGCCCGGCCATGCCGCCGTCGGTCGCGACGACCGGCGAAGCGAGCAACGGCGAGATCGAATACACCGCCACCTTCGAAGTGATTCCGGAGATCGGCAAGGTGGATGTCAGCGCGCTGGAGATCAATCGCGCCGCGGCCGAGGTCACCGACGCCGATGTCGACGTCATGATCGACACGCTGCGCATGCAGCGCCGCACCTGGAACCCGGTCGACCGTCCGGCACAGGCCGGCGACATGGTCATGTTCGAGTTCACGGCGTCGGCCGGTGACTCGCGCTACCCGCCCGAAGGCGTGGACCGCGTCGGTACCATCATCGGTTCCAACGCGCTCTTCAAAGATCTGGAAGACGCCCTCGTCGGCCTCAAGGCCGGCGACGAGAAGGCTGCCAAGCTGACCTTCCCGGCCGACTTCCGCAACGAACAGCTCGCGGGCAAGGCCGCTGACACGACCATCAAGGCCGTGCGCGTGCAGGAGCCGCAGCTGCCGACCCTCGACGACACCTTCTTCGCCAGTTTCGGCGTGCCGGAAGGCGGCCTGGAAAAGTTCCGCGCTGACGTCAAGGCCAACCTCGAGCGCGAGCTCAAGGGCACCCTCCTGGCCCGCCTGAAGACCGAAGTGGTCGACAAGCTGGTCGCGGCGTATGCCAGCCTCGAACTGCCCAAGGGCATGATCGACGCCGAGGCCCGCGCGCTGGCGCGCCAGGCCGAGAACAATGCCCGTCAGCAGGGCCAGAACGCGTCGGTTTCGCCGGACGCTTACCTGGAAGTGGCCCGTCGCCGCGTCGCGGCCGGTCTGCTGCTGGGCGAAGTGGCCCGCCAGAACGAATTGCGCCTGGATTCCCGTCGGGTCGCCGAAACGCTGAACCTGATCGCCTCGACGTACGAAGAGCCGCAACAGGTCGTTGAACTTTACAACCGCGACCCCCAATTGATGAGCGCTCTCCAGAGCCGCGTGATCGAAGACCAGGTGGCCGAGTGGATTGCCGACCACGCCAAGGTGGTCGAGCAGAAGCTCAGCTTCAACGAAGTCATGCGACCGGCGGCCTGAGAAACGGACCTGAGGGCGGCAGTAAGCCGCCCTCATTTTTCGTATCGTAGGCACATGGCCCCGTCCGGTGCGGGGGTGGCGAGCCCGGCCGTTCAGAGTTGCCCTTGGCCAGGGCAGTAGGCGCATTTCGGAGTGAACCATGTCCAAAGGTTTCGAACCGGTCCGCAGTCTCAACCTCGTGCCGATGGTGGTCGAGCAGACCTCCCGTGGCGAGCGGGCCTATGACATTTATTCGCGCCTGCTCAAGGAGCGCGTGATCTTCCTGGTGGGCCCGATCGACGACTACATGGCGAATGTGGTCGTGGCCCAGTTGCTGTTCCTGGAGTCGGAAAACCCGGACAAGGACATCAACCTCTACATCAACAGCCCCGGTGGTTCCGTCACGGCGGGCCTGGCCATCTACGACACCATGCAGTTCCTCAAGCCGGATGTGAGCACCATGTGCATCGGCCAGGCGGCCAGCATGGGTGCATTGCTGCTGACCTCCGGTACCAGGGGCAAGCGCTTCGCACTGCCCAATTCGCGCGTCATGATCCACCAGCCGCTCGGCGGCTTCAGCGGTCAGGCCTCGGATATCGACATCCACGCCCGCGAAATCCTCACTATCCGCCAGCGCCTCAACGAGATCATGGCCCGTCACACCGGCCAGCCGATCGAGTCGATCGCGCGCGACACGGATCGTGACAATTTCATGAGCAGCGCGGATGCGCAGAAGTATGGCCTGATTGATGCAGTCCTTGAGAAGCGTCCGGTTGACAGCATCAAGTCCTGACCGCACCTCCGTACAGCAGCGACTGTTTCTGGAGATTGGCTCTCGTTCCCGCGGCTTGCGCCCCGGGCGCGACGGGCTCTATTCTCCCTTTCGAGTTAGTTTTTCGGGTTTTCGAGGCACAGCATGACTGAGGACCGGCAAGGCCGTTCGGGCGACAGCGGCAAGATTCTTTACTGCTCGTTCTGCGGCAAGAGTCAACACGAGGTCCGCAAGCTGATCGCCGGTCCCTCGGTGTTCATCTGCGACGAGTGCGTCGAACTCTGCAATGACATCATCCGCGAGGAGCTTGAGGAGAAGGCCGCCAGCGCGCGCAGCCATCTGCCCAAGCCCCGCGAGATCATGGACGTGCTGGACCAGTACGTCATCGGCCAGACCCGCGCCAAGAAAACCTTGGCCGTGGCCGTCTACAACCACTACAAGCGCCTGGAAACCCGGCAGAAGAGCGACGAGGTCGAGCTGGCCAAGTCCAACATCCTGCTGGTCGGTCCGACGGGCTCGGGCAAGACGCTCCTGGCGGAAACGCTGGCGCGCCTGCTCAATGTGCCCTTCACGATCGCCGATGCGACGACGCTCACCGAGGCCGGCTATGTCGGCGAGGACGTCGAGAACATCATCCAGAAGCTCCTGCAGAAGTGCGACTACGACGTCGAAAAGGCCCAGACGGGTATCGTCTATATCGACGAGATCGACAAGATTTCGCGCAAGAGCGAAAACCCGTCGATTACGCGCGATGTCTCCGGCGAAGGCGTGCAGCAGGCCCTGCTCAAGCTGATCGAGGGTACCGTGGCGTCCGTGCCCCCGCAGGGTGGCCGCAAGCATCCTCAGCAGGAGTTCCTGCAGGTTGACACGCGCAATATCCTGTTCATCTGCGGCGGTGCATTCGCGGGCCTGGAGAAGATCATCCAGCAGCGCGGCGAATCCATCGGCATCGGTTTCAGTGCCGACGTGCGCAGCAAGAAGCAGACAAACTCGGTAGGCAAGGTTCTGGCTGATGTTGAACCGGAAGATCTCGTCAAATTCGGCCTAATCCCCGAATTTGTGGGCCGTTTGCCGGTGTTCGCCACGCTCGAGGAGCTCGACGAAACAGCGCTGGTCAAGATCCTGACCGAGCCCAAGAACGCCATCGTCAAGCAATTCAAGAAGTTGTTCGAGATGGAAAGCGCCGAGCTGGAGTTCCGCCCCGATGCCCTCACGGCTATCGCGCGCAAGGCCCTCAAGCGCAAGACCGGTGCCCGTGGCCTGCGGACCATTCTTGAGCAGGTTCTGCTGGAAACCATGTACGAGCTGCCGTCCCTGGAGCACGTCAGCAAGGTCGTCGTGGACGAGGCGGTCATCAACGGCCAGGCCGAGCCCTACCTCATCTACCGCGGCAATCTGCAGACGCGCGCAGCGGCTGCCGAATAAGCGGTTCTCGTACTACCGACCGACGGCGGCCTGCATGGGCCGCCGTTGCTGTTCTGGCGGGTGCCGATGCGACGCGAGTCCGGTCCGTTTGCTCATATGGCCGAGTTCGATTTGCCGATCCGGGCAAAGCGCGCTATCTGCATCCACTGCGATGCAATCCTTCGCAAACATTTCCGCCGGCTGCGATAAAGTGGCAGCACGCTCGTGATCTGAGTCGGTGGTTCCCCGGATGCCCGGCACTTGCATTGATTGATGCCGGCCGCACTTGACGCAGTCAAAGCCTGCGCTCAGGCTGCCACTATGTTCTTCGGCCGCATGGCCGTTGCCAGGAAGCCCTTCCATGGACAAGACCGAAAAGTCTCCCTCCGCTTCGAGTACGCAACCCATCGAATTGCCCGTGCTGCCGCTGCGCGACGTCGTCGTGTATCCGCACATGGTGATTCCGCTGTTTGTGGGTCGCGAGAAATCCATCCGTGCGCTCGACCTGGCCATGGAAGGCGACAAGCAGATTCTGCTGGTCGCCCAGCGTAGCCCGGATGTCGACGATCCGCGCGACGCGGATCTGTATTCTGTTGGCACGGTGGCGTCCGTTCTGCAGCTGCTGAAGCTGCCGGACAGCACCATCAAGGTATTGGTCGAAGGGGCTTCGCGCGCCGAGATCGTCAAGTTCGGCGAGCGGGACGGCGTGATGGTGGGCCATGTGCGCCCGCTGGAACCGGTCTATACGCGGACCGAGCGCGAGCTCGAAGTCGTATCGCGCTCACTGGTCTCGACGTTCGAGCAATTCGTCAAGCTCAACCGCAAGATTCCGCAGGAGCTGCTCGCTACGCTCGCCGGCATTGAAGACCCGAGCCGACTGGCCGACACCATCGCGGCGCACCTGGCGATCCGCCTGGCCGACAAGCAGCGTCTTCTGGAAATGACCGACGTGGGCGACCGCTTCGAAGCCCTGATGGGCTTCGTGGACGGTGAGATCGACGTCCAGCAGATCGAAAAGCGCATCCGCGGCCGCGTGAAGTCGCAGATGGAGAAGAGCCAGCGCGAGTACTACCTCAACGAACAGATGAAGGCCATCCAGAAGGAATTGGGTGACCTGGAAGAAACTCCCAACGAGCTGGACGAGCTGGCGCGCAAGATTGCCGACGCCGGCATGCCCAAGCCTGTGGAAACCAAGGCCAAGACCGAGCTCAACAAGCTCAAGCAGATGTCGCCGATGTCAGCCGAGGCGACCGTGGTACGCAACTACGTCGACTGGCTGGTCGGCGCGCCCTGGAAGAAGCGCACCAAGGTGCGCAAGGATCTCAAAGCCGCGCAGGACGTCCTCGATGCGGATCACTTTGGCCTTGAGAAGGTCAAGGAACGCATCCTGGAATACCTCGCCGTGCAGCAGCGCGTGAACAAGATGAAGGGGCCTATCCTCTGCCTCGTCGGCCCGCCGGGCGTGGGCAAGACGTCGCTGGGCCAGTCGATCGCCAAGGCCACCAATCGCAAGTTCGTGCGCATGTCGCTCGGTGGCGTGCGTGACGAGGCGGAGATTCGTGGCCATCGCCGTACCTACATCGGTTCGATGCCGGGTCGCATCATCCAGAACATGTCCAAGGTCGGGACGCGCAATCCGCTGTTCGTACTGGACGAAATCGACAAGATGTCGATGGATTTCCGCGGCGATCCGTCGTCGGCGCTGCTGGAAGTGCTCGATCCCGAGCAGAACACGGCATTCAACGATCATTATCTGGAAGTGGATTTTGACCTGTCCGAGGTCATGTGGATCGCAACTGCCAATTCCTTGAATATTCCGGCGCCTTTGCTGGATCGAATGGAAGTGATCCGGATTCCCGGTTATACCGAGGAAGAGAAAATCAATATCGCCACCCGCTACCTGTTGCCGAAACAAACCAAGGCAAATGGCCTGCGTCCGGAAGAAATCGCGATGGACGAATCCGCCATCCGCGACATCATTCGGCATTACACGCGGGAATCGGGCGTGCGCAATCTCGAGCGCGAAATTTCCAAGTGCTGCCGCAAGGTGGTGAAGGAGCTGTCGCTGGCCGAGGGCAAGCCCAAGAAGGGCAAGTCCAAGGCGAAGCCGCAGTCGGTGAAGATCACCCCGGAAAACCTCGACCAGTACCTGGGCGTCCAGCGGTTTACGTTTGGCCGGGCAGAGCTGCAGAACGAAGTAGGCCTGGTCACCGGCCTGGCGTGGACCCAGGTGGGCGGCGACCTGCTCAGCATTGAAGCGACCGTGGTTCCGGGCAAGGGCAAGCTGATCCACACGGGCCAGCTGGGCGATGTCATGCAGGAATCCATCCACGCTGCTCTGAGCGTGGTGCGTGCACGCGCCGACCGGCTTGGCGTGGATCCGGAGTTCCACCAGAAGTACGACATCCATATCCACGTGCCGGAAGGTGCCACGCCGAAAGATGGCCCCAGTGCGGGCATCGCAATGTGCACCGCGCTCGTGTCGGCTTTGACCAAGGTGCCGGTGCGCTCCGAGGTGGCGATGACCGGCGAAATCACGCTGCGCGGCCGCGTGCTGCCGATCGGCGGGCTGAAGGAAAAGCTGCTTGCGGCCCATCGTGGCGGTATCACTACCGTCATCATTCCGGAAGAAAACAAGAAAGACCTTGTGGATATTCCGAAAAATGTCACTTCTTCGCTCGACATTCACGCGGTGCGCTGGATCGATGAAGTGCTCGACATCGCGTTGGAGCGTCCGCTGGGCCCGGCGCAGCAGGCGGCCGAGGGCGAACCCGCAAAGGAAGTGAAGCGGGATGAGGGTGAAGAACCGGCACCCGTGCGACCGCACTGAAGCAGGGCGTTGATCGACCCTTCGAACGCCGGCATTCGCCGGCGTTCGCACGTCTGTCCGCAGGAAATCCTCGCAGCGCGAAAATGACGGCAAAATACCGGGAAATAACGCCCTAAATGCCGCCCTGGCTCGTGTTGCGTGGGCCAAATGCCGCTGGTATAAAGACCCGGACGTGGTCCGAGTGACTGCAATGGTCCGGGCGATCACGGGGTTTGCGAGCCGCGCCGAACGCTGGATATTCCGGTACCAGCGGCATGGCCGTCTCGCCAAAAAGCGTGCGTTGCGGGTCGCAGTTTCCGAGAGGGAGTCAAATGAATAAAGCAGAATTCGTGGGCGCGGTCGCCGACGCCGCGGAACTAACGAAAGCCGACGCCGCGCGGGCTGTCGATGCGGTGGTCGAAGTCGTCAAAAAGGCGTTGAAGAAAGGCGACACGGTCGCTCTCGTCGGGTTCGGCACTTTTTCCGTGCGCAAGCGTGCCGCACGTACCGGCCGCAATCCGCAGACGGGCCAGACGATCAAGATCAAGGCATCGAAGAATCCGGCTTTCAAAGCTGGCAAAGCGCTCAAGGATGCCCTAAACTAATCGGCTCACGCGAGGGTGCTTAGCTCAGCGGTAGAGCGTCGCCCTTACAAGGCGAGGGTCGGGGGTTCGAAACCCTCAGCACCCACCAATGCCGTGGAGTGGTAGTTCAGTCGGTTAGAATATCGGCCTGTCACGCCGAGGGTCGCGGGTTCGAGTCCCGTCCACTCCGCCATGATCCAAGGGCGCCGTACCAGGCGCCCTTTTTTCTGTCCGGTATCGCGTTCTCGCGACGTGGTGCCGGTTGTGGTAGCGCCAGGTCGGCGCAAGGTGCGGCGTGACGACGCTGCATCGCGACAATTCAGCTTAGGCAAACCCCATGCTGCAAGCATTGCGAGAAAAAAGCTCCGGCTTGATTGCGAAGATCGTCCTGGGTCTCCTGATCTTCGTTTTCAGCTTCTTCGGTATCGAGTCGTACTTCCAGAGTACCCAGGAATCGTGGGTGGCGAAGGTCGGCAAGACGGAGATCACGCCCGAACAGTACCGCGACGCGCTGGACACCGAGCGCAATCGCATCACCAGCATGATGGGCGGCCAGGTCGACGGCGCGATGTTCGAGCGTCCCGAGCACAAGCGCCGCGTGCTGGAAGGTCTGATCACGCGCCAACTGGTGCTGCAGGCCAACGAAGATCTCGGCATTGTCGTCGCTGACCAACGCATCCGCGAACAGATCCAGGATGTGCCTGCCTTCCAGGAGGACGGCAAGTTCAGCGCCCAGCGTTACACCACCTGGCTGGCCTCGCAGGGCAAGACGACGCGCTGGCTCGAAGAGCGGATCCGCGAAGACCTGGCCACCAGCGACCTGCCGGGCCAGATCATGGCCTCGGCTGTCATCACGCCGCGCGAAATCGACAACCACATCCGCCTGCGCGACCAGACACGCGATCTGCGGCACGTCGTTCTGCCCAAGCCGGCCGCCGACTCGGTCAAGATCGAGGACGCGGCGGTCGAGGACTACTACAAGTCCCACGGCAGCGAATTCATGACCGAAGAGCAGGTCGCACTCGACTACGTCGAAATCGATGCGGCCAAACTGAACGTCGATGCCACGCCGGATGATGCGCAGCTCAAGGATCGCTACGAGAAGGAAAAGGCCCGTTTCCTCAGCCCGGAACAGCGCCTGGTATCGCACATCCTCGTCGTGTCCAAGGGCGGTGACGCCGAAGCGCAGAAGAAGGCGCTGGCCAAGGCGCAGGATCTCCTCAAGCAGGTGCGTGACGGCAAGGCGTTTGCCGACGTTGCCAAGGCCTCGACCGAAGACCTCGGCTCCAAGGCGCAGGGCGGTGACCTGGGCTGGCTCGAGAAGGGTGTTGCCGAGCCCGCGTTCGATGCCGTCGCCTTCGAGATGAAGAAGGGCGATATCTCCGAGCCGGTGCTGACCGGCGAGGGCTATCACATCATCCAGCTGCGCGATATCCGCGAAAAGAAGGAAAAGCCCTTCGAGGAAGTGAAGGCCGAGCTGGCCAAGGAATTCATCGAAACGGAACGCGATCGCGTGTTCAACGATATCGCCGGCAAGGCGACGGATGTGGCGTACTCCGACGCCGGCACGCTCGAGACCACGGCGAAGGTGGCCAATACGACGGTGCAGAAGGTGCCGCTGTTCTCGCGCCGTGGCGGTACGGGTATTGCGGCCAACCCGGCGGTGATCAAGGCGGCGTTTTCCAACCAGCTCCTGGTCGAAGGCGTCAATTCCGATGGCATCGACCTGTCGCCGACCCACAAGGTTTTCATCCGCGTCGCCGATCACAAGCGTCCGGAGCAGAAGCCGCTCGATGTGGTACGTGAGGAAATTCGCGCCAAGCTGACCCGCGAAGCACTCGCCAAGCAGGCGAAGGACGCGGCCGACGCCGTGCTGGCCCGCGTGAAGAAGGGCGACACCCTCGATGCGGTGGCTGCCGAATCCAAGCTCAAGGTCGAAACCAACAAGGGTGTTGGCCGCCAGGCCGCCAATCTCGACAGCGCCCTGGTCGCCGCGGCGTTCAAGTTGCCGCGCCCTGCCGAGGGTAAGTCGGAGGCCGGCACTGTGGCCCTTCCGGACAACGCCTATGCGGTGATCGTGGTCGACGCGGTGACGGATGGTGATGTCGCCAAGGTCGATGACGCCGGTCGCGAATCCGTGCGTACGCAGCTGCAGAACGAAGTGGCCGCGGTGGAAGCCCGTGCCTTCATCGAGACGCTGCGCAAGGCCACGACGATTGAGATTTCGGAAGAGCGCCTGACGACGCAGTAAGCGCAATGCCAGATGGGTCATCAAAAAAGGGCTGCGAAAGCAGCCCTTTTTGTTTGTGCGCCCGGCGACGAAAGGGGGTGTCCCGAGTCCGGGCAACAAAGAGGGGCGGACGCCCTTCCTTGTTGGTGTGGCGGGCCGGCTTATCCGATACCGGTCATGCCCAGCGTGTTGTAGCCGGCATCGACGTAGGTGACCTCGCCCGTCACGCCGGAAGCCAGGTCCGAGCACAGGAACGCGGCGACATTGCCCACTTCGTCGATCGTCACGCTGCGGCGCAGTGGCGCGTAGTCCTCGACGTGGTCGAGCATCTTGCGGAAGTTGGCGATGCCCGCCGCAGCCAGCGTCTTGATCGGACCGGCCGAGATGGCGTTGACGCGGGTGGACTCGGGGCCGAGGTTATAGGCGAGGTAGCGTACGCAGGCCTCCAGGCTGGCCTTGGCCAGGCCCATGACGTTGTAGTTCGCCAGGGCGCGCTCGGCTCCCAGGTAGCTCAAGGTCAGGATGGAGCCGTTGCGCCCTTGCATCATCGGGCGGGCGGCCTTGGCCAGGGCCGCCAGCGAGTAGCTGGAGATGTCGTGTGCGATGGCGAAGTTTTCGCGGGTGAGGCCGTCGAGGAATTCACCGGCGAGGGCTTCGCGCGGCGCGAAGCCGACCGAGTGCACGAGGATGTCGAAACCGTCCCAGTGCTTTCCGAGTTCGTCGAACAGAGTCGCGATCTGGGCGTCTTCAGCGACGTCGCAGGGGAGCACGATATTGCTGCCGAAGGAGTTGGCCGCCTCGTCCACGCGATCGCGCAGACGGTCGTTCTGATAGGTAAAGGCCAGTTGTGCCCCTTCGCGATGCATGGCGTTGGCGATACCCCAGGCGATGGAACGCTGGCTGGCAATGCCGACGATCAGCGCACGCTTTCCGTGCAAGAAACCCATGAAACCTCCCAATGCGGTTATCGGTCGCGGGCGTGCCGGTACGGCGTCCTCCGAAGGGAGCAGGCCCAGGCAGACCCGTAAATCAGTCGTACCCCGGCGATGGAGTTGCCGAGTCGTTCGATACCGTAGCGCAGGGAGGCGCCTGGGGCGCAGCCCGCCACGGCGGGGCGAAAGTGTACCGGTTTGATCCGCGCCCTGCGCGTCAGGACGCGGGCGCCATCCGCCGGCGAAGGTGGGGCCGGCGGAACTACGGCAGGTCAGAACGCAATACCGCCCGCAGCGGACGCAGGGTCAGTCGGAAGCACCGACCCGCAGTTTCTGCCCCGGCTTGAGCGACTCGCGCTCACCCAGCCGGTTCCAGCGCTTCAGATCACCGATGCTGACCTTGTGCTTCTTGGCCAGGTCCCACAGCGTGTCGCCGCTGCGGATGACGATGGTCTGCTGCTCGGGTGTGGGCTCGGTCGCGCCGGGTGCCAGGGGAATAGACGGCGCCGGCGGCGCCGTACCGACGGAACGCCCGAGTGCGGACGGCAGAAACACGGTAGCGCCGGCGGCAAAGTCGCGGGAGGTATCCACCCCGTTGGCGATGCTGACCAGGTCGATCGGTACGGCCGCCTGGCCGGCCAGTTCGCTGACCCCGCGCGGTTCCCGCAGCTTGACGGCTTCCCAGGTGCTCCAGGCCGCCGGGGAGAGCTGCTCGTAGCGCTGCTGGAACGTCGCGGCCGCCGTCTGCGGCAGCAGCAGGTGCATCGGTGCGTCGCTGGCCATGCGCGACTGGCGATGGCCGGCGTTGTAACGCTTGAGGACGTTCTCCTCCACATCCGCCAGGCGAGCCGCGACGCGGATGTCGATCGGCGCCGACAGCGGCACACGCACGAGGTGGTCGTCCGGTTCCGGCTCGGGAAGCGTGACCCCGAAGCGGGCGGGATCGTTGACGACGCAGCCCAGCGCCAGCAGCTTGGCCAGGTGCTCGTGCGTGATGGGGGAAAGCTTCAGCTTGGCCAGCTGGTCGCTGCTGAGCGTCTCGGCGTTCTTGCGCAGGAGCTGGCGCACCCGCTGCTCGCCGGCGTTGAAGGCCATGTCGACCAGGCGCCAGTCGCCGAACTGGTCCTGGTACTTCTTGAGCAGGCCGACGGCGGCCATGCTCGACGCCCAGGGGTCCAGGCGTCCGTCGTAGCTGGGCGACACCTTCAGGCCCATGCTGCGGGCCGTGCCGGGCACCATCTGCCACATGCCCGCGGGCGTGTCGCCGCGCGCCGGAATCGGCTCGTAGTGACTTTCCAGGTAGGGCAGGAGGGCAAACTCGCCGGGAAGGTCCTGGCGTTCCAGCTCGTCGAGCACGAGCATCAGGAATGGCAGCGAGCGTTTGAGCGTGGCGGCAAACCGGTCCGGCCCCTGGGTATAGGTGCGGGCCCAGCGTTGGACCTGGGGACTGTATTCACAGCCCGGCATGGACAGGCGCGTGCGCAGCCGTTCCCAGGGCGAGTTGCCCGGGCGGACGGCCAGCGCCGGGGTGCTGGTCACGTCCGGTACGGGCGCCAGCGGCACCTTGGAGTCTTCGGGCGCCAGGCGCAGGTCGAGCGGCGGCATGGGCATGCTGCCAGCCTCGACGGCGACGAGATCGCGATGGGGCGCAGAAGCGCAGGCCGCCAATGTCACTGCCAGCGTCGCCACGAGGCCGTGACGCCAAATACGAGCAAACTTCACCATGACACGGGTATCCGGAATACGTCCTTGCCGCGGCGCAGCGCGGCAAACCGATCGACACGAGCGTGCGGCGCGATACCGTGTTCGCGCAGCCCCCAGGCGACGATCCCGGGCGCATCCACACGCAGAAACGGATTCGTAGCACGTTCCAGGCCAATGCTGCTGGGCACGGTTGACTCCAGCCGTGCCCGGCGGGCGCGCACCTCGGCGATGCGCTGCGCCAGGGCGGGATTGTCCGGGTCCACGCTGGCGGCGAAGGCGCAATTGGCGAGCGTGTATTCGTGAGCGCAGTAGACCTGCGTGTCGTCCGGCAGCGCGGCGAGCGTGTCCAGGGACGCCAACATTTGTTCCGGAGTGCCCTCGAACAGGCGGCCGCAGCCGACACTGAACAGGGTGTCGCCGCAGAATACGGCGCCGGTGGTGTGGTAGCTCACGTGGCTGCTGGTATGCCCGGGCGTGCCGATCACGCGGATGGCGCACCCCGGTTCGATGAATTCCAGCAGATCGCCATCGGCCACAGGGTGTGTCGCATCGGGGATGCGGCTGTCCGGCGGCGCGAACACAGGTACCTGGAAACGGAGCCGCAGGCTCGCCACGCCGCCGATGTGATCGTGGTGGTGATGGGTGACCAGGATGGCCCGCAGCGTCAGCCCATGCTGCGCCAGCGCGGCCGTCACCGGCTCGTCCGCACCCGGATCGATCGCCAGCGCATTGCCGGCCGCGTCGGTGGCGAGCCAGAAATAGTTGTCGTCGAAAGCGGGGATGGAGATGAGGCGCAGCACGGCACGCACGCACGATGGAACGGGGCGCGACTATAGCCGGCCGCCCTCGCTGGCTCGTTAAGTCCACTTAACCTTTTCAGGCAGCGAGGTCGCGACAAGTCCCTGTCAATTGGCGCACACTTAGGGATGACTGAATGAACCGGGGCAGGCCTGCGCCGTTTGCCGAGCGGGCGCATCACCATCCGGCGCCCACGGCTCCGACTGCTGCCGTTTCGTTGTGTCCGAAGAACCGTGCATCGCTGCAATCCCCTGCGTTGCCATGACTAGCGCCCATGCCCGAAAGCCCGCCTACATTGTTTGATACGGAACCGCTGCGGCGCTTGCTCGAACACGAGCTGGCGGCCATCGCACCTGAACTGGGCGCTGTCTTCGGCCGGCAAGGCCTGTTCCTGCGCAGCTGCCCGTCCGCGCCGCAGGCGCTGACGATTCCCATGCTCGGCGGGGTCACGCGCCTGTTTGTCGCTTCGCCCGATCGCCTGGGCGGCGATGCGACCTGCCAGGCCACCGCGCTGCCGTTCGCCGACGACAGTTTTCGCCTGGTCCTCGTGCAGCATGCCGCCGAGGTCGTCGCAGACCCGGATGCCCTGCGCGAAGAGCTGGCACGCGTGCTCGAACCGGGCGGTATCGTGATGATCCTTGGCTTTCGCCCGCTCAGCGCCTGGCGTCCGTGGCTGATGCTGCAGAATCGCCGCTACTCGCCGCTCACCCTGTGTTCCTCGGGCGGCTGGCGCGACGCGCTGGCAGACGTGGGGGTCGACGCCTACGCCTCGCGGCGCATCGGGCCGCTCCTGCATCGCCCGGCCATGGCCGCGCCATCGGCGCGACGTCCGCGCTGGCAGTCCGTGCTGTCGCCGCTGCGGCCCAGCTGGCTGTTGCTGGCGCGCAAGCGCACCTTCGGGCCGCGGCTGGAGCCGGGGCGGATTTCGCTCCGGGAGCCTGCGGTGCGTCCGCGCCTGGCCTCGGGCACCCAGCGGGCCTGCGCGTGAGCGAGGTCCAGCGGGTGGATGTATTTACGGACGGTGCTTGCCTGGGAAATCCCGGGCCCGGCGGCTGGGCTGCGTTGTTGCGCTATGGAACTGTGGAAAAAGTTATTTCCGGCTGCGAGCGCGAGACGACCAACAACCGGATGGAGCTGATGGGCGCAATCGGTGCGCTGGAGGCGCTCAAGAGGCCGTGCCACGTGCGCATCACCACCGATTCCCAGTACGTCAAGCAAGGCATGCAGCAATGGCTGCCGCGCTGGCGTGCGAACGGATGGCGCACCTCCGACAACAAGCCGGTCAAGAACCAGGACCTCTGGCAGCGCCTGGCAGCCGCGGTCGCGCGTCACGAAGTCGAATGGTTCTGGACCCGTGGCCACTCCGGCCACCCCGACAATGAACGAGTCGATGCGGCGGCCCGCCGCGCGGCCGAAAAGCAGACAGCGAGCTCCTGATGCGCCAGGTCATTCTTGATACTGAAACTACCGGCCTTGATGCGGCCCGCGGACACCGTCTGATCGAAGTCGGTTGCGTGGAGCTGCTCTCGCGACGGGTCAGCGGCAGCCATTTCCATCGCTACATCCATCCCGATCGCGATATCGACGCGGGCGCGCAGGCGGTCCATGGCATTTCGATCGAATTCCTGGCGGACAAACCCCGCTTTGCCGAGATCGTGGACGAGTTCCTGGCCTACATCCGTGGCGCCGAGCTGATCATCCACAACGCGGCCTTCGACGTCGGCTTCCTGGATGCCGAGCTGGCGCGGTTGGGGCCGCAATACGGGCGGATCACCGACTACTGCACCGTGCTCGATACGCTGCTCCTCGCGCGGGAACAGTATCCGGGTCAGCGCAACAGCCTCGACGCCCTGTGCAAGCGTCTGGATATCGACAACAGTCACCGCCAGTTGCACGGCGCACTGCTCGATGCGGAGATTCTGGCCGACGTCTACCTGGCGATGACGGCCGGGCAGGGCGCGCTGGATTTCGTCACCGAAGCGGCCGCGACGGACACCACCTCCGCTGTCACCGCCTTTGCGCGCCACGCGCGTCCGGCGGTGCGGGTGCGCCTGGCCGATGCGACCGAGCAGGCGGCGCACGACGCGCGCGTGGCGGCGATCGACAAGGCCAGCAAGGGCAATGCCGTGTGGCGCCGGCTGGATGCGCCACCGGTGCCGGAAGCGGTCGTCGCGTAGGACCGGCCGGGCCGCTTCGCCCCATTGTTCGCGCGCCCGTTTCTGTGCTGGCGCGCCCGCCGGCCGCTCAGCATAATGGGTCCCGCACGCCTAGCAGCCGCGATGGCGCTCGCCTGATTGGGGAGATCGGCGATGAGTCTGCGTACGTGGATCGTTGCAGTACCCGTGCTCCTGCTTTCCTCCACCATTGCGGCCGGTTCGGCCGTCGATGCGATCGGCGCGCATCGCCACCTGGGTGTCGCCAGCTGCTCCAACAGCGTCTGCCATGGCGCCTCGCAGGTGTTCCGCGATTCGCGCGTCGCCCAGAACGAATTTGCCATCTGGCAGGAAACCGACCCGCACGCTAAGGCCTATGCGATCCTCGAACAGCCCGCCTCGCGCGAGATCGCGCGCAAGCTGGGCATTGGTGCCGCGACCGAGGCCAAGATCTGCCTGGATTGCCACGCGGACAACGTCGCAGCGGAAAAACGGGGCGAACGTTTCCAGATCGCCGACGGCGTCGGCTGTGAGGCCTGCCACGGCGGTGCCGAACTGTGGCTCAACGCGCATGCCGACAAAAAAGTAAAGCGTGCCGACAATGTGGCAAAAGGGCTTTATGCCACCGAGGATCCGGTGCGCCGGGCCGAGTTGTGCCTGTCCTGCCACATGGGAACGCGGGATCGGATGATCACCCACCGCATCATGGGCGCGGGGCACCCGCGTCTGTCCTTCGAGCTGGATACGTTCACCTGGCTGGGGCGACCGCACTACACCATTGATGAAGACTGGATTGCGCGCAAAGGCGCATGGAATGGCGTGCGTGACTGGGCCGTGGGGCAGGGCGTGGCCGCGCGCAACCTGCTGGATCAGCTGGTCGATGCCAGGTCAGGCTGGAATGGCATCTTCCCGGAGCTGGTGCTGTTTGATTGCCATGCCTGTCACAAGCGCATGTCCGACCGGAGTTGGGGGCCGCGCCAGGGCACCGGCCTCGGTCCTGGCGTAGTGCGACTCAATGATGCGAACCTGGTCATGTTCCGGCACGTGCTGGCCGCCGTGGACAAGGGCGCCGAAAAGACCTTGCTGGAGCACACGCGCGCGTTGCATCGCGCCACGACCGAGAGCCGCGAAGCCACACTGGCCGCCGCGCGGCGACTGCAGGCCAGTCTGGCGGAGCTGCTGCCGAAGGTTGCTGCGCATCCCTTCGACGCGGCCAGCCTGAAGGCGATCCTGGCTGACATCGAGGCCGACGCGGGCAACGGCGAGTACCGCGACTACGAGGCCGCCGAGCAGGCCGCCATGGCCGCCCAGTCTGTCGTGGTGGCCTTCGAGAGTTCCGGCGCCATCGACAAGGCCCAGGCCGAGACGCTGCGGGCGCGCCTGGATGCGGTCTACGCCACGGTCAAGGACGAGAACACCTACGCCATGAGCAAGCTGCAGTCGGCCTTGCGCGCATTGCGCGCCGCGGCGCCATAGGCACTCATCGCTGCCGCCATGAAAAAACGCGGCCCGGGGCCGCGTTGATCAGGGGTGTGGCAATCGCGCTCAGCGCCGACGGATCAGTACGACCGTGACGTTGTCCGAGCCGCCCCCGTCAAGAGCGGCGAGGATGAGGTGGTCCACGCATTCCTGGGCGGACAGGTCTGCGCGAGCCAGCACGCTGGCGATCTGCGCATCTTCCACTTCTTCCGTAAGGCCGTCGCTGCACAGGAGGATCTGCATGCCGGGCTTGAGCGTGCCCTTGATGGTCTCCACGCGCAGGCTCTGGGGGTCGGTGACGCCCAATGCCTGGGTCACAACGTTCCGGTGCGGGTGCGTGCGTGCCTGCTCGGCCGTGATCGCGCCCTGCTCGATCAGCTCCTGTACGTAGGAGTGATCCTGCGACAGTTGCTTGAGGGCGCCGTTCCACACGTATACGCGGCTGTCGCCCACCCAGGCCATGTCGAAGTCATCGCCGTGCAGGCGCACTGCCGCGACCGTGGTACCCATCGGCAGGGCTTCGGCCTTGCGACTGGAATGGCGGATGATCTCTTCGTCGGCCAGCTGGATGGCGCGACCGATCGGCGTTCCCTTGCGTACTTCGTCGACGAGCGTGTCGCGCGCGATGGCGCTGGCCACTTCACCGTGTTCGTGTCCGCCCATGCCGTCGGCGACCAACCACAGGCCCAGCTCGGGGTCGGCGTAATAGGTGTCTTCGTTATGCTCGCGGCGCAGGCCTACGTGGGAACTGTGTCCGAATTCGATCATGCGCGAAGCTTCCTTTTGGGGGCCGTCGCCGAACGCCGTGCGCGGACGACGAAGCTGCGCCGGCGCGCGGATTACGAACTGGCCATAGCATGCCGTTGCGCGCCATGGCGAAGCAAGCGATCCGGCGCGGCACCGGCGGCCCTCACCCCTGAAGCAGGGCCGGAAAATCAAAACGCCCCACGAGGGGGCGTCTTGAGTTGCTGCTGGCGGAGAGGGTGGGATTCGAACCCACGGTACGCTTACACGTACGCCTGATTTCGAGTCAGGTACATTCGACCACTCTGCCACCTCTCCTGAACCGTTTCGACCCGGAGGTCGCCCCACACCGGTGGCACGGCGAGGGGCGCGAATAGTAAGGGCTCCGCGCGCCAGATACAAGCCGGCTGCGCGGCGGCTGCCAGCAGGGCGCCGGCTTGGGCTAAAGTGGCGGTTTTCCCAGGCAGGCCTGCCATGTCCCTGATCACGACCCCGATTTCCCACGGCGAACTCCTCGACAAGATCACCATCCTGGAGATCAAGTCCGAGCAGATCACCGATCCGGCCAAGCTGGCCAACGTGCGCAAGGAGCTCGACCTGCTCAATGCCGTCTGGCTGGCCGACGAAGCCGCCAAGACCGACATTGCCGCCGAGCGTGCCGCGCTCAAGGGCGTCAACCAGGCACTGTGGGATATCGAGGACCGCATCCGCCTGAAGGAAAAGGCGCAGGCTTTCGACGCCGAGTTCATCGAGCTGGCCCGTGCGGTGTATTTCCAGAACGATGACCGCGCTGCGATCAAGCGCACGATCAATCTCAAGCTCGGTTCCCAGCTGATCGAAGAGAAGTCGTACCAGAATTACAAGGCGGTCTGATCCGCCCGCCGATGGCGCACGAAGGCGTCCAGGCGCTCGATCACGGCCTCGGTCTCGATCAGGTCCATCACGCCGTCGTGCTCGATCTTGCTGCCCCAGGCCAGCTCGCTCGCCGGGCGTCCGCGGAAGCGGCGCGCCGCGGCGTCGTAGCGGTCGACGCACCATTGGCGGTCCGAATAGGGGCCGGAACGGTGTGGATTGCTTGCCGCATGCAGCCCGAGCACCGGCGTTCCCACGGCGTTCGCCAGGTGCATCGGGCCCGAATCCGGAGTCAGGACGATGCTGGCCTTGCGCAGCAGCGCCAGCAGCTGTTTCAGCGTGTCCTTGCCGATGAGGTCGACCGGTTCGCAGCGCCGCAGATGCGAGCGGATCGCGTCGCCGAATTCGCGTTCATAAGCGCTCGGGCCGCCGCACAGTGCCACGCGCAGGCCGAGCTGCCCGGCCGCATGGTCCATCGCGGCGGCGTAGCGTTCCGGCCGCCAGTTGCGCAACCGGTGACTCGAACAGGGGCTGACCAGCAACGTCGGCGCATCGCCGGGCAGGTGCGTGTGCGCAAATTCATGCGCCGACTCGGGAATGGGGATGTCCCAGCGGACGGTGGTCTGGCGCAAGCCGAGCGGTTCCACGAAGCTGCCGAGCGCGTCCAGTACGTGTTCGCCGCGGCGGGCGGGTATGCGCCGGTTGATGAACAGCCCGTGCAGATCCTTGGCGCGATCACGGTCGTAGCCGATCCGGACCGGCGCGCGGACCAGCGCGCTGAGCAGGTTCGAGCGCAGCGCGACCTGCATGTGCAGCAGGGCATCAAAACGCCGACCGCCCAGCGCCTGGCGCACCGCGGTGTAGCCGGCCCAGCCTTTGCCCTTGTCGAAGACAATGAACTCCACGCCCGGAAGATCGCCGACCAGGCGATGCTCCAGCTTGCCGACGATCCAGGTCAGCCGGGTCTGCGGCCAGGCGTGCTGCACGGTGCGGACGAGCGGCACCACGTGGCTGACGTCGCCCAGTGCAGACGTGCGCAGCAGGCACAGCGATTCAGGAATGGATGGTGCCGTTCGGGACATGCGGGCTTGCTAAAATGGGCGTGGAATGCGAAGCGGGCCAGGTATCGCAGGCAATGATCGACATGCGCACCATCACCACGCACAACACCAGGGCTGGCGAAAGCGTGATTCTGTGCGACCCATCGCTGCCGGCACAAGTCGACGACAGCTGGTTCGCGCCGGCGCGTGGCCCCGGGAATGCGACAGTCGTCGGCGGGCGCGGTTCGGCCTGGGTCGTGGCCACGCCGATGGGCGAGGCGGTGCTCCGCCATTACCGGCGTGGCGGTCTCGTGGCGCGACTTCTGCGCGATCGCTATTTGTGGACAAATCTGGAGGCGTCGCGCCCCTACGAGGAGCTGCAGCTCCTGCTGTGGATGCATGCGCAGAAGTTGCCGGTGCCCACGCCGATCGCCGCGCGCGTGCAGCGATCGGGAATGTTCTATCGCGGCGACCTGCTGACGCTACGTCTGGCAGATACGCGGACCATGGCCCAATTGCTCGCCGATTCCACGCTTGATGCAGAGTTCATGGGGCGGATCGGCGCGACGATCGCGGATTTCCACCGGCTCGGCGTTTGCCACGCCGACCTCAATGCACACAATATCCTGGTCGGTGACCGCGTGTACCTGATCGATTTTGACCGTGGCCGCCGGCGCGAGCCCGCCGCGGACTGGCAGCGCGCCAACCTTGATCGCCTTCAGCGTTCGCTGCGCAAACTCTCCGCCGGCACGAAGGGTGTGGACGCCGTGGCATGGGCGGCGCTCGAACGGGGCTACGCGACGCGTCAGGCACGCACGCCGCCGCCGCTGGGTAGCGCGCAACCGGAGGCACGGCTGTGACGCTGCATCTGCATTTTCTGGGTGTGGGATCGTCGCAGGCGGTGGAGCTGGGTTCGTCCGGCGCCGTGCTCGAACGCGATGGCCAACCGGTGCTGCTGATCGACTGCGGCCCGGAAACACTGACGCGCTACCAGCAGCGGTATCGCACCATTCCGCGTGCGATCTACGTTACCCACACGCATCTGGATCACGTCGGCGGTTTCGAGCGGTTGTTCACGCGGGCGTATTTCGACGAGGCCCTTCGCGGCCAGGTGCGCGTTTTCGCGCACAGCGCCGTGGTGCCCCTGCTGCACGCGCGTGTGGCGGACTATCCCAACGTGCTCGCCGAAGGCGGAGCCAATTTCTGGGACGCATTCCGGCTGGTGCCGGTCACCCGGGGTTTCTGGCTGGATGGCCTGTGGTTCGACGTTTTCCCGGTGCGTCACCACGCGCCGGACACCGCATTTGCCGTGGCGCTGCGCGGCAGTTTCGTATGGACCGGCGACACGCGTCCGATCCCGGAAATGCTGAGCCGCTACGCCAGCGCGGGCGAACTGGTCGCGCACGATTGCGGCCTGGTGGGCAATCCTTCGCACACGGGCGTGGATGACATCGAGCGCGAGTACGACGCGGATCTGCGTTCGCGCCTGGTGCTTTATCACTACGGCAGCCAGTCCGATGGTGCTGCGCTGGCAGCGCGCGGCTACCGCATCGCGCGAACGGACGACCGCTTGCTTCTGCGCGAAGCGGCCGGGGCTGCGCAGGGGCCGAAGGTTGTTCATGGCTAGTGCCATTCCCGTCCAGCTGATATCGCCGGCGCCGCGGGATTCATACCGCCGCGAACTGACGGACCTGCGCATTTCCGTGGTCGACCGGTGCAATTTCCGCTGCCCGTACTGCCTGCCGGAGGACCAGTACCCGGAACACCATCCGTTCCTGCACAAGAGCGAGCGCCTGTCATTCGAAGAAATCGTGCGGCTGACACGGATTCTCGCCGGGCTGGGGGTGCGCAAGCTGAGGTTGACTGGTGGTGAGCCACTGCTGCGCCGGGAGCTGCCCAAGCTGGTGTCCTGGTTGTCGCAGGTGCCGGGCATCGACGACATCGCGCTGACCACCAACGGCGTCCTGTTACCGCGGCTGGCGCAACCCCTCCGTGACGCGGGGCTGGGTCGTATCACCCTGAGCATCGACAGCCTGGATCCGGTGATCTACCGGCAGCTGTCCGGCAATCGCGGGGAGATCAGCGAGGCGATGGCGGCGCTGGCGGCGGCCGAGGCGGCGGGTTTCGGGGGGGTGAAAATCAATTGCGTGGTCATGCGCCAGATCAATGACGAGGGGGTGCTGGCGCTGGTAGAACGGTTCCGTGGAACGCCCCACATCGTTCGTTTCATTGAATTCATGGACGTGGGCACGCTCAATGGCTGGCAGCGCGACCGCGTGGTTGCGTCGGCCGAGCTGGTCGACCGGATTCATGCCCGCTGGCCGCTGCGGGCAGTCAACCGGCAACGCCATCACGACGTGGCGGAACGCTACGTGTTTGAAGACGGCGGCGGCGAGATTGGCTTTATCAGTTCGGTCACCGCTCCGTTCTGCGGCGATTGCACGCGCGCCCGTCTGTCGGCGGATGGCAAGTTGTATACCTGCCTGTTCGCCGCCGACGGTTTCGATCTGCGGGCGCTGCTGCGCAGCGACGCTGACGATGCCGCGATCGCGGCAGCCATCAGCGCCGTGTGGCAGGCGCGCGACGATCGCTACAGCGAGGAGCGCGCAGCGCGGCGCGCGGCGGGTGATGCGGAAAAGGTGGAAATGTTTGCAATCGGAGGGTGAGGGGTGGACGAAACAGCGCTGACGCATCTGGACCCGGCGGGGCATCCCCGCATGGTCGACGTGGCTGACAAAAGTGTCACCGACCGGCGGGCGACCGCCGAGGCGCAGCTGCGTTTCCCGGCGGACGTGGCCGCGCAGCTGCTGCGTACGGGAATGCGGGCCAAGAAAGGGGCTATCGTCGACACGGCCATCATCGCCGGAACGATGGCGGTCAAGCGCACGCACGAGCTGATCCCGTTCTGCCATCCGCTGGCGATCGAGCGTTGCGACTTCACCGCCGAATTCGTATCGGATACACAGCTGTCGATCCGCTGCACTGTCGGCATTACCGGAAAGACCGGCGTGGAGATGGAAGCGCTCACCGGCGCCAGCATCGCTGCGCTGACGGTTTACGACATGTGCAAGGCGCTCAGCCACGAGATTGTCATCGAGCATGTCCATCTCGTGGAAAAATCCGGCGGCCGCCGGCATGTCAGTGAAGGGCGTCTGCAACCATGAAATACCGGCTCCTCTATTTCGCGTCCCTGCGCGACCGCAGTGGCTGCGATGCGGAAACGGTGGAATCGGCCGCTGCCGATCCACGCGCTCTGTTCGCTGAAGTGGCGTCGCGCCATGGCTGGTCGTTGCCGATGGAGCGCCTGCGCGTGGCGATCAACGGCGCGTTCTGCGGTTGGGAGACTGCCCTGCGCGACGGCGACGAAATCGTGTTCATTCCGCCGGTGTCGGGCGGATGAGCGACTTCGCCCTGCAGGACAGCGCAGTCGATAGCGCGGCCTGGTCGCAGCGCCTGGCCAGCCGCACCGCGGGTGCGTGCGTCACCTTTGAAGGCTGGGTGCGTGACCACAACGACGGTCGCGCCGTGCAGCGGCTTTCCTACCAGGCCTATGCGCCGCTGGCGCTGGCCGAGGGAGAGGCGATCCTGGCCGACGCCCGCCGTCGCTTTGCGATCGAGCAGGCGTATTGCGTGCACCGCGTGGGCGACCTGGCGATCGGCGACCTGGCGGTGTGGGTGGGTGTCAGCGCCGGGCATCGCGGGCCGGCTTTCGAGGCCTGCCGCTTCATCATCGATGAGATCAAGCTGCGCGTGCCGATCTGGAAAAACGAGTTCTATGCCGATGGCGAATCCGGCTGGCTGCATCCCGACGGCTCGTCGGTGGGCGGCTGAGACGCGCTGGTCGCGCTTGTCTGGAAACGGGGTTCAGAGTATCCTCCGCGCCCCGCGGTGACGTCGCACGGATGCAGCCACTTCGCCCGGGATGGAGAGATGTCCGAGTGGTTGAAGGAGCACGCCTGGAAAGTGTGTATACGGCTTATCCCCGTATCGAGGGTTCGAATCCCTCTCTCTCCGCCAGATTCCTGAATCGCACGGCGATTCGCGATACCGGCGGCGCGACAACGCATCTGCCGGTTCGTAGTTGGTTGGTCCCGTCTATGGTGGTCCCGTCGGTCCCCTCGCGACGATAGCTTGCAAACCCCGCCAGGCCCGGAAGGGAGCAACGGTAGTGAGTGATTCGGGTGCCGGGGTGTGGCTGGCGGGACTGCCACCCTTTCCTGCCTTTTCCGCCTTGGCCCCGTGTGCCGTCGACGCGGCCGCAGGCGCTTGGCACAATTGCCGCTTGCCCTGAAGGAACCGGCATGTCCTATCAAGTCCTCGCGCGCAAGTGGCGGCCCAGGAAGTTTTCCGAGCTGGTCGGCCAGGAACACGTCATCCGAGCTCTTTCCAATGCGCTGGACGGCGGCCGCCTGCATCACGCATTCCTGTTCACGGGGACGCGCGGCGTCGGCAAGACCACCATCGCGCGCATCTTCGCCAAGTCGCTCAACTGCGAGCGCGGCCAGTCGTCCCAGCCCTGCGGTGAATGCCGCGCCTGCCTGGATATCGATGCCGGCCGCTTCGTCGACCTGCTGGAAATCGACGCCGCGAGCCACACGGGCGTGGACGACGTGCGCGAGATGATCGAGAACGCGCAGTACACGCCGGCGCGTGGACGCCAGAAGGTCTACCTGATCGACGAAGTCCACATGTTGTCGCGCAATGCGTTCAACGCGTTGCTCAAGACGCTGGAAGAACCGCCGGCGCACGTGAAATTCCTGCTTGCGACGACCGACCCGCAGAAGCTGCCGGTGACCGTGCTGTCGCGGTGTCTCAAGTTCAACCTCAAGCGATTGCTGCCGGACCAGATCGACGGCCAGATGCGGCACATCCTGCAGGCCGAGAACATCGCCTTTGATACCGACGCGGTCGCCATGCTGGCCAAGGGCGCCGACGGTTCGCTGCGCGACGGACTGTCGCTGCTCGACCAGGCGATTGCCTACAGCGGCGGTGCGGTAAGGGCCGATGAAGTCCGCGCGATGCTCGGCACGATCGAGCGTGCGCAGGTGACGCGGCTGCTGGCCGCCGTGGTGGCTGGCGATGGCGGTGCGCTGATGGCCGAGGTGGCGAAACTGGCCGAGTTCTCCCCGGATTTCGGCATGGTGCTCGACGACCTCGCCGGCTTGCTGCACCGTGTGCAGCTCAAGCAACTGGTCCCGGATTACGCCACCGACGACAGTGCCGATTCGCAGGATATCGCCCGCTTCGCCGGTGCCCTCGCCGCGGAAGACGTGCAGCTCTATTACCAGTTGTGCATCACCGGCCGCCGCGACCTGCCACTGGCACCCACGCCGCGCGCCGGTTTCGAGATGGCGTTGTTGCGCCTGCTGGCGTTCCAGCCGATGAGTGCCGGTGAGTCCGGTGCGCCGCCGGCGGGGTCTATGCCACGTCCCATGACACCGACCGCCGGCGGCGGCAGCCCGTCCGGTCCGTCGGCAGCGCCGGTTGCCCCGGCGGCGCCGGTCGAATCGCGCGAGCCGTCGCGCCCGCCGGGTAGTGCGGCAGCGGCCGCCATGCAGGCCGTCGCGGCGTTGAGCGGCGGGTCAGCCTCCGTTACCGAGCGTTCCGCGGTTGCGGCACCATCACCGCCGCCAGCAGTACCAAAGCTGGTTGCCGAGGCACCCCCCGTTCCGGTTCCGGCGCGCATGCCGGTTGCAGAACCGGTGCTGCCGCAGCCCACGGCGGCACCTGCCACGACGGCACAGGTCACGACGCCAGTGGCATTGGAGCCGGGTGATTGGCCGATGTTGATTGAACGCGCCGGTCTGCGTGGTCCGGTCGGACAACTCGCCCAGCACGCGGCACTGATCGCGCTCGAGGGGAGTGTCCTGCGTCTGGCGCTCAAGGCCGAGCACGACCACCTGCACGCGCCGTTCATGGTGGCGCAGCTGGAGGAGCGCATTGGCGCCGTTCTCGGCCGCACCGTGAAATGCCAGTTCGAGAAAGCCCGCGCCGGAGTGGAAACGCCGGCCGACCAGCTGGCGCGCCAGCGCACGGCCCAGCAAACGGAGGCCGAACGCGCCATCGACGAAGATCCCTTCGTCCAGGCACTCGTGCGCGACATGGGGGCGCGGGTGATTCCCCAGTCCGTACGTCCGCTGGATGCGAACTAGGCCACCGGCCTCGAAATTCCGGCCGGCGCCCCAACCCCATGCGCAGGCCAGCCCGTCAACACCGGAGTAGAACGTCATGCGTGGTCCCCTCGGAAACCTCATGCAGCAAGCCCAGCGCATGCAGGAAAATCTCAAGAAGGCACAGGAAGAAATCGCCAAGCTCGAAGTGACCGGCAATGCCGGCGGCGGGCTGGTGAGTGTCACGATGAACGGCCGGCACGAAGTGCGGCGCGTCCAGATCGACCGCAAGCTGATGGTGGACGATCCGGAAATGGCCGAAGACCTCGTTGCCGCGGCCTTCAACGACGCGGCCAACCGCCTGGCCACGCAGACCCAGGAACGCATGTCCGGCGTCACCAACGGCATGAACCTGCCCCCGGGCTTCAACCTGCCGTTCTGAGCCCATGACCGCCGGATCGCCCCTGCTGGCGGAACTGATCGAGGCGTTCCGCTGCCTGCCTGGCGTTGGCGCCAAGAGCGCGCAGCGCATGGCGTTTCACGTGCTGGAGCGCGACCGCACCGGCGCGCGACGCCTCGCGGACCGCCTCGTCGCCGCCATCGACCGGATCGGCAACTGCCGGCAATGCCGCGGGTTCAGTGAAACCGAGATCTGCAACGTCTGTGCAAGCCCCGCCCGTGACCGCTCGCTGCTGTGCATCGTCGAAAGCCCGGTCGACCAGGCGGCGGTCGAGGCGGCCACCGGCTACCGCGGGCTGTATTTCGTCCTTCTGGGGCGGTTGAGTCCGCTGGACGGTCTGGGGCCGAGTGAACTGGGCGTGGACCTTCTCGGCGAGCGCCTGGCCCAGGGCGAGATCAAGGAACTCATCGTCGCCACCAATCCCACGGTGGAAGGCGAGGCCACGGCGCACTGGCTGTCGCAGCTCGCGCGCGACGCCGGCGTGCGGGCCACCCGCCTGGCGCACGGCGTACCGCTGGGTGGCGAACTGGAATTCATCGATCGCGGCACGCTCGCGCACGCGTTCGGCACGCGCCACACCCTGACCTGAAAGGAGCCCTGCATGGTGGATACGATTTTCGGCAAGATCATCCGGCGCGAGATCCCGGCGGATATCGTCTACGAAGACGACGACTGCATCGCGTTCAAGGACATCCACCCGCAGGCGCGCGTGCACGTGCTGTTCGTCCCGAAAGTGGCGATCGCCACGCTCAACGACCTGCGCGAAGACCAGGCGACCCTGCTGGGCAAACTCTTCCTGGCGGCGGCCAACTACGCCAAGTCGCAGGGCTTTGCCGAAAGCGGCTACCGCTGCGTCATCAACTGCAATGCCGATGGTGGGCAGACGGTGTTCCAGCTGCATCTGCACCTGCTGGCCGGCGGCCCGCTCAAGGGCGGCTTCGCCTGATCGGCAGCCGGTCGTCCTGACGGGGACGGCCGGCGCTCAACGGACCGGTTTGGGCGGGCGTGGATGCGGATGCCGGTCACGCACGATCACCACCGGCGGCACATAGTGCCGGTGCCAGAACGGATCCCAGTAGAACCAGGGATAGGGGTCATACACCCGCACCGTTTCGACCGGCTTGCGCCACAGATAGATCACGTCGGCCTCGACTTTCGGATAGCGATAGCGGAACTCGCCGACCAGGCGTTCCTCCATCCCCGAAAGCACGCCGGTCACGGTCACTTCGCGCCCCTTGGCGAACACCTCCGGGTCGTAGAATCCCTTGCGGCAGGCCAGAAAACGTCCGGCGCTCTCGTCGCGCTGGCGGGGACGCGCGCTGTCGTTGAGGTCGCGCGCCAGGATCTCGAAACAGCTCCGGTTGGCCTCGGTCGTCACCTGGATCACTTCGCCGCCCCACCGGACAGCGTCGCCATCGCGCGCCGGCATCGCGGGCGACTGGCTGGCGAATTCGCCGCGAAGCGGCGCGGGCGCCGTGGCGCAGGCCGCCAGCGTGGCTGACAGCACGATCAGCGATACGGATTCAAGGCGCATGGTCGACTCCTTACCCGCAGGTCTTCTCCCAGCAGACGATGCGGTCGATGCCGCCGTTGCGCAAGGCGCCAGGGGCGTTCAGCTTCCGCTGGAAAGACGGCGCGGGCGGAACGCATCGACCTGCGCGCGGAATGCCGTGACATCCGGTGCGGCCGGTTGTTGCGTCGCGTAGCGCAGCGTGATGTAGCGACGGACCAGCGATTCGACTTCCGCCGCCAGCACGGGTGAGCGCTGGCGGATGCGGTCGAGGTAGCTCTGCGGGCCTTCGTGAACGGCGCGCTGGATGCCAGCCCGGGCCAGTCGGCGGCACAGGCGACGCCAGGCGCGGTCGATGGCGTCGCCGCGGTCCGGGTCCGGGCGGAACGCCCAGAACAGGCCGATCGCGATGACCAGCGCGGCGAGAATGCCAAACGCGACGGCGAGCTGGGTCCATTCTGCGCGTTCGATCCCAAATCGCGACAGCAGACCCTGTTGCCGCAGCGTATCGAACTGGACGACCACGCGGTTCCACATCTGGTTGACCAGATCCCAGCGGTTGCGCAGCCCGAGCAGCCATTCGCTGCCATACCAGGGCGCGTCGCCGGCGGCGGCGGCGCGGCTGCCGAGCTGGACCCGGTCCGGGCTGACGGAAGCGGTGGGGTCCACGCGTATCCAGCCCCGGTCTTCCAGCCACACCTCGGTCCAGGCATGTGCGTCGGATTGGCGGACCACCATGTATTCGCCGACCGGATTCCAGTAGCCGCCCTGGTAGCCCACGACGACACGGGCCGGCACGCCGGCGGCGCGCATCAGCGTGGTGAAGGCGGAAGAAAAGTGCTCGCAGAAGCCGGCGCGTGTGTCGAACAGGAAATCATCCATTGCGTTGCGGCCGAGCGGCGGTGGCAGCAATGTGTAGGAAAAGGATTCGTTGAAAAGGTTGAGTGCGGCCTGCACGATCAGCATGCGGTCCTGGAACTGGTTGCGCCATTGCTCGCCCAGTGCCAGCGTGCGCGGATTGAACCCGGGCGGCAGGAACAAGGCGTGGTGGCGCTGTTCCGGTGTCAGCGCCGTGATCTGGTAATCGAGCACCGAACGCAGCGCGTACTGCCGCATCTGGGTGATGGGGGCGCCCGCAATGAGACTGTAGTCCCTGGTCCGCAGGAAACCCGCCGGCGCAATGAGCGGCACGTCCAGTGCGAACAGCCAGTTGCGATGCGTCGGTTCCAGCGTGAGTTCGTAGTCGAGGGTGTCCGACTGGATCACCAGCTTTTCGGCGGACTTTTCCAGCGCCTGCGGCGCCATACCGGTCCAGGTCGTGCCGTCGTAATTCCATAGCACCAGCCCGCGCCAGTAGCGCTGTTCGGGCGCGGGTGGCCGGGAGTTGGCAAACGTCACCCGGAAGGCCGGACTGTCATCGATCAGCAGCTCGGAAATGGATCCCGGGCTCATCGTGTCGCTTGGCCCGGTCTGCGAGCTGCCCGGTGCGGGAGCGCCCCACAGGGGCTCGGCCAGGCGCGGCAGGAAAAGGAAGGCGACCAGGGCGACCGGCGCGGCCGCCAGCAGCGTCAGCACGGTGGAGGGCAGGGTGCGGCGCAGTTCCTGCCAGAACGGCCAGGCCTGCTCGCCCTCCCCGGCGCGCCCGCTGGGTTCCAGCGAGCGCAGAGCAACCAGCTGGGGAAGCAAGGCCGCGGCCACGGCAATGGTCGCCACCAGTGTCTTTGCGAACAGCAGCGAGGCCATCAAGACGAAGCAGGAGAATGTCACGGCTGCGCGCACGTCGCGCGGCTTCTCGCTCTCGCCCAGCTTGAGCACGAGCATGCCGACGGCCAGGGCGCTGCCGGGCTCGCGCCCAAACAGGTTGCCGTAGTAGGCGATGACCGCGGCGGGCAGGGCCAGGCTGAGCGGGAGGCGGATCCATACGGGTGGCGCACCCCATTGCGGGCGCGTATGGCGCTGCCACCAGCGTAGCGCCATGAGCAGGGCGACGCCGATGTTGAACCACAGCGGCATGTGCGGTGCGTGGGACAGCACCGCGACCGCGACGGCAAAGGTGAGGGCGTCGAACTGGCGACGGTCGAGCCGCGTCATAGCAGGGCCAGCTCACGCAGGCAGCGGTCCCGGTGATCCGGGCCCAGATCCGGGCCGAGCGTCACTGCCGGCAATACCAGGCTGTAGCGGACCCGTTCATCCTCGGCCATTAATACCCAGCGGGTGAGGCGGCCAATGCGGGCTTCCACGTCGAGTGCACCCAGTTCGTCGAAGGCGAGCACACGTTCCAGTCCCACCGTGTTCTCCAGTTCCCGCACCATGAGGCGGTCGTGACGCGCGCTGGCTTTCCAGGCGATCAATCGCTGCGGATCGCTCGCCCGGTACTCCCGTAGCGCGCTGAATTCGTCGCCGCCGCGGCGGGTCAGGTACTGCTCGGCCTGGCGGGCGCCGGACGGAGGGGCAGGTGCATGTGGATCCGGACGCGGGTAGACCAGGATCTCCACGCTGGGATTGAGCCAGCTCCAGGGGCGAAACAGGCCGTAGGGCCAGGACGTCCACAGCCGGATGCGCGGCAGGCGCATGAGGCCACGCCGGGTCGTGGCTACATGTAGCGTAGCGCGCATGGGTGAGTTGGCTTCACCGTGCGCGATGGTGACCGCCTCGCCGATGTCCACCCGCACGGCTTCCCGCGGACGTGTGCCGGGGTCGAACACCAGTTGCACCGGGGCGGGTTCGCCGGCAAAGGTCGGGCTGGCGTGGATCGAACGCAGCGTCAGCCCATCCAGGTTGCGGAAGCTGACCAGGACGCTGATGAACGCGACGCCGCCCAGGATGCAGGTCAACAGCAGCGCCGGATTGTTGTTGTAGTTGAGCGCGCCCATCGCCATGACCATGAGCATCACGGCGAACAGCAGGCCGAATAGCGTCGGCAGGACATAGATGCGTCGCCGGTGCAACGCAATGGGTAGCGTCTCGGCCGCGCGCAGGCGCGTCAGCGCCGGCAGCTGGCGTTCCGCCAGTTGCTGCAGGCGGTTCCAGAGCTGGCGGGCAGCTTGCGGCCGTTTCAACGGACCGCCACGTCGGACAGCAGTGCGCGCGCAATCTCGGTGCGGTCGCGCTGGCCGCTCCCCGACGGGGTAAGCCGGTGCGCCGCCACGGGTACGAAGACCGCCTGCAGGTCCTCGGGCAGGCAATAGCCGCGACCCGACAGCAGGGCGTGGGCGCGCGCCGCGTTGAGCAGGGCGAGGCCCGCGCGCGGCGAGAGTCCGGAACGCACGTCCGGATGTGAGCGCGTCGCGCCGATCAAGGCTTGCAAGTAGTCGATCAAGGCGGCGCTGGCGGTGATGGCGGCGCAGTGCTGGCGCAGCGCGTGGATGTCGCCGGCACTCATGCAGGGCGCGAGCGTGGCGATCAGTTGTTGCCGGCTGGTGGAGGTCAGGAGCTCGCGTTCGGCTTCGCGGCTGGGGTAGTCCAGGCTCAGGCGCAGCAGGAAACGGTCGAGCTGCGAATCCGGCAGCGGATAGGTGCCGGCCAGGTCCAGCGGGTTCTGCGTGGCCACGACGAAGAACGGCGACGGCAGCGGGTGCGTCTTTCCGTCGACCGTGACCTGTTGTTCCGCCATCGCTTCGAGCAGCGCGCTCTGCGTCTTGGGCGTGGCGCGATTGATTTCATCCGCCAGGATGAGCTGCGCGAACACGGGGCCGGGATGGAATTCGAACTGGTTGCGGTCGCGTTCGAAGATGCTGACACCGATAATGTCGGACGGCAGCAGGTCGCTGGTGAACTGCACGCGCTGGAAGGAAAGATCCAGCGTCGCGGCCAGGGCATGGGCTAGCGTGGTCTTGCCCACGCCGGGCAGGTCTTCAATCAGCAGGTGCCCGCCGGCGATGAGGCTGACGAAGGCCAGCTTGACCTGCGCGGCTTTGCCCAGCAGCACGCTGTTGACCTGCGCGACGGCGCGGTCGAGGCTGGTCCGCAACGAGGGGTCTAACGCAATGGTGGAGTCGGAGATGGCGGTGGTCATTGGAGCCCAGGGAAGTCCGCGTTGTGCCGATTGATCGCAGTGTAGCCACGGCAGGGGCGCTGCCGCGAGGCTGGCGCCTGGCAGCCATCATCCTGTGGGCGCTGCTGGCCGTTTCCAAATGCTGGGTGGCAGCGACGCTGGCCCCCTTTGGTGACGAGGCCTTCTATTGGCAGGAAAGCCGCGCCCTGGCCTGGTCGTACACCGATGTTCCGCCGGCCACGGCCGTGCTGATCCGGCTTGGCGAAACGCTGTTCGGTCACTCCCCGCTGGGTATGCGCAGTCTGTTTCTGCTGCTGGGGGCGCTGATGCCGCTATGGATCTGGCGGATCGGCGCCCGCCATTTCGGCGAGGAACGGGGCGCCCAGGCGGCGGTAGGATGGATGGCCCTGCCATTGGGCGCGACGCTGGGCGTCATGGCCATGCCCGACGTGCCGCTGACGATCGCGGCGATCGGCGCGCTGGCCGGCTTGCTCGCTGCGGTGACGCAGGGCGGATGGCGTGCCTGGGTCCTGGTTGGTGTCAGCCTTGCCGTCGCCTGGTTCAGCCACTACCGCGCGGCGATGCTGCTGCTTGGTGGCGCGGTGTTCCTGCTCGGCAGTGCGCACGGTCGAGCCCAGTTTCGTCGTCCGGGGTTGTGGCTGGCGCTGGCAATTGCGGCAACGGGACTGGTGCCCCTCGTGCTGTTCAACGCCTCGCATGATTGGCATGGGATGAGCTTCCAGTTCGTCGAGCGACACCCCTGGCGATTCCAGTGGAGTGGCCTGGCCCAGCTGGTGGAGCAGACCATTGCCTCGACCCCCCTGCTTTACGGCGTGATGCTGCTGGCGCTATGGCGGGGATGGCGCCAGCGCGACGCCGATCCGCGCGTGGCGGTGCTGGCCTGCAGCGGCGTGGGGATCGCGCTGGGCTACCTGTTGTTTGGCCTGTTTGCGGACGATGTGCGCTTCCGCGTGCACTGGCCGCTGCCCGCGTACGTGGCCGCTGTACTCCTGGTCCCGCTGCTGCTGGATCTTTCCCGCCGCCACGCGCAACGCTGGGTGTACGGACTGGGCGTAATCGGAACGGGTCTGGCGACGGCCTACCTGGCGATGGCGGCCCATCCCGCATCGATCCAGACGCTGGCCGAGTTCAAGCTGTATCCGCAGAACTTCGTCGGTTGGCGCGAGGCGGGTGCCGAGACCCGCCACCTGCTGCGCGCCGATCCGTCCGCGCTGCTGGTCGCCGACAACTTTTTGCTGGCCGCCGAACTGGATTTCCAGCTCGCTGGTCCAGCTGTGTATTCGCTGGACCACATCCGCAACGTCAAGCACGGGCGCGCCGGGCAGCTACGCATCTGGCAGCGGGACGAGGCAGGCCTTGCTGCCCGGAGCGGTAGTCCGGTGCTGCTGGTGGTGGAAGAGACGTCCAAGCAGGAAGGCCAGGCCCAGTGGCTGCAGAACCTGTGCCGGCACGTGGCCGACCTGACCTTCGTGCAGCGGCTGCGACTGTATGGCGGCCGGAAAATCTTCAGCTGGTACCGCGGCCGGGTGCCGGGACCGCAGGCGCCGGCACAGTGCGCGGCGGACAATTCAGGGTAAGGTGAGGCCGCTTGCGCGCAGCAGGCGGCACAGGGCGATGAGGGGTAGTCCGATGAGGGCGGTCGGATCCTCGTTCTGGATGCGCTCGAACAGGGTGATGCCCAGCCCTTCGCACTTGAAGCTGCCGGCGCAGTCGAGCGGTTGTTCGGCCGCCACATAGCGGTCGATCTCCTGACCCGCCAGGTCGCGGAACCGGACGACAGTGGTGTCGAGGGCCTCGCGCGGCGCGCCCGCTGCGTCGACCACGCAGAGCGCCGTATGAAAGGAGACCGATCGCCCGCTGCAGGCGGACAGCTGGGCCCGGGCGCGCTCCACGCTGCCAGGCTTGCCCAGGACGATCTGATCCAGTGCGGCCACCTGGTCGGAGCCGATCACGATGGCGCCGGGGCATCGCGCCGCGACCGCCAGTGCCTTGGCGCGTGCCAGCCGCACCGCGAGCCCGGCCGGCGCCTCCCCGTCCCGGCGGGATTCATCGACGTCCGGGCCGACCTGCCGGAACGCCGGAAGGATGCGGCGCAGCAGCTCCGCGCGGTAGCGCGAGGTCGAGCCCAGGACGACATCCACCGCCACGGCGCTCATCGACCCTGGGCCTCGCGCAGGGCATGGGTGATCTCGGCGAGGCGATCCAGCTGCTGGCCCATGGAGGCCCGCGACTGTTCGAGCGCGGCGACGGCTATGTCCAGTTCGGGCTGGCTGGCATCAACGGCGTGCTGCTTGATCCACAGGCGGTGTTGCAGCAGATCGCGCAGGGCGGCCTGGACCTTGTCGTCGGCGGTCAGGGCTTCGTCCGCGTCGGTGATCATCTCTTCGGGCAGGTCGACGAGCATGCCGCGCAGGGTCTGCATGCGCTCGCGGCAGGTCAGGAGCTGTTCTTCCAGGGCGTCGGCGCCATCGAGCAGGGCGCGGATGGCCGCCTCGCGCCGGCGCCAGCGGCGCTCGCGCAGGACAACGAAAACGACAAGCGGTACAACGAAAATCGCGATCGCAAAGAGATAGGTCATACGGACGTCCGGCGGTCGCGCCGCAGTCTGCCGCAAGCGGCTACGGGCGTAAACCGAGCCCTTCGGAGGGGTCCACATGGCCTAAGTGGCGGTCCCCAGACCGGTTTCGATTGACTTCTGGCCGGCAGGAACCTATTCTCGCGCGCCCATGTCCGCGCCTTTCCCCGACATTGTGGACGCCTGGCGCATGGTGAGCGCACGACGTTCATTCGACGGCACCCTGCCAATCGCCGGCCTGCCGCGTCTGGCCGAGGCGGTGGCGGCAAGCACAGGCTCGGTCGCCTATGAAGTGGAATTCGGTCGCGATGACCTGGAAACCGCCTTCCTGGCAATCCGGGTGCAGGCCCGACTGACGCTGACCTGTCAGCGTACACTGGAACCGTTTGAATGGCCTGTGACGATCGATACCCGGCTGGGATTGATCACGCGGGAAGAGGAAGAGGCAGGTTTGCCGCCGGGCTACGAGCCGCTGTTGCTCGAGTCGGCTGAAATCCGCCCTGCCGACGTCATCGAGGATGAACTGCTGTTGGCCTTGCCGCTGATCCCGGTGAAGCCGGGCGCGGATGAGGCGGCAGTGGCCTGGTCGAGTGGACCGGCCGAAGAAATGGATTCGGATCGGCCCAATCCCTTCGCGGTGCTGGGCCGGTTGAAGAAATAGCTCCGTCGTGGGCGCTCCGGGCGCAACGCCGGTCGACAGTTGCAGTGCGGCACGTGCCGCGAGACATTCGAGTTTTTTGGAGAAATCCCATGGCAGTGCAGAAATCCCGCAAGACCCCGTCGACCCGCGGCATGCGCCGTTCGCACGACGCGCTGACGGCCAAGCAGCTGGCGACCGACCCGACCACCGGCGAGATCCACGTCCGCCACCACGTGACCAAGGACGGCTACTACCGTGGCCGCAAGGTCATTGACACCAAGGGTTCGGTGCCGAGCGAAGATTGACCAGGCGGACCTTCCGGTCCGACTTGCCTTGAATTCCGGCGCGAAAGCGCCGGATTTCGTTTGCAGAGACCGTGAGCGCGCGTTCGGCACCCGGGACGGGGTTGCCCGACCGGCACTTCTGACTGCGCGCTTGCGTTGATTGTCCGTGTCGCGGTCGGGCATCCGTGGCCGGCTTCCGGCAAGGGGAAAGTGTTCTGATCTATTCACGCATCGCGGGCACCGGCAGCTACCTGCCCGAAAAAGTGCTCACAAACGCGGATCTCGAATCGCTCGTCGATACCACGGACGAGTGGATCCATTCGCGCACCGGCATCCGCCAGCGTCATGTGGCGGCGGAGGGGCAGACCACCTCCGATCTCGCCGAGCGCGCTGCCCGGGCAGCACTCGAATCGGCCGGCGTCGCGGTCAAGGATCTCGACCTCATCGTCGTCGGCACGACCACGCCCGACCTCATCTTCCCGTCCACCGCCTGCCTGCTCCAGCATCGCCTGGGTGCCAACGGCTGCGCGGCTTTTGACGTCAATGCGGCGTGCTCGGGCTTTATCTACGCCCTGAGCGTGGCCGACAAATTCATCCGCTCCGGCAACGCGCGCAAGGCGCTGGTGGTCGGTGCGGAAACGCTGACCCGCATGCTCGACTGGTCCGACCGCAGCACCTGCGTGCTGTTCGGCGATGGCGCCGGCGCGGTCGTGCTCACGGCCGATACGGAAGCCGGTGTCATCTCCACGCACCTGCACGCCGACGGCGGTTACAAGGAACTGCTGTGGAATCCGGTCGGTGTCTCCTCGGGCTTCCGCCCGGAGGAAAAGAACGCCGGCGTGCGCGTGCTGATGACCGGCAACGAAGTGTTCAAGGTCGCGGTGAAGACCCTGGACGCCGTGGTCGAGGAGACGCTTGCCAAGAACGATCTGGACAAGTCCGCCATCGACTGGCTGATCCCGCACCAGGCCAATCTGCGCATCATCCAGGCCACCGCCAAGCGGCTGGAGATGCCGATGGACCGGGTCATCGTGACCGTGGACCGCCACGGCAACACCTCGGCCGGATCGGTGCCGCTGGCGCTGGATTTCGCGGTGCGCTCGGGCAAGGTCCAGCGCGGACAGCTGATGCTGATGGAAGCCTTCGGCGGCGGATTCACCTGGGGCTCGGCCCTGGTCCGCTACTGACCCCTGCTCCGAGGACTCCCCCATGACGGATTCGACCGTTCCCTCCCTGGCCTTCGTGTTCCCGGGCCAGGGCTCCCAGGCCGTGGGCATGTTGTCTGACCTGGCCGCCTCCGAACCCCTGGTCCGCCATACCTTCGAAGAAGCGTCCGCGGGCGTGGGCAAGGATCTCTGGGCGATTTCCCAGCAGGGTCCCGAGGGGGTGCTCAACAGCACCGAAACAACCCAGCCGGCGCTCCTGGCGGCTTCGGTCGCGGTCTGGCGCGTCTGGCGCGCCCGCGGCGGTGCGATGCCGGCGGCGATGGCGGGGCACAGCCTGGGCGAATACTCCGCCCTGGTGTGCGCCGGCGCCGTGGGGCTTGCGGAGGCGGCCGCCCTGGTCGCCGAGCGTGGGCGCCTCATGCAGCAGGCCGTTCCGCCGGGTGTCGGTGCCATGGCAGCGGTGATCGGCGGCGAAGATGCGCAGATCGCGCAGGCCTGCGCCGAGGTGGCGGAAGGCCAGGTTGTCTCGCCGGCCAATTTCAACTCGCCGGGCCAGCTGGTCATCGCCGGTAATGCCGAGGCGGTGGACCGCGCGATTGCCCGCCTCGGCGAGCTGGGCATCAAAAAGGTGGTCAAGCTGGCTGTCAGCGTGCCGTCCCATTGCGCATTGATGCGCGGGGCAGCCGACGCATTGGCCGAACGCATGGCCGCCCTCGCCTGGTCGCTGCCGTCGGTGCCGGTGATACAGAACGCCGATGCCAAGGCCTCTGAAACGCTCGATGACATCCGCGGGGCCCTACATCGCCAGCTGTTCCTGCCGGTGCGCTGGACGGAATGCGTCCAGGCGCTGGCGGCGCGCGGCGTCACGCGGGCCGTCGAGTGTGGTCCCGGCAAGGTGCTGACGGGGCTGATCAAGCGCATCGACAAATCCATCGAAGGCCGCGCCGTTGGCCAGCCGGCTGATCTGGAACAGGCCCTGGCCGACTGGCGCTGAAGCGCTGGCGGTTGTCACGAGGGCAGGGTAGGGAGCGACGCCCGTCGCTGTGCAATTCCACAACAGGAAGAATGCTATGAGTGGAGATCTTCAAGGCGAAATCGCGCTGGTGACCGGCGCCAGCCGCGGCATCGGCGCGGCCATTGCCCGGCGCCTGGCCGAACGCGGCGCCACCGTCATCGGTACGGCGACGAGCGAATCGGGCGCGGCGGCCATCGGCGAAGCACTGGCGCCGCTCGGTGGCGTCGGGCGCGTAGTGAATGTGACGGACGGCGCGGCGGTCGATGCGCTCATCGAGGGCGCCAGCAAGGAGTTCGGCCCGATCAGCATCCTGGTCAACAATGCCGGCATCACGCGCGACCAGCTCCTGATGCGCATGAAAGATGACGACTGGCAGGCCGTCCTCGATACCAACCTCAGCTCGGTGTACCGCACGTCCAAGGCCGTGATGCGCGGCATGATGAAGGCGCGCAAGGGCCGCATCATCAGCATCGCCTCGGTGATCGGCGTGACCGGCAATCCGGGCCAGGCCAACTACGCCGCAGCCAAGGCCGGCATCATTGCTTTCTCGAAGTCGCTGGCGCGCGAAATCGGCTCCCGCGGCATCACGGTCAACGTGGTTGCGCCCGGTTTCATCGACACCGACATGACCAAGTCGCTGCCGGAAGAGCAAAAAACCGCCATGCTCGGCCAGATCGCCCTGGGCCGCCTCGGCCAGCCGGACGATATCGCCCAGGCCGTGGCCTTCCTGGCGTCCCCGGCGGCCGCCTGGATCACCGGCGAGACGCTGCACGTGAACGGCGGCATGTACATGCCTTGAAAAACCGGCCCTGGAACCCAGGGGCCCGGAAAAACAAGGCGTTGACGATACGCGCCAGTCAAACGGGCGTATCTAGTTGCCTCGGTGCGATTCCTCTACAATCTCCCAGCTTTCGTGATGCCAAGGAAGCGTGCGGGCGACTCTCGCGAGAGTCCCCCACGGCCGATGTGCAACATCGGAGCGGCAATCCTGGACTCACACCAGACCAGGATCGGATGGGCAGGAAGCCACCTTTATTTCATTGAACAAATCCCGTTGGGAGGAAGTCGCACACATGAGCAGCATCGAAGAACGCGTCAAGAAGATCGTCGTCGAACAACTCGGCGTCAAGGAAGAAGACGTTACCCAGAACGCCTCGTTCGTCGACGATCTCGGCGCCGACTCGCTCGACACCGTAGAGCTGGTGATGGCTCTGGAAGAAGAGTTCGAGTGCGAGATCCCGGACGAGGAAGCCGAGAAGATCACGACGGTTCAGCAGGCTGTCGACTACATCAAGGCGCACGTCAAGGCCTGAGCCTGGCGTCAATCCTTCAGACGAGCTGCGCCGCATGGCGCAGCTTGCGTTTTGGAATTCCGCATTGCGCTGCCCGCAGGACCCGGCGCGTGGTGCGCGAACACAGGTACACCGGAACCGCGCCTCGTCTCCTGCCGCTCCGTCGCGTCGCCCAATACCGGCGAGTCGCGACGCGCTGCGGCCGTGAACGTGCCCAGGAGGGCAGGTGTCGGCTCTGCGCATTGGAACTCACAACCGTATGAGCAAGCGTCGCGTCGTCATTACCGGTCTTGGCATTCTCAGTCCCGTCGGCAACGACGTGGCCACGGCGTGGAACAACATCGTCGCCGGTGTCAGCGGTATCGGGCCCATCACGCATTTTGATGCCAGTGCCTATTCCACCCGCATCGCCGGTGAAGTCCGTGGCTTCGATCCCGCCAACTGGATCGCCGCAAAGGACGTCAAGAAAATGGATCCGTTCATCCACTACGGCGTCGCCGCCTCGCTGGATGCGCTGAAGGATTCGGGTCTGGAGATCACCGACGCCAATGCCGACCGGATCGGCGTGAGTGTCGGCGCCGGTATCGGCGGAATCACCACGATCGAAAAAACCAGCCAGACGCTGGCTCAGAGCGGCCCGCGCAAGATTTCGCCGTTCTTCGTGCCCTCGACGATCATCAACATGATTTCGGGCAACCTCTCCATCATCACCGGCGTGAAGGGACCCAATCTCGCCACGGTGACGGCCTGCACCACGGCCACGCACAACATCGGACTGGCCGCGCGCCTGATCGCCTACGGCGACGCCGACGTCATGGTCGCCGGCGGCGCGGAATATTCCACCACGGGCACGGCGATCGGCGGTTTCTGTTCGGCGCGTGCGCTGTCCCAGCGCAACGATGAACCCACCAAGGCCAGCCGCCCCTGGGACAAGGACCGCGACGGCTTTGTCCTCTCCGACGGCGCCGGCGTGCTGGTGCTGGAAGAATACGAACACGCCAGGGCCCGCGGCGCGCGCATCTACGCCGAACTCGCCGGCTTCGGCATGAGCGGCGACGCCTACCACATGACCTCGCCCAGCGAGAACGGCGAAGGTGCCGCGCGCTGCATGGTCAACGCCCTGCGCGATGCCGGTATCAACCCGGCCGATGTGGCCTACGTGAACGCCCATGGCACCTCCACCCAGGCCGGTGACCTCGCCGAGACGCAGGCGCTCAAGAGCTGCTTTGGCGACCACGCCTACAAGATGATGGTGTCGTCGACCAAGTCGATGACCGGTCATCTGCTGGGCGCCGCAGGCGGTGTCGAGGCGATCTTCTCGATCCTGGCGATCTATCACGGCATCATTCCGCCGACGATCAACCTCGATGAACCCGGGGAAGGTTGCGACCTCGACTTCGTGCCTGGTGCGGCCCGTAATGTGAAGGTCGATACCGTGCTGTCGAACTCCTTCGGTTTCGGCGGCACCAACGGAACACTGGCGTTCCGGCGCATCTGACAACAACCCGACAGCCCCCGGCGGAGATGCCGGGGGCCGGGCGGAAACACCGCATGGTCGAGACCGCCGCGCAACCAGTCACCGCTTCTTCGCGGATTCACGCCATGGCAATGGATACCGGGCTGACCGCCAATCCTGTCGTGCGGGTGCTTGACGGCACCCGCGATCTGCTCTCCCTCGCCGGATCTGACCAGGCCCGTTATCCCTGCCTGTTTGAAAGTGTGGCGTACGGTACGCACCAGTCGCGCTGGGACATCCTGCTGGCTTTTCCGCAGGACGCATTGAGCCAGCCGTTCGGCGGCCGCGTGACGGACGCCGAAGGCAACGATCACGGTACGGACTTCCTCGCGGCGCTCGATCGCCTGTGGCAATCGTTGCGCACATCGCCGGTGTCGGCCGAATTGCCGTTCCGCGGTGGCTGGGGCGTGTACCTGGCGTATGAGATGGCACAGCAGGTCGAGCCGGTGCTCCAGCTCCCGCCGGCACCGGAAGCTGTCATGCCGGTCGCCTGCGCAGTGCGCTGTCCGGCGGCAGTGCTGGTCGACCACCACGAGCGGCGTACCTACCTGGTGGCCGAGCCGGCATTTGCGGCCCTGCTCGATGCGCTGGAGCGAGACGTGGAGTGCGCCCTCCCGGTGGCGCAGGCGCCGGTGCACGCGCAGTCGATCGAGGAAGACGCGCCGCAGCGCTACACCGACGGCGTCGCGCGCGTGATTGACTATCTCATCGCCGGTGATGTGTTCCAGGTCAATCTGTCGCGCGAATGGCGCGCCTGGATTGATCCGACGGCGTCGACCGCCGGACTGTATGCGCAGCTGCGCCGCACGAATCCATCGCCCTTTGCGGGCCTGTTCCAGCAACCGGAGTGGGCCGTGCTGTCGTCATCGCCGGAGCGCCTGGTCGAGACGCGCGGTGATCGCGTGCAGACCCGCCCGATCGCCGGCACCCGGCCGCGTTTTCCCGGTGACGACGATGCAGCCCGCATCCGCGAACTGATCGGCCACCCGAAGGAGCGCGCCGAGCACATCATGCTGATCGACCTGGAGCGCAACGATCTGGGTCGCATCGCCCGCGCCGGCACGGTCGAAGTCAATGAGCTGATGACCGTGGAGACCTATTCCCACGTGCACCACATCGTGTCGAATGTGCGCGCGCGACTGGTCGATGGAACCACGCCAGGCGCGGTGATCCGCGCGGTGTTTCCGGGCGGCACGATCACCGGGTGCCCCAAGGTGCGCTGCATGCAGATCATCGCCGAGCTCGAGCAGCAGGGGCGCGGCGCCTACACCGGTTCGATGGGCTACCTCAATCGCGACGGCGACATGGACCTCAACATCCTGATCCGCACCATGACGCGTGTGGGCTCGACGGTGCGTTTCCGCGCCGGTGCCGGCATCGTGGTGGATTCAATTGCGGACAAGGAACTCGATGAGTCGCGCGCCAAGGCACGTGGCATGCTGCGCGCGCTGGGAGCGGATTCGTGACACTTCACGTCCGTGTCGACGGGGCTTCCGGCGAGCGGATCCATCCCATGGATCGCGGGCTGTTGTACGGCGACGGTCTGTTTGAAACCGTGCTCTTCCGGGATGGAACGGCGCCGCTGTGGCAACGCCATATGGCTCGGCTCGCATCCGGCTGCGTGCGACTGGGTCTGCCACTTCCGGATGCGCAGGCGCTGCGGTCGCGCTGCGAAGAGGCGGCCGGCACCTGGCCCTGCGCCGCGCTGAGAATCACCTGGACGCGGGGTCCCGGTGAGCGGGGCTATGCGGCGCCCGCATCACCGCAGCCCACCTGCGTCATTGCCGCCGGCGCGGCGCCGGTCGTTGCGTCCGCTGCGGTCGAGTGCGGTGTGAAAGTGCATCTGTGCCAGACGCGCCTCGCGCGACAGCCGTTGCTGGCTGGCATGAAGCATCTCAACCGTCTGGAGCAGGTGCTCGCCCGCGCGGAGTGGCAAGCCGCGGATATCGCCGAAGGCCTCGTCTGCGATGTCGACGGAAACCTGATTTCGGCGACAGCGGCAAATATTTTCGTCGCACTCGGTGGCACCCTTGTCACCCCGGCCGTCGATCACTGCGGCGTGGCGGGTGTCGTCCGGGAAGAACTGCTGTCGGCCCTGCCGGTGACAGTGCGGCCCCTCACTCTGGAAGACCTGATGCACGCCGAGGAATTGTTCCTGACCTCCAGTATTCGCGGGGCCCTGCCTGTCGCCGAGTGCGATGGTCGCCGCCATGTGCCTGGCACCTTCGTGCGGCGTGCACAGGCGCATCTGCAGCGTATCGGCGTGATGGTTGCCGTATGAGCCGTCGCCGCCGCCGTCGCCCGCTGGGCCTGCTGTTCCTGATCCTTCTGGTGGCCTCTGCCGTCGTCGGTGGACTGGCGTATCGCGACTGGGTGCAATTCTCGGACGCGCCGCTGACCCAGACGGATGCGCGTGTGCTGGATGTTCCCAATGGATCATCGTTTCTGGGCATCGTCCGTCTCGTCCGCCAGCAGGGACTGAGCGCCGCACCGGAACTCTACTGGCGCGCCCTGGCCCTGCAGATGCAGGTGACCAGCCAGCTGCACGCGGGTGAATACGCCGTGCCCGTCGGCACGACTCCGCGGACTTTGCTGGCCCGGATGGCCAAGGGTGACGTGATCCAGCATCATTTTACGATTGTGGAAGGGTGGACATTCCGTCATTTGCGCGAACAGCTCGCGGCACACCCGGATCTGGCGAAAACAGTGACGACGCTGTCCGATGCCGAACTGATGGCGAAGCTCGACATGGGCGGCGCCGCGGCAGAAGGCTGGTTCCTGCCGGAAACCTACACCTGGACACGCGGGGATTCCGACCTGGATATCCTCCGGCGCGCGAACACGGCGATGAAACGCACCCTCGAGGCCACCTGGGCGCAACGGGTGCCGGACCTCCCCTATGCCACGCCCTATGAGGCCCTGGTGATGGCGTCGATCGTCGAGCGCGAAACCGGACGCGCCGACGAGCGGCCCGCAATCGCCGGCGTGTTTGTGCGCCGCCTGAAACTGGGCATGAAGCTGCAGACCGATCCGACGGTGATCTACGGACTGGGCGCGAGCTTCGACGGCAACCTGCGCCGGCGTGACCTGGAAACCGACACGCCCTACAACACCTACACCCGCACGGGGCTGCCGCCGACACCGATTGCCCTGCCGGGGCTTGCCGCCCTGCGCGCGGCCGTCCAGCCCGCGCCGGGCGATGCGCTGTATTTCGTGGCGCGCGGCGATGGCTCTCACGAATTCTCGGCCAACCTCGAAGCGCATAATCGCGCGGTCGCCCGCTACCAATTGAAGCGTTCCCTATGAACGGCCGGCTGATCACCCTGGAAGGCGGCGAAGGCGCGGGAAAGAGCACGGTGCTGGCTGCCGTTCGCGCGCAACTGGAAGCGGCCGGGCGTCGTGTGGTGGTGACCCGCGAACCCGGTGGCACGACGGCAGGTGAAGCCATCCGCCACATCCTGCTCGATCCGGCCTACCAGGGGTTGTTTCCCGAAACCGAACTGCTGCTCATGTTCGCCGCGCGCGCGCAGCTGGTGCGGGAATGCATCCGCCCGGCGCTGGACCGCGGCGACTGGGTGCTCAGCGATCGCTTCGTCGATGCCAGTTTCGCCTACCAGGGCGGCGGGCGCGGCCAGCCGGCCTCGCGCATCGCCGACCTGGAACGCTGGGTGCTGGACGGCCTCAGGCCCGATCTCACCCTCCTGCTGGACCTGCCGGTCGAACAGGGCATGGCGCGGGCGGCCGCCCGCCAGGGCAGCGCCGACCGGATCGAGCAGGAGAGCCTGGGTTTCTTCGACCGCGTGCGCCTGGCCTATCGAGAACGTGCAGCGGCTGATCCGGGCCGGTTCCGCGTGATCGATGCCAGCCGTGATCTCGACACCGTCCTGGACCAGGTACGTGCCGCGGTGGATTCCTTCCTGGCTGCGGAGACGGTGTCATGAGCGCTGCGAACTGGAATGCTCCGCTTTGGAACAATGTGCTCGACCGGCTGCGGCGCGGAGCCATGCCGCACGCATTGCTGCTCAGCGGCGCGGCGGGGCTGGGCAAGCGCGCCTTTGCCGATCGCCTCGCCAATCTCCTGCTGTGCGAGAACCGCGCCGACGAACCGTGCGGCCGCTGCCGCGGCTGCCTGCTGTACACGGCGGGCAGTCATCCCGACCGGATGCAGGTGACCCTGGAGCTGCGCGACGACGGCAAGCTGCGCACCGAGATCGTTGTCGAGCAGATCCGGGTGCTTTCCGAGCGCCTGGCCCTGACGCCGCAGTTCGGCGGCCACCAGGTGGCGCTGATCGATCCGGCGGATCTCATGAACACCGCGGCAGCCAACGCGCTGCTCAAGACCCTCGAGGAACCCAGCACCGGCACGGTGATGGTGCTGGTCAGCGACCAGTCCTCGCGGCTTCCCGCCACGATCCGTTCGCGCTGCCAGCGGCTGGACTTTCTGCTTCCCTCGCCATCGGAGGCGATTGCCTGGCTCAATGCACAAGGCATCAGCGGTGCGGCCCAGGCTCTGGAGGCTGCCGCCGGCAACCCGGGCGTGGCCGCCGAACTGGCCCGGGGCGGCGGACTGATGCTGCGCACCGAAGTGGCGACGGACCTGGGGCAGCTGTGGCACGGAAAGGCCTCGGCGGCCGAGATTGCCAACCGGTGGGCCAAGACCGAGGGCGAGCGCCGCCTGTGGTTTGCGGCACAATTGGCAGAGGCCGAAGCGAGCGCGGTCGCGCGGTCGCAATCCGGTCCGCTCGCCTTGACCGCACCGGTCGATTTCAACAAGCTAGCCACATGGTTCCGCGAAGCTGGCCGGGTGCGCGAGCTCCTGCGCACGCCGGTGCGGAGCGAACTGCTGTTACTGGAACTGCTGATCGCGTGGCGCGAACTCGCGCCCGCGGCGAGGAGAGCGTGAGATGGCAACCCCGGCAATGGGTGGGGGAATGCCCCGGCAGGGCATCCTGTCGCTGGCGATCAAGGACCGCGGTGCGCTCTACAACGCCTACATGCCCTTCGTGAAAGGCGGCGGGTTATTCGTGCCGACCACGAAACGCTACAACCTGGGCGACGAGGTCTTCATCCTGCTGACGCTGATGGACGAGAAGGACCGTCTTCCTGTCGCCGGCAAGGTCGTGTGGATCACCCCCGCGGGTGCGCAGGGCAACCGCACGGCGGGCATCGGCGTGCAGTTCAACGAATCGGCCGACGGCGAGACAGCGCGCACCAAGATCGAATCCATCCTCGCGGGCATTCTCGGATCCGATCGTCCGACCCATACGATGTGATGCGTATCCTCGTTCTCGGCGCCGGTGGCACGGGTGCCTATTTTGGTGCCCGCCTGATCCAGGCGGGACATTCGGTCAGTTTCCTGGTGCGACCGGCGCGCGCCGCCTTGCTGCGGCGGGATGGTCTTCGCGTCAACAGCGCCAAGGGCCCGTTTGCGGCGCCCGTCGACATCGTGACCGATGTGCCGCCAGGTGGTGTGTTTGACCTGGTCATCCTGTCCTGCAAGGCGTATGACCTGGATGCCGCCATTGCGGCCGTGGCGCCCGCGATCGGCCCGGCCACGCGCATCCTTCCGCTGCTCAATGGTCTGCGCCATCTGGACGTACTGGACCTGGCCTTCGGCCGCGAGCGCGTGTGGGGCGGAGTCTGCCATATCTCGGTGGCCCTGCAGGACGATGGCAGCGTCACCCACCTGGGCCAGCTCGAGCGCCTGACCTTTGGCAGCCGCCAGCCGGACGCCCGTATCGATGCGCTGGCGCCGGCGTTGCTCCCCGTGCCGGCGGATGTGCGGCACAGTGGAAACATCCTGGATGTGATGTGGGAGAAATTCGTCTTTCTCGCCACGCTCGCTGGGATGACCTGCCTGATGCGTGCCAGCGTGGGTCAGATCGTTGCCACGCCGGACGGTGAAGCGCTGATGCGACGCTGTTATCGCGAATGCCGCGAAGTGGCCGCCCGCCTCGGTCATCCGGTGGCGGAAGCCGCCGTGGCCGAAGGCGAGGCCATTCTGACCACCGCGGGCTCGCCGCTGAAGGCGTCGATGCTGCGCGACCTCGACCGTGGCGGACGCACCGAGTGCGAGCACATCCTCGGGGATCTCCTTGCCCGAGCGCATCGGGTTGGCCTGGAGTTGCCGCTGCTGGCGGCGGCGTGCACCCGGCTACGCATCGGCGAAGCCGGCAGCCTGGCAGCTGCCGCGGCCTGAGGACAAGCGGCCCGGCGATCCGTCAGGACCACCGGGCGCAGGTACTTATTGCGCGGCCAGGGCCGGGTTGTCCCAGCCGGGCTTGGGCGTGAAACGCTTGCCGTATTTGCCGGCCAGGCTTTCGAGCCTGGCCCGGACCGCGTCCGCGCCTTCGCTACGGACGTGCTGGATCGGGCCGCCGCGGAACGGCGCGAAACCGGTACCGAAGATCACGCCGGCGTCCAGCAGCTCTGCATTGGCGACGACGCCCTCGTGCAGGCAGGCCACGGACTCGTTGAGCATGGGCAGGATCATCCGGTCGGTGATATCGGCCGGCGCCTGGTAGTTCGGATCCACTTCCGGCTTGACCGGCTTTCCGTCCTGCCAGATGTAGAAGCCCTGGCCGTCCTTCTTGCCGCGCTTGCCCGATTCGAGCAGCGCGTTCATGCCGGTCGGAAGGTCCAGTCCCAGGAACGGCGCGAGGATCTTGCCGACCGAGGCGCAGACGTCCAGGCCGACCGTATCGGCCAGCTCGATCGGCCCCATCGGCATGCCGAACTTCTTGGCGGCCTTGTCGAGCACGGGGCCCGGTACACCTTCGCTGTAAAGCGTGATGGCCTCGAGCAGGTAGGGCATGAGGATGCGGTTGACCAGGAAGCCTGGCGAGCTCTTCACCGGCACAGGCAGTTTGTCGATGGCCTTGCAGAACGCCAGCGCCCGCTGCGTGGCCTCGGCGGACAGGCCGTCATGGGTCACCACCTCCACCAGCGGCATCAATGCGACCGGGTTGAAGAAGTGCAGCCCCAGGAACAGCTCCTGCCGGGCAACGGCCGTGCGCAGCTCATCCAGAGGAATGCTGGAGGTGTTCGTCGCCAGCAGCTCGCCCTCGTGGAACTGGGCCTCGACCTTGCGGTAGAGCTCCTGCTTGGCTTCGGGGTTTTCGTAGATCGCCTCGATCACGAGGTCCGCCTTGGCGACACCGGCGCCTTCCACGTCGGCGCGCAGGCGGTCCAGGGCGGGTGTGACGCGCTCCGGCGTCTTCAGGCGCTTGGTGAACAGGTCGCGGGCGCGGTCCAGGGCGGGCTGGACGTACTTCATCTCACGGTCCTGCAGGGTCACCTGGAAACCGCGGAAGGCACACCAGGCGGCGATGTCGCCCCCCATCACGCCGGCGCCCACCACGTGGACGTGGTCAACGCCGTGTTCCACCCCGCTTCCCAGCCCCTTGAGCTGTTCCTGGAGGAAGAACACGCGCACCAGGTTGCGGCAGGTCGGTGTCTGCGCCAGCTTTGCGACCGCGCGGGCCTCGTTGCGCAGGCGCCGGCTGATGTCGCCGCCGCGGCGCCAGGTATCGATCAGGGCGAACGGGGCCGGGTAGTGCGACGGGCTGGCCTTGGCGGCTGTCTGCTTGCGCACGACCGAGGCGAGCACCTGCCGCACCGGCCACAGGTTGGTCGCCCAGGCCGTCAGGCGCTGGATCAGCGGACGTGCCGTGGGGTGCAGGATGAGTTCGCGCGCCTTCTCGACCAGCAGCTCCGGCGAGCTGAGCGCGTCCACCAGGCCCATGGCGCGGGCGTTCTCGGCCGAGGCGTTGCGGCCGGTCAGCATCAGCTCCAGCGCCTTCGGCGCACCGACCAGGTACGGCAGGCGGGCGCTGCCGCCCCAGCCCGGGAAGATGCCGAGCTTGACCTCGGGCAGGGCGATCTTGGTGGACGGATCCCGGCTGGCGACGCGGTAGCGGCAGGCCAGGGCGAGCTCGGTGCCGCCCCCCATGCAATGGCCATGGATGGCAGCCACGGTGCGGCAGGGCAGGCGGGCGAGGCGCTCGAAGACGCGCTGCCCGTTCTCGATGGATTCGAGCACGGCGCCGGTCTTCTCGTATTGCTCGAACTCCTTGATGTCGGCCCCGGCGATGAAGCCGGCCGGCTTGGCGGAACGGATGATCACGCCCTTGGGCGGCTCGATGGTCAGGCGTTCGATGATCTCGGCCAGCTCATCGAGCACGGCGCGCGAGAACGTATTGACGGTCGCGTTGGCGCGGTCGAAGCTCAGGACAACAATGCCATCGTTGCCGCGTTCGGTCTTCCAATGGGAAAAGCGTAGTCCTTCAAACATGGCGCGGGGCGTGCTGGCTAAGTGGGCGGGCTATAATCCGTGCACGCCGCGCCTCTGGTCAATCCGGTGGCGCAGGGATTATGGTCAGGGTAAACAGCCGGGGACTGGTTTCAGCTCGTGAGCGTGGAAAGTAGCGACCTTACATTGAGCTTCCGTCTGTTCGACCGCGTCCTGGCGTCGAAGCAGAACCTTGTCGTCCTTGAAACCAAGGACGTGGCCGAGGTGGTTGCCCAGTTCCGCCAGTTTGCGCTGCGCAGCGGACAGTCGATCTATCAATGGCTCGATGACATGGGCATCAGCTCGTTGCGCGAAAGCGAGGTGCGGGTGCCCGGATCGAAGCGGATGTCCGATGCGCTCCGGTACATTCTGCAAAGCATGCATTTTGGCATTTATCTGTTCCCCGATGCGCACAGTCACCTGCGGCCGCCCAATACCGGGCTGCTGCGGCAGATCGGGCGGGCCAAGGGGGGCAATGCCCGCAAGGTGGTCTTCATCGGTGCGCCGATGGTGATGCCGGACAGTCTCGAAGAGGTGACCGAGCACATCACGCACGAGAACGTGACACCCAAGCGGCCGCGGCTGCGTGACGGACGCTGGGTGATCTGATGGCGCGCGAAGAAAAGGGACAGGGATCGGTTCTCATCGTCGCGACCAATCGTGATGATCGCCGGGTACTGTTCGACACCCTGGACGGCCAGAATTTCGACGCGATCTACACGGCCAAGGACCACCAGCAGGCCCTGGCTTTCCTCAATCAGGACCCGGACATTGATATCGTCCTGATTGAATTCGTCGGCCCGGCGCGCGAAGCCGTCGCTTTCTGCACCCAGATGAAGGGCGATCCGCGCCTGGCGCGCGTGCCGGTGATCGGCCTGATGGCCGCTGAAACCGAACAGCGCCAGTGGGACTGGGCGCGTATGCCGCCCGGCGTCGTCGATTGGCTGCGCTCTCCCGTCGACGGCGGCGAGGCGCTGGCCCGGATCCGCCAGGTACTGTCCGGTGGCCGCGGTGCCAACGGCAACGGCAATGGCGACGCTCCCGCACGCGGCAACGGAGCAGACCGCTATCACTTCGTGTTCGAGGGCAGTCTCGACGAACTGGTGATTTCCGACCCGAAATCCGGTCGCATCATCGAAGTGAATCCGACTTTCGAGCAACGTTCCGGTTTCCAGGCGGCGCAGGTCGTGGGCCAGCCGCTCGACACCATCAGCAGGAGCCACACGCGGGAGCAGCGCGCGGAACTGGCGACGCGGCTGATGCGCGAAGGTGGCGTGCGGTACCGGTGCCAGAAACCGCGTGCGGATGGCGGCAGCTATCCCGTGGAAGTCGTCTCGCGACTGGCTGTGCGTTCCGGGAAATTGGTGCATTTTACCATTGTGCGCGACCTGGGTGAGCTCGGGCGGCTGCAGCAGTCGCTGGGGCTGCTGGCGGAGGCCATCGAAGTCGGCGCCGGTGACGAGGGCGTCAAGCAGATCGTGCGCCTGCTGGTCGACTGGCTCGAGCTGGACTACGTCACCCTGATTTCCGCCCGGCCGGACCACCCCACGGACATCCAGCCGATCACCCTGTACCAGCGCGTGAGCATGCCCGGCGATGCGCCGGATCCGCTCAAGCAACCGACGTTGCGCCACGTGCTGGACGGCACGCGCGTCATCCACCTCAACGAGGCGTGGAAGCGCGTCGAACAGGATTCCTTCCTCGGCTATACGCGGTTCGAGGCCTTCGTCGGACTGCCGCTGCGCGATGAGCGCCGCACGGTCCTCGGTGCGCTGCTGCTTGGCCGGCGCGCCGCGTTGCCCGAGTCTTCCACCATCGTCGACACGCTGCGGATTGCGGCCGGGCGGCTTGCGCTGGAACTGGAGCTGCGCCGTTCGCGTGACCAGGGCAAGGCGAAGGCGCTGCAGGACGCGCTGACCGGCCTGCCCAACCGTCTGCTGTTCAACGATCGCCTGGAAACCACGATCAACGAGGCGCATCGCACCGGCGAAATGTTCGCCGTGCTGTTTGTCGATCTCGACCGGTTCAAGAACATCAACGATTCGCTGGGTCACGGCGTCGGTGACCAGGTGCTCGATGCCGTGTCGCGGCGCCTGCGCGCCAGTGTGCGTGCGTCCGACACGGTCGCGCGCTACGCCGGCGACGAGTTCACCCTGATCCTTCGCCACATTGTCCAGCGCGAGGATGTCCTTCGCATCGCCGAGAAAATCGTGCGCGTGATGGAAGTGCCGCTGACGCTCGAAGATGGTTCCGAGCTGCATATCACGGCCTCCCTGGGCATCAGCTTCTACCCGGACGATGCCACCACTGCGGAACGGCTGCTCAAGCACGCGGACGTGGCCATGTACAGCGCCAAGGGCATGGGGCGCAATAACTACCAGACCTATGTCGCCGTGCCGGAGGAATCGCACCAGCAGCGCATCGCACTGGAGACGAAGCTGCGCGTGGCCGAGCGCAACAACGAGCTGCGCGTGTACTACCAGCCGCAGGTGGACTCGCGCACCGAAGACATCGTCGGCATGGAGGCGCTGATCCGCTGGGAGCATCCGGAACTGGGCATGATCAGTCCCGGCTTCTTTATCCCGCTGGCGGAAGAGACGGGTCTGATCGTCTCGATCGGCGAATGGGTGCTGCGGACGGCCTGCGTCGACACGAAGCGCTGGCAGACACGCTTCGGTCTTCCGCTGCGCGTCAGCGTGAACCTTTCGGCGCTGCAGCTGCGCCAGCCGAACCTGGCAGACATCGTGCGCAGCGCGGTCGACGACAGCGGTATCGATCCGACCCTGCTCGACCTGGAAGTCACCGAAAGCATCAGCGTCAAATCGATCCCCAACCTGCTCGAAACGCTGCAGTCGCTGCGTGACCTGGGGTGCCGCATTTCGATTGACGACTTCGGCACCGGACAATCGTCGCTGGACTACATCCGCCGTTTTCCGGCCGACAAGATCAAGATCGACCAGGTTTTCGTGCGCAATATCGGCGTGGATCCCGATGACGAGGCGATTGTCCAGGCAACGATCAGCATGGCGCACAGTCTGAAACTGGGCGTGGTCGCCGAAGGCGTGGAGATCGAGGAGCACTACACCTTCCTGCGTGATCACGGCTGCGAGGAACTGCAGGGGTACCTGTTCTGCCGGCCGCTGGCACCGGTGAGCTTTGAGAACATGCTGGCCGAACGCGAGCGCCTGTTCGGCGGAGCCGGGGCGGAGTTTTCGATGCCTTGAAGGCGCCCGCCGGTCGGGCGGGAACTTCGGCGCGGGATGCCGGTCCCTAGACGGGCCTGGCACAAGGTCGGGAGCGACAGACGCGCAGCGGGGTCAGCATCGTGGAAGGGATCATTTCAATAGGGGGCGGCCTGATGAACTGGGGGAACCGTCGCACCGCCGAACGGCGGCGCACCGACGTCCCGGCGACGGGTCCGGCCGCACAACCGGCGCCCGTGTCGTCGGCAGGGAGAGAAGCCCGGATGGGCGAGGAAATTTCGGACAACGTACTGGTCGAACGCGTGCAGAAGGGCGACAAGCGCGCCTTTGACCTGCTCGTGCGCCGGTACCAGCACAAGGTCGTGAGCGTCATCTCCCGATACATCAACGACTGGGCCGAATGCCAGGATGTCGCGCAGGAGGCTTTCATCCGTGCCTATCGCGCGATCGGCGCCTTCCGCGGCGACAGCGCGTTCTACACCTGGGTCTACCGGATCGCGATCAATACGGCCAAGAACCACCTGGTATCGCAGGGGCGCCGACCGCCCACGGATGACGTCGCCGTGGATGACGCCGTCCAGCTGGATGCCGGGATCCGCCTGAAGGACAGTGCCACGCCCGAACGCGAGCTGCTGCGCCAGGAAATTGAACGAACCGTTTTCGCGACGGTCGAACAGTTGCCGGAAGAGTTGAAGACAGCCATCACGCTTCGCGAAGTCGATGGGCTGTCATACGAAGAGATTGCCGAGCAGATGCAATGTCCGATCGGCACGGTTCGCTCACGGATCTTCCGTGCCCGCGAAGCGATTGATACCCAGTTGCGTCCGCTGCTTGCGGACAGCGAGGTCTGATTGTCATGAGCGCCGATATCAAACAGGAACTTTCCGCACTGATGGATGGGGAAGCCGATCGCGACTCGGCTCGCTTCGTCTTGCGCTCCGTCGACCGCGACCAGGCGCTTGCCGCTGCCTGGACGCGTTACCACGTGGCGCGCGATTGCCTGCGCCAGCAGCCCATAGTGTCCGCAAGGGCCGGTTTTGCCGATAGCGTGATGGCACGGCTGGAGGCCGAGTCGGCGGCGCCGGCCACTGACAACGGCCGTCATTGGCTGCGTTACGCCGGGGGTGGTGCGATTGCCGCGGCGGTTGCGGCGATTGCAGTGATCGCCTCGAATCCGGCGCAGCCGCCTCCGGTTCCGTCTGCGCCGGGAATGGTGGCAGCCACGACGGCGCCCCCGGTTGCGGCCCCGATCCAGCCCGCCGTGCCCTACAACGAAAGTGCGTTGCTGCCTGCCGTGTCGCCCGCGTTGTCCCAGCCGGTCTCGGCCACGATTTCCGGGCGCACCTACTTCGCACCCGGTTATCTCGCTGCGCCGGCCAGCAAGAGCCTGCGCGCCGCCGAACCGGCCATTTTCACCACGACAAACGCCAATGGTGTCCAGTACGTGCTGATGATCGTCCCGGGCCGGGAGGCGCGTCCGGTGGACGTTGATGCCAGCCGCATGCCCCCTCAGCAGTAGCACCTCCGACGCGGTAGCGCCTGCCTGACTGCACCCCGGCCTAGCGCCGGGGTGTTGCTTTGTATTGCATCGAAACAGCTGAGCCCTTATCTCATCGCTGAACAGTTCTCCGTGGGCGTCAGGCGCACGGAACTTTCGCGAAACGCTTGCTTCAAATCGGGCAATCAGACGGACATCCTTTCAGGGTGCCGTCCTCGAAGCCCCCTTCTCAACAAAGGCTAAAAGGTATGCAAGGCATGCTCAAATCCATCGCCCTGTCGGTCGCCATGCTGGCCCTTGTCGCAGGTCCGTCCAGCCAGGCTGTCGAACTTCCCGATTTCACGCCGCTGGTCGACCGCAATGGTCCCGCGGTGGTCAACATCCAGGCCCGCCAGGGCAATGACGATGACCCGGACCCGTCCGACGCGGACGGTGGCCCTGGTGAAGAAGAGGTGCCTGAAATCTTCCGCCGCTTCTTCGGTCCGGGTGGTCCGGGCGGCGCGCCGGGCGTGCCGCGGGGGCCGCAGCGTGGGCGCGTCTCGTTTGGTTCCGGCTTCCTCATTTCGAACGATGGTTACATTCTGACCAACAATCACGTGGTGGATGGGGCCGATTCGGTGACAGTGCGCCTCTCCGACCGTCGCGAACTCGACGCGACCATCGTGGGCTCCGACGCGCAGTACGACATCGCTCTGCTCAAGGTCACGGCGGCAGATCTTCCTGCCGTCACCATCGGCGATTCCAAGAAACTCAAGCCCGGCCAGTGGGTGGTGGCGATCGGTTCCCCCTTCGGGTTTGATCACTCGGTGACCGCCGGTATCGTCAGTGCCGTCAGTCGCAGTTTTGGTGGCCGCGACCAGCAATATGTTCCCTTTATCCAGACCGACGTCGCCATCAACCGCGGTAACTCGGGTGGCCCGCTGTTCAATCTCGACGGCCAGGTCGTCGGCATCAATTCCCAGATTTTCTCCAACACCGGCGGTTTCATGGGCGTGTCGTTCGCGATTCCCATTGATACTGCGATGAGTGCCGTCAAGCAGATCAAGGAAAAGGGCTTCGTGTCCCGCGGCATGATCGGCGTGCAGATCCAGGACGTGAACCGCGAGCTGGCGCAGTCCCTGGGCCTGCCGCGGACCGGTGGTGCGCTGGTCAATTCCGTCAACGCCGGCAGTGCGTCGGACAAGGCCGGCATCAAGGTCGGCGATGTCATTCTGAGTTTTGGTGGCGTCGATGTGGTGCGTTCGTCGGACCTGCCGCCCATGGTCGGCGCGACCATTCCGGGCACCAAGGTGGACGTCGGCGTGTTCCGTGACGGAAAGACGGTCACGATCCCCGTGACCGTGGCCGAGCTGCCGCGGGATGCCAGCAGCCGCAGTGCGGCCGCCGCGGCGGATGGCGCCGCCACCAATCCGCTGGGAATGGTGGTCGAGGATCTCACCGCCGAGCAGCGCCAGCAGCTGGGCCTGAAGGACGAGGGCGTCGTGGTGACCCGCATCACCGGCGTGGCGGCGCGTCGCGCTCAGCTCCAGCCGGGCGACATCATCCTGATGGTGGGCAAGGTCAAGGTGAAATCCAGTGCGGAGTTCAGCGCTGCCGTGAAGTCGGTCCAGCCCGGCGACAGCGTCATGCTCCTGGTACGTCGCGAAGACGCCAGCCAGTTCATTGCCGTAACGGTTCCGAAGAAGACCAGCTGACGTCCGCCGGTCAGGCTCCCGGCGGCGCGCAGTGCGCCGCCGGGGGCAAATCAACTTATTGAATTGACGTGATTTAAGTGGGACGGGTCGATCTTCCGGCGGCGCGGGGTGCCGAAGATTGACCGGTTATCGGAGCGGGAATCCGATTCCAGCGGAAGCAGCTGCCTTCGTGCGATAATCGCCGCTTTGCCGATTCGTACCCCCGGTGCGACCGGCCCAGGCTTTTGGCTGCGCGATGGACCATATCCGAAACTTCTCGATCATTGCCCACGTCGATCATGGCAAGTCCACTCTTGCCGATCGCATCATTCAGCTTTGCGGCGGTCTGGAAGCCCGCGAAATGGAAGCCCAGGTGCTCGATTCCAACCCCATCGAGCGCGAGCGGGGCATCACCATCAAGGCGCAGAGCGTGTCGCTGCCGTACCGCGCGAAGGACGGCACGGTCTACCAGCTCAACTTCATCGACACGCCCGGCCACGTTGACTTCAGCTACGAGGTCAGCCGCTCGCTGGCGGCCTGCGAAGGCGCGCTGCTGGTCGTGGACGCTGCCCAGGGTGTGGAGGCGCAGTCCGTCGCCAATTGCTACACCGCGGTGGAGCAAGGGCTGGAGGTAGTGCCCATCCTGAACAAGATCGACCTTCCCACGGCGGATATCGATCGTGCCAAAGAGGAAATCGAGGCGGTCATCGGCATTGATGCGACCGACGCGATTCCGATCAGCGCCAAGACCGGGCAGAACATCGAGGCCGTGCTCGAAGCCATCGTGGCGCGGATTCCGCCGCCGCGGCCGCGCGACACGGACAAGCTCCAGGCCCTGATCATCGATTCCTGGTTCGACAACTACCTCGGCGTCGTGTCGCTGGTGCGCGTGATGCAGGGCGAAATCAAGCCGCGCGACAAGATCCTGGTCATGTCCACGGGCCGCTGGCACGAAGTCGACCAGGTCGGCGTGTTCACGCCCAAGCGCAAGGTCAAGGATCGCCTGGGTGCCGGTGAAGTGGGCTGGGTGACGGCCTCCATCAAGGATGTCCACGGCGCACCGGTCGGCGATACCCTGACGCTCAATTCCGATCCGGCGCCGCATCCGCTGCCTGGTTTCCAGAAGATGCAGTCGCGCGTGTTTGCCGGCCTGTTCCCGGTGGTCGCGGACGATTATCCGGCCCTGCGCGAAGCCCTGGACAAGCTCAAGCTCAACGACGCCGCGCTCAATTTCGAGCCGGAAAGCTCCGAAGCCATGGGCTTCGGCTTCCGCTGCGGCTTCCTCGGGCTGCTGCACATGGACATCATCCAGGAACGGCTCGAGCGCGAGTACGACCTGGATCTCATCACCACTGCCCCGACCGTGGTCTACGAGGTGCTGCAGACCGACGGCACCATCCTGGCGCTGGATAACCCGGCCAAGCTGCCCCCGGTGCAGTACGTCGAGGAGATCCGCGAGCCGATCATCGTGGCGGACATCCTCACGCCGCCGGACTACGTCGGTAACGTCATCAGCCTGTGCGAAGAAAAGCGCGGTGTGCAACGTGCGATCCATTACGTAGCAACGCAGGTCAAGATCAGCTATGAACTGCCCTTGGCCGAGGTGGTGCTGGACTTCTTCGACAAGCTCAAGTCGGTGTCGCGTGGCTACGCGTCGATGGACTACCACTTCCTGGAATTCCGCACGGGTCCCTTCGCGCGGCTGGATGTGCTGATCAACGGCGACCGTGTCGACGCCTTGAGCCTGATCGTCCATCGCTCCCTGGCCGATCGCCGCGGCCGCGATCTGGTGGAGAAGATGAAAGACCTGATCCCCCGCCAGCAGTTCGACGTGGCGATCCAGGCGGCCATCGGTTCGCAGATCATCGCCAGATCCACCGTCAAGGCGCTTCGCAAGAACGTCCTGGCCAAGTGTTATGGCGGCGACGTCTCGCGCAAACGTAAACTTCTTGAGAAACAGAAGGAAGGCAAGAAGCGCATGAAGCAGGTGGGCCGCGTGGATATCCCGCAGGAAGCCTTCCTGGCTGTCCTGCAGGTCGACAGCAAGTAGTGCCCACGCGTGTCGCGCGCAACACCACCTATTACTGAGGAGCCGGGATGCATTTCGATTTCGCCTTGATACTGGTCGTGCTGACATCGGTGACTGGTGTCGTATGGGGCATCGACAGCCTGTTTTTCGCCAAGGGACGCTCGAAATTCCAGAGCCCCGACCAGCCGCCACGCGAGCCGGTCCTGGTGGAATACTCGCGCTCGTTCTTTCCGGTTCTCCTGATCGTGCTGCTGTTTCGCTCGTTCCTGGCCGAGCCTTTCCGGATCCCGTCCGGGTCGATGATGCCGACCCTGCTGGTGGGCGATTTCATCCTGGTCAACAAGTTTGCCTACGGCATCCGCCTGCCGGTAGTGGACAAGAAAATCATCGAAATCGGCGAGCCCAGCCGTGGTGACGTGGTGGTGTTCCGCTACCCGGAGGACCCGCGCCAGGATTACATCAAGCGGGTGATCGGCCTGCCGGGGGATGAGATTTCCTACCATGACCGCACGCTGTACGTGAACGGCAAGGAGGTCGTGCAGGACCGCGTCGGCCTTTACGACGGCAATGACAGCGAAGCCCGTGGCCTGATCCATGACGGTGCAGAATCGCTGGTCGAGCACCTGGACGGCGTCGATCACGCCATCATCGAGATTCCGACCCGTCCCCGTATCCGCGAGGGCACGTGGAATGTGCCAGCTGGTCATTATTTCGTGATGGGTGATAATCGCGATAATAGCCAGGACAGCCGGTTCTGGGGCTTCGTGCCCGAGCAGAACCTCGTCGGCAAGGCGTTCGTCATCTGGATGAGCTGGCGCGGCCTGGACAACGGCTGGGTCGAGTTCGGACGGCTCGGAAAATTGATCAAGTAGGGGAGTGCATCGTAATGACGCGCAAACAACGCGGTATCACGTTGATCGGTTTTGCCATCATCCTCGCGATTGTCGGGTTTTTCGCTTTCATCGCGATGAAACTGGTCCCTGTCTATTCGGAATACATGGGCGTGGTGAAGTCCATGAACCTGGTGCGTAACGAGGCGAACATCGGTCAGAAGTCGATCGAGGAAATCCGCCAGTCGCTGTCGATCAAGATGGACTCGCAGTATGTCGACAGCAAGACGATTCCGCCGCAGCAGATCCAGCTCAAGAAGCAGGGTGGTTCGGCCAGCCTGCGCATCTACTACGACCGTCGCGTCGATTTCATCTACAACGTCGACCTGCTGGTCAGTTTCGACAAGACCGTCGACCTGACGGGTCCGTCGCTCTGACGGGCAGCATGCCGTACTGATACTTGGCAGCTCCCCGATTTCCGCACGTCTTCCGGGATCCGGGCCTGTATACGCAGGCCCTGACCCATCGCAGTGCCGGCCGCCCCAACAATGAACGCCTGGAATTCCTTGGCGACTCACTCGTGGGCATGCTGGTGGCGGAGATGCTGTTCGAAGCCCATCCGCGCGCGGACGAGGGCGAGCTCACGCGCCTGCGCGCGCAACTGGTGAGTGGCGCGGCGCTGGCGGAGGTCGCGCGCGACCTGGACCTGGGTGACCAGCTGCGACTGGGCACTGGCGAGCTCAAGAGTGGTGGGTTCCGGCGTGATTCGATCCTCGCTGACGCATTCGAGGCGCTGGTCGCGGCGGTGTATCTGGATGCCGGATGGGACGCCTGCCGCCAGTGCGTCCGCACGTTGTTTGCGCAACGGGTGGCGACGTTGCGGATCCCGGAAAAAGATGCGAAGACCCGCCTGCAGGAATTGCTCCAGTCCAAGGGCAAGCCGCTGCCCGCCTACACGCTGATTGCCAGCACCGGCGAGGATCACGCCAAGACTTTCGACATCGAGTGCGTGATCGAGTCGCCGCCCCTGCGCCTGGCCGGACAGGGATCGAGCCGGCGTGCCGCCGAACAGATGGCGGCAGCCGCCGCGCTGGTACACATCAAGGAAATTTTTGCGAATGAGCGATGAATCCATGGCTGTCGCGCCGGACCACCGGTGCGGGCTGGTCGCCCTGCTCGGCAGGCCGAACGTCGGCAAGTCCACGTTGTTGAACGCCCTGATCGGGTTTCGCGTCAGCATCGTGAGTCCCAAGCCCCAGACCACGCGGCACCGCATCCTGGGCATTGCCACGCGTCCCGGCGCGCAGCTGCTGTTTGTCGACACGCCGGGCATGCACGCCAGCGCCAAGCGCGCGATCAACCGCCAGCTCAACCGGGCGGCGCGCCACGCCATCGAGGAAGTCGATGTGCTGGTACACGTGGTCGAGGCCGGGCGCTGGACCGATGAGGATGAGCAGGTCTGGCAGGCGATGAAGGCGTCCGGAAAACCGGCACTGCTGGCGATCAACAAGGTCGACGCCATGAAGGACCGGGAAAAGTTGCTGCCCTTTATCGATTCGTTGACCCGCGAGCGCGCCTACGCCGCGGTGTTGCTGGTGTCGGCGCGTCGCCGTGACGGCCTGGATGTCCTGGAACGTGAAATCGTCGCACGCCTGCCGCTGGCGCCGCCGGTATACGGAGAGGACGAGATCACGGACCGCAGCGAACGTTTCCTGGCGGCCGAACTCGTCCGTGAACAGCTGATGCGGCAGCTGGGCCAGGAACTGCCGTATTCCTGCACCGTCGAAATCGAGCAATTTGGCGTGCGTGAAGACGGCATTACCGAGATCGGTGCCGTCGTGTGGGTGGAACGTGCCGGACAGAAGGCCATCGTGATCGGCGCGGCCGGCGCCCGCCTCAAGGAAGTGGGCACTGCGGCGCGCCTGTCGATGGAGCGCCTGTTCGAACGGCGTATCTTCTTGAAGCTGTGGGTGCGCGTTCGCGAGAATTGGTCGGACGACGAGGCGGCGCTCAAGCGCTTCGGCTACGAAGGCTGAGCGCGGCGTCCGTTCCGAACCGGTTGTTTCCCGGGCGTCCAGTGACGGTGCCGCATGCGCATTGACGATCAGCCCGGCTGGATCCTCCATGCCCGGCCGTACCGGGAAACCAGCGTCCTGCTCGAATGCCTGAGCCGTGAATTCGGCCGTGTCGGGCTGGTCGCCCGCGGCGTGCGCAAGGACAAACCACGTCAACCCCGGGCCCTGCTCCAGGCGTTTGCCCCGGTGAGCTTCAGCTGGGCGGGGCAGGGTGAACTGGCGACGCTCGTTGGCGTCGATGCCCGCGGGCAGCCCCCGGTACTGCAGGGTGAGGCGCTGATGTGCGGGATGTACGTCAATGAGCTGGTCATCCGGCTGGTACAGCGGCAGGACCCCCTCCCGGACCTGTTCGACTGCTACGAATCCACCCTGTATCGACTGGCGCAGCCGCTTTCCCGTCCGTGGACGCTGCGGCGGTTCGAACGCGACCTGCTTTCCGAGATCGGTTACGGCGTTGCCGCGGAGGAAGCGGATACGGGCGATGAGCTTGATGCGGAAGCCGACTACGCCTACGTCCCGGAGCACGGCGCCGTCCGCTGGGCCAACCAGCCTGACGCGCTGCGCTTGCGCGGTTCGGCCCTGCTGGCATTGATCGAAGACAGTGAACCACACCCGCGGGATCTGGCCACGCTTCGCTTGTTGATGCGCGCCCTGATCAGCCACCAGCTGGGCGGCGCCAGCCTGCGCTCCTGGAGCCTGCTTGCGCCCCCGTCGCGCCAGGACTCGCCATCACGCTAGCGCGCGCAGCGTTTCGCCGGCGATGCCGAGGAGTTCGTCCAGGTCAGCCCGGCAGACCGTGCCTGTCGCGTCAATGCGACCCTGCAGTCGCACGCAGGCCTGATCCAGCGCCACGGCGCCGCAGAATCCGCATGACGCGCGCAACCGATGCAGTCGATCGCGCACGGCACTGCCATCGCCCGCGCCCGCGCCGGCCGACAGGACTGCCGGCAGCTCGCGCAGCTCGTCGGCGAAGAGCGCGCGCAGCGCCCGCAGCGTTTCGCTATTCCCGGCGGCCTTGAGGGCGGCCTCATCGTCCAGCGTCCGGCGGATTGCCGGGCTGCCCAGCGCCGCGGCCAGGGCGTCACCGAAGGCAGCGACCGTCAGCGGCTTGCGCAGGCAGGCCAAGAAACCGGCAATCGATCCGGCGTCGTCGGCCGCCGTGGTGGCGATCGCCGGCGCATGGCAGGAGGCGGCCAATGGATTGCCGCGGATCGCCTCCAGCACGGCCGGGCCGACCATTCCGGGCATATTGACGTCCAGCACCAGCAGGTCGAAGTGTGTCGACTCGGCCATCCGGCGCGCCTGGTTCCCATCCCCGGCACACGCGCACAGATGGCCCAGCGCCGCGCCGGCGTCGGACAGGAAACGCAGGGTCAGTGGATTGTCGTCCGCGATCAGCAGGTGCGGCATGAATTCCCCGTTCACTCGTGTGCCGCGACAATAGCGCGCGCACGTCTTGCGGACCTCCGGATGCCGGCACTTCTCCGAACAGCCATTGGATTACTCGCCCTGGTGGGCATCACGCCAGCGATTGGCGCGGCGGGCCTTGCGCTGCGGATCGAGCGCGTCGACGCCGGGGGAATTATTGCAGAAGGCATCGATGTGAAACTCGCCCCGGCCACATCGGGTGGCGCAGGGTTGTCGCTCCAGGCGAAGGCGCGAATGCCGGGCAGTGGCGGTGCAACACCGGTATCTGCCCGCTGCACGCTCATGGTTGTGGATGGGGCCTGGCGTTGCGAGGGGACAGCGGCCTTGGCCGCCACTGCGCAGTCGGACGACGGCCGGCTCACCGTCACGGTGAAAGCGGGCAATGTTGACGCCGAAGTGAAGCAGGCAGCGGCGCGGTTGCGGGTGCAATCCACGGCGCGCGAAGGCGCACGTCGCTGGCAGGTGCAATTGCGCCGGTTCCCGCTGGCGCGACTGGCCGATGCGGTCCGGGCGCGCTGGCCCGAGATCACCCGTCTGTCGGGCGAACTCGACGCGGAAGCGGAGGCCGGCGGCGCTGCGCTGCGCGGCACCTATGCGGTGCGAGACGGAGCCCTCGACAGCGCCGACGGCACCACGGCGGCCGCCGGCGTCCGCCTGCATGGGGCCTGGCAATGGCTCCCGGGCACCTCGTGGCGGCTCACGCCGACCCTGCAACTGGAGAAGGGCGAGTTTCTGCACGGCCGCTTCTACGCGGCGGTGCCTGAAGGCGGTATTGACCTGCGCGGCACCATTGCGCAGCGGCCGGGCGGCGTAGCACTGGACGAGGTGCATCTGACCGATCACGGCGCCGTGGAGATTCGCGGCAAGGCGATGTTTGCCGGTGCGGGAAATGCTGCTGGCTGGTCCGTGGATCTCGCGTCTGCCACGCTGACCTTTCCGCAGGCGTTTGACCGCTATATCAAGCCGATGGCGACGGCGTCCGGCTGGGGCGGCCTGGGCTTGCGCGGAAGCGTCGTGGCTTCCGGCGCCGCGTCCGACGCTGGCGTGCAGCGCTGGTCGATCCAGCCGCAATCGGTGGATCTTGCCGACGACGCCGGCCGGCTCGCCGTGCGCGGCCTGGACGGTGCGGTGAACTGGCATAACAGCGGTGACTACGACGGTGGTTCCCTCGGCTGGACCTCGGCCGAGGCCTATCGCGTAAGCCTCGGCCCGGCGCACTGGCGTTTTCGCGGTAACGACGGCCGCTTTGCGCTTGCCGGGCCGGTGTCCGTGCCGCTGATGGGCGGGGCGCTGGACGTGAAGGCACTCTCGGTCGACCGGCACGCCGCGCGGGATCAGCGCTGGCAGGCCACGCTGGCCGTCCATGACATCGACATGGGGGCGCTCAGCCGTGCCATGGGCTGGCCGGTCTTCGGCGGCAGGCTCGGCGGCGCGGTTCCGCAGGTGCGCTACGACGGCGAACGTCTCGTGCTCGACGGCGGGCTGATGCTGCATATCTTCGACGGAACGCTCAACGTGACCGGCATGGCCCTGGAGCGCCCCTTTGGCGTGGCGCCTACGCTCGCGGCGGAAATCGCCTTTTCCGACCTGGATCTGGCCCTGCTGACCGGGACATTCGATATCGGCGAGATTTCCGGCCGTCTGTCCGGCAAGCTGGCCGGCCTGCGCCTGGTGGACTGGCAGCCGGTCGCCTTCGATGCACGGATGACGGCGCTGGGCGGCGGGACAATCAGCCAGCGTGCAGTAAAAAGCATCTCATCTGTCGGCGGCGGCGGATTTGCCGCCGGCATCCAGGCCAGCCTGCTGCGGATGTTCGACACCTTCGGGTATTCGCGCCTGGGCATCGGCTGCGCCCTGGCCAATAACGTCTGCCACATGAGCGGACTGGATTCATCGGGTCATGGCTACACTCTCGTCGACGGCCGCGGCCTGCCCCGAATCCGCATCGTCGGTCACCAGTCGCAGGTGGACTGGCCGGTGCTGGTGGATCGTCTGCGCGAGGCCATGCGAGGCCACCGCCCTATCGTCGACTGAGTACACGGGAGTTCCTAATGAAGCGCTTCGGAGTGTTCCTCCTTGCCCTGGGCCTGACGCTGTTGTCGGCCTGCGTCACCATCAACGTGTATTTCCCGGCCGCGGCGGCGGAAAAGGCCGCCGAGCAGTTCATCGGCAAGGTCATTGGCGAGGCCGCGGACGCTGATCCTCCCAAGTCCGGCGACGCGCCCGCTCCCCGGCAGCCGCCGCAGGCCAGCCTGCTTGACCTGCTGATTCCCGCCGCGCACGCGGCGGAGCCGGATCTGAACATCCAGACGCCGGCCGTGCGCGAAATCCAGGCGCGCATGAAACAGCGCTTCGATACGACGCTGACCAAAGCCTTTGCCGCCGGCACGATCGGCATGACCGGCAACGGCCTTGTCGCGATGCGCGACGCCGCTTCCGTTCCCCTGTCGGAGCGTGCTGCCCTTACCCAGGCGCTGGCGGACGAGAATCGCGACCGTGCGGCCGTCTACCGTGAAATCGCCGTCGCCAACGGCCATCCGGAGTGGGAAAGCCAGATCCAGTCGACATTCGCGCGCCAATGGATCGAGCGCGCCCGGCCCGGCTGGTATTATCAGGACCCCACGGGCTCGTGGAAGCAGCGCTAGCGGCCCCGTCAGCCCCCTGAAACTCCGGAGACCTGGCGCCCGGGATGCCACCATCCCGGGCGCTTCTCATTTGATGAAAAGCCCGATCCTTCTCGAACTGGATATCACCGACCTTTCCCACGATGGGCGCGGCGTCGCACACCACGAGGGCAAGGCCGTCTTCGTCAGCGGCGCGCTTCCCGGCGAACGAGCGGTGGTCAAGCTGACCCAGCGCCACCGTCATTTTGACGAGGCACAGGTCGATTCGCTGCTGACGCGCGCGGCAACCCGCGTTGATCCAAAATGCCCGCATTTCGGAGTCTGCGGCGGTTGCGCGCTGCAGCACCTGGACCCGGCCGAGCAGATCCTCGCCAAGCAGCGCGTGCTGGCGGAGAACTTCGAGCGCATCGGCAAGGTCGAGCCGCGCCGTTGGCTTCCGCCCCTGGCGGGCCACCCGTGGGGCTACCGCCGCAAGGGCCGGCTGTCGGTGAAGTTCGTGCACAAGAAGGGCAAGGCCCTGGTCGGTTTCCGCGAGGAAAACGGCCGGTACGTGGCCGACCTGACCCGCTGCGAGGTGCTCCATCCTGCTGTCGGCGAGCGTATCGAAGCGATTGCCGGCCTGATCGGGTCGCTCCAGGCGGTGCAGGACATCCCGCAGATCGAGATCGCTGCCGGCGACGATACCGTGGCGCTGATCTTTCGCCACCTGAAGCCGCTGGTGGACACGGACCGCGACGCACTGGTCGCTTTCGGCCGCGAACACGACCTGGCGATCTATCTGCAGCCGGGCGGCAACGACAGCGTGCATCCGCTGTGGCCGGAAAACCCGCGGCTCGCCTTCCGCATTCCGTCCTTCGATGTCGAGCTGGAATTCCGGCCGCTGGATTTCATCCAGGTCAACTCGGCCATGAACGAACGCATGATCTCCCACGCGCTGGATCTGCTCGATGTCACGGCGACCGACCGCGTGCTCGATCTCTTCTGTGGCCTGGGCAACTTCACCTTTCCGCTGGCGCGCCGCGCCGCGCAGGTGGTGGGCGTGGAAGGCGAGCATGGGCTGGTCGAACGGGCGCGCGCCAATGCCGCCCGGAACGGTATTGCCAACGTCGAGTATCACGTCGCCAATCTTCTGGAAGACCAGCGCGAGACGCCCTGGGCGCGTCAGGGCTACGACAAGATTCTGCTCGATCCGCCGCGCTCGGGGGCCGCAGCGGTCTTTGAATACCTTCCGAAGAAGGGAACAAATCGCATTGTGTATGTTTCCTGTCATCCGGCGTCGCTGGCGCGGGATGCGGGCATCCTGGTGGAAAGACACGGGTTCAAGCTCCAGTCTGCCGGTGTGATGGACATGTTTCCGCACACGGCGCACGTCGAGTCCATCGCGTTGTTTGAACGGTGAACGGAGGTTGGCATGGGCATCGAGATTGAACGCAAGTTCCTGCTTTCGTCCGACGCCTGGCGCAGCCAGGTGTCGCGTTCGCAGCGCATGGTGCAGGGATACCTGGTCACGGCGGCGGCGGTCACCAGCGGCGCGGCGAAGAGTTCCGTCCGCGTGCGCGTGGCTGGAGACCAGGCCTGGCTCAACATCAAGTCGTCGACCCTGGGCGTGGAACGTCTCGAATTCGAATACGCCGTACCGCTGGTCGATGCGGAAACCCTGCTGGCACGCCTGTGCGACGGCGTGGTGGAGAAAATCCGCCACTACGTGGCACATGCCGGCCACGAATTCGAGGTCGACGAATTCTTCGGCGACAACGACGGACTGGTGGTTGCCGAGCTGGAACTGAATTCGGTCAATGAATCCTTCGAGAAGCCCGATTGGCTCGGACGTGAAGTGACCTCGCACGCCCGCTACTACAATCTCAACCTGGTCAAACATCCTTATGCCGCGTGGTCCGCGGCCGAGCGCGAAGGACAGGACTGATGCTGGTTATCGGAATCACCGGAAAGGAACTGACTGCCGCCGAGCGCGACTGGATCGCAGCCCCGGAAGTCAGTGGCGTCATCCTGTTCACCCGCAACTTTTCCTCGCGCGAGCAGGTCACCGCGCTGGTCGACGACATCCGTGCACTGCGCGCCGATGAATTCCTGCTGTGCGTGGACCAGGAAGGCGGTCCGGTGCAACGCTTCCGTGACGGATTCACGCGGCTGCCGGCCCTGGCGCGCCTGGGTGACCTTTTCGACCAGGATCCGGCTCATGCCGTTGCCCTCGCCGAGGAGCACGCCTGGGTCATGGCCAGCGAAATGCGTGCCCTCGACATTGACCTCAGCTTTGCGCCGGTGGTCGACCTCAAGCGCGGCAATCGCGCCATCGGCGAACGCGCCTTCCATGCCGATCCGCGCGTCGTGTCGACGCTGACCCAGGCTTACCTGCGTGGCATGCACCTGGGCGGCATGGCTGCGACGATCAAGCATTTCCCGGGTCACGGCTCGGTGCTGGAAGATACGCACTTCGACGCGGCGATCGACCCGCGATCACTCGATGCGCTGCGCGAAACCGACCTGATTCCCTTCGCCGACGGCATCGAAGCCGGCGCCGAGGCCATCATGCTCGCGCACGTCACCTATCCCGCCGTCGATGCCGCGCCTGCCGGCTATTCACGCCGGTGGATCCAGGACATCCTGCGCGGGGAGATGGACTTCCACGGCGTCGTGTTTTCCGACGACATCGGCATGGCCGCCGCCGAATCGGCCGGGGGCATCGCAGCGCGTATCGACGCGCACCTGGACGCCGGTTGCGACCTCGTCCTCGTCTGCAGCCCGACTCTCGTACCCGACGCGATAGCGGCCGTCCGCGGCCGCACGCCCTGCGCGGCCGGCAAGCTGGCGGCGCTGCGCGGCATGGTCGCTTCTACCTGGGAATCGTTGCTGGACAACCCGCAGCGTGCCCGTTTCGTCCAGCGCCTCGAAGCGCTGAACGCCATAGACCGAGTAAATCCATGAATCGACCTCCGCTTGCCGAGGCGCTGTCACGCGCCGACCTGATCCACGACGCCGCCACCCTGGACGCGGCGATTACGCGCCTTGCGCCGCAGATAGACGCTGCGCTGGCGGGCGAACGGGCCGTCTTTCTCACCGTCATGCACGGCGGCCTGCCGTTTGCGGCGAAGCTGGCCCTCGCCATGAAGACCGACATGGAATTCGACTACCTGCACGCGACGCGGTATCGCGGCCAGACGTCGGGTTCCGAAATCCACTGGCTGCGCCAGCCCGCGGTCGACCTGGCCGGACGTACGGTCGTGCTCGCCGACGACATTCTCGACGAGGGCAAGACGCTGAAGGTCATCCGTGATTTCTGCGTGGACCGCGGCGCGCGGCGCGTCCTCGTTGCCGTGCTGTGCGAAAAGCGCCATGGCCGCTGCATCGAGGGCATCACGGCGGATTTCTGCGGCGTGGAAGTGCCCGACCGTTACGTCTTCGGCTATGGCATGGACTACTACGAGCAGGGCCGCAACCTGCCGGGCATCTACGCCATCTGAGCGTGGCCCGCGGACGCGGGCCGATCGTCCATCGCATTCGCAAGGATTCCATCATGACCATCGCACTGGCCGTCATCGGCGGCACGGGCCTGTATCAATTTCCCGGACTGGAAAATATCGAGCGCCGCAGCGTGGACACGCCGTTCGGGCCCACGTCCGCGCCTGTCGTGCTGGGCGAATTCAAGAATCAGCGGCTGGCCTTCCTGGCGCGTCACGGGGAAGGGCACAGCGTGCCGCCGCACCGGGTGAATTACCGGGCCAATGTCTGGGCGCTGCATAGCCTGGGGGCGCGCCGGGTCATCGGCGTCAACGCCGTCGGCGGTATTCGCGACGACATGGGGCCAAAGGTCGTTGTGTTGCCCGACCAGGTCATCGACTACACCCACGGGCGTTACACGAGCTTCTGCGATGTCGACGGCGCCGAGGTCAAGCATATCGATTTCAGCGAGCCCTACAGCCGTGCGCTCCGCTCGGCGCTGCGGGATGCGGCAACAAAGGCAGAAGTAGCCGTTGTGGATAACGGCTGCTATGGCGCAACCCAGGGGCCGCGCCTGGAAACGATCGCCGAGATTGCGCGCATGCGTCGTGATGGCTGCGACCTGGTCGGCATGACCGGGATGCCGGAGGCGGCCCTGGCGCGGGAGCTGGAGCTGGAGTACGCCTGCATCGCGCTGGTGGCCAACTGGGCGGCGGGTTGTGGTGACCAGGCCGAGATCAGCCTGGAAGAGATTTTCGCCAACCTGGCGACGGCGACGCAGGCCGTGCCAAAGCTGATCGCTGCGCTGCTCGAAGGGTGACCGGCTGCCGCCCAGGTGGGCGCTAAAACGCTACTTCTACACGGCACGTTCGTGGTGCTTCGGCACCTGTCTCACGGTGACTTGTCGACGAAAGGTATCGTAGGTCAATTGTGTACTTGATTCGCTCGGTAAGGAAGTGTTTATACTTCGATCGTGCACGGCAAGACGTACTCGGGGGAGGAAGTGCTGCCGTTGCACTTGTCCAGCCGATTGAGGGGAAACAATGCGTTTCGGTACCGTGAAGTGGTTTAACGACGCCAAGGGTTTTGGATTCATCGCGCCGGAAGATGGCGGTGAAGACGTCTTCGTTCACTACTCGGCGATCAATTCCAAGGGCTTTCGCAGCCTGCAGGAAGGTCAGCGGGTGAGCTTCGAAGTGACCCAGGGCCCCAAGGGCTCCCAGGCGTCCGGCGTTGCGCCAGTGCAGTAAGCGGATTCGATCGGGGATCGAATTGCAAGGCCCCGCCATGCGGGGCCTTTTGTCAGGTGGACGAAGCAGGTCGACGCGTAGTGCAGTGCCACTGCAGTGAGTCGATGTTTTCGTGCCAAAAACAAAAACGGCCGCCAGTGGCGGCCGTCTTGTGTATTGGTCGGGGAGACAGGATTTGAACCTGCGACTTCTACGTCCCGAACGTAGCGCTCTACCAGGCTGAGCTACACCCCGAAGGAGTCGTGCATCATAATGACCGAACGACCCTTTGGCAATACCCGGGCTGCAAGAAATCGTCGGCATTGAAGACAGTCGCTGACGCGCGGCGCTGGCTGCGGGCAGGAACGCCTGCGATGGCATGCGTGCGGCTCCAAGGCGCCGGGCGGCCTGCGTGCAACACGCCGATCGTCGTCCTTTCCAAGGGGCGGGGCAGGCTCTACGATCGCGCCCTATGTCCGAAACCCATTCCGATATTGTCATTCTCGGCGCCGGCGTCATCGGCCTGTCGTGCGCGTGGCATTTGTTGCAAGCGGGACGCAGCGTCACCGTGATCGATCAGGGGCGACTGGGCGGCGGCGCCTCCCACGGCAACTGCGGCACCTTGACCCCCAGCCACGCCGCTCCCCTGGCCATGCCTGGAATGGTGAGCCAGGCCCTGCGCTGGATGCTCAAGAAAGACGCCCCTTTTCGCGTCGCTCCGCGGCTGGATCCGGAGCTGTTTGGCTGGATGCTGCGTTTTTCACAGCGCTGCAATTGGAAAGATTTCAATGCCGTCAACCGCGCCAAGGCCGCCATCCTCACGCATTCGCGTGCGATGACCTCGGCGCTCGTGGCGGAGCAGGCGCTTGACTGCGAATACGTTGAATCCGGCACGCTCTACGTCTTTCGCGACCAGCGCCAGCTCGACGAATTCGCGTGGCACACGCGTTCGCTGGAAGAAGTCGGCATTGCTGTTCAGCATCGCGACGGCGACACCCTGCGCGGCATCGAGCCGTGCCTCCTCGACAGCGTGATCGGCGGCGTTTTTCATCCCGGTGATGCCCAGTTGCGTCCCGATCGTTTCGTGGCCGAGCTGGGGCGCATCGTCCGTGCCGGTGGCGGCCAGATCGTCGAGCAGGCCGCGCCGGAAGCAATTGAGCGCGAAGGCGACCGGATCACGGCGGTGCGCGCCGGTGGGCGCCGCTACACGGCCGACCGGTTTGTACTGGCCGTCGGTGCATGGTCGGCCCCGGTGGGGCGACAGCTGGGGCTGCGCATTCCGGTGCAGCCCGGCAAGGGCTACTCCATCACGTACACACGCCCGTCGCTGGCCAATCGCATTCCGCTGGTGCTCAAGGAAGACAGCGTCTGCGTGACCGCCTGGGAAGGCGGCTACCGGCTCGGCAGCACGATGGAGTTCGCCGGTTACGACACGCAGCTCAACCGTGTGCGCCTGGACGCCCTCAGGCGCGGTGCCGCGCGCTATCTGCGCGAACCCGAGGGGCCGGTACAGACCGAGGAATGGTATGGCTGGCGGCCCATGACCTATGACGACCTGCCGATCATCGGTCCCAGTCGCCGCCACGCCAATCTCATGCTGGCGACCGGTCACGGCATGCTGGGTGTCAGCATGTCGGCGGCTACCGGTCAGCTGGTCGCCGAGTTGATCAGCGAGCGTGCCACGACGCTGGATCCCGCGCCTTACAGTCCGGCGCGCTTCAGCCTGTAAGTACCGCTTCCGCCGGCAGCGCACTCCGCTGCCGCGTGCCATTCCTGTTTCGGAACGATGTCGATGAACACGTTTACGCTCCATGCCGGCCACGCGCCGCTGTTGATCTCGCTGCCGCACGATGGTCACGCCTTGCCCGAGGGAATGGCTGGACGCCTCGTGCCGTCCGCGCGACGTGTCCCGGATACGGACTGGCACGTCAGCCGCCTGTACGATTTCGCGCGCGAGCTGGGCGCATCCATCCTGATGCCACGCTATTCCCGTTACGTGGTTGACTTGAATCGCCCGCCGGACGATGTCTCCCTCTATCCGGGACAGAACACCACGGGGCTTTGTCCCATTGTTCAATTTTCCGGCGAGCCGGTGTACCTGGCGGGCGAGGAACCGCAGCCGGAAGAAGTCGCGCAGCGTGTGGCCACTTACTGGCAGCCTTACCATGAGGCGCTGCGTGACGAGCTCAATCGCCTGCGCACCGCCCACGGACGGGTCGTCCTGTGGGAAGGTCACTCGATCCGCAGCGTCGTGCCCTTCCTGTTCGACGGCCGCCTGCCGGACTTCAACCTCGGCACCAGCGGCGGCGCGAGCTGCGCGCCGGCGACGCAACAGCGGCTCGAAGCGGTGCTGTCGGCGCAGCGCGGCTACAGTTACGTTGTCAACGGACGGTTCAAGGGCGGCTACATCACGCGTCACTACGGCAAGCCCGGCGAAGGGGTAGAGGCTATCCAGCTGGAGCTGGCTCAGCTCAACTACATGGACGAGGCGAATTTCGACTATCTGCCCGAGCGCGCCGAGCCCACGCGTTTGCTCATCCGCGAGCTGCTCGTCGCGGCGCTGGGCGCCGGTTGAGGCGCCGCAAATGCGCAGATGACGCCGGCTAGCCGGCGGAGTAGTGTGGGCAGGCCAGCCGAAAGGAGGGCTTCGCCGTGCGTCTACCCATGATCGTCGCCAGCGTCCTGCTGGCAGCGGGATGCTCCCTCGCCGGGGCCGCTCCCCAGAACACTCCGCCGCCGTCTAACGGGCTCGGCCAGAACCAGGGGCCCTACGATCCGTATGCGGCGCCACCGTCGCAGCAGCAACCGCCCCCTCCGCCAAGCCAGCCGCCACCGGCGCAGCGGCGCAATCCCCATGCACCGCAAAGTCCGCCGCCGCCGCGCGAGGGCGACGAACGGCGCGGCAAGGAAGGCGATGAGCGCTGACTACGGCAGGTCAGGCGCCGCCGGCGGTTGCCAGCGGCGTCGGATTTCCGGTTGAGTCCGGCAACTGACGTCCGAGTGCAACCGGCGATCAGACCTCGAGCGAGGCCAGGTCACCCTTTTCTTCCAGCCAGCTCTTGCGGTCCGAGGCACGTTTCTTCGACAGCAGCATGTCCATGACCTTGCTGGTGCCGTCGTCCGGTTCGACCGTGAGCTGCACCAGGCGGCGCGTATCCGGATGCACGGCGGATTCGCGCAACTGGCCGGGATTCATTTCGCCCAGACCCTTGAACCGCGTGACCGATACCTGGCCCTTCATCTTTTCGCGCTCGATCTTTTCGAGCAGCACACGCTTTTCTTCTTCGTCCAGGCAATAGAACACCTGCTTGCCCACGTCGACGCGGAACAAGGGCGGCATTGCCACGAAAACCCGGCCATCGCGCACCAGGCCCGGGAAATGACGCAGGAACAGTGCGCACAGCAGCGTGGCGATGTGCAGACCGTCCGAGTCGGCGTCGGCGAGAATGATGACCTTGCCGTAGCGCAGGCCGTCAATCCGGTCCACGCCGGGATCGCATCCGATGGCGACCGCCAGATCGTGCACTTCCTGCGACGCCAATACGGAGCCGGACTCCACCTCCCAGGTGTTCAGGATCTTGCCGCGCAGCGGCAGGATGGCCTGGAAGTCCTTGTCGCGCGCCTGCTTGGCGGAACCACCGGCGGAATCGCCTTCGACCAGGAAGATCTCGGTCCGCGACAGATCGCTGGAGGCGCAGTCGGCGAGCTTGCCGGGCAGGGCGGGACCCTGGGTGATCTTCTTGCGGACGATCTGTTTTTCGGCCTTCAGGCGCGCCGCCGCGCGCTCGATGGCGAGCTGGGCGATCCGCTCGCCGAGCTCGACATGCTGATTGAGCCACAGCGAGAAACCGTCGTGAACAACGCCTTCGACGAACGCCGCCGCGTTGCGCGAGGACAGTCGTTCCTTGGTCTGGCCGGAAAACTGGGCATCCTGCATCTTGAGCGACAGCACGAACGAGAGCCGGTCCCACACATCTTCCGGCGCCAGTTTCACACCGCGGGGCAGCAGGTTGCGGAAGTCGCAGAATTCGCGCAGGGCTTCGGTCAGGCCCGATCGCAGGCCATTGCAATGCGTGCCGCCCTGCGCGGTCGGGATGAGGTTGACGTAGGACTCCTGCACCAGCTCGCCTTCCGGCACCCACGCGATGGCGAACTCGACGGCCTCGGTGTCGCGCTGCAGGCTGTGCACGTAGAGATCCGGCGGCAGGAATTCGGTGCCCTTGAGCATGCTGCGCAGGTAATCCGAAAGACCATCCTCGTAGTACCACTGGTCTCTCTCGCCACTGGCCTCGTCGGTCAGGCGCACTGTCAGACCCGAACACAGGACGGCTTTTGCCTGCAACAAATGCTTCAGTTTGGACAAAAGGATTTTGGGCGTATCGAAATACTTCGGATCCGGCCAGAACCGAACGGTCGTGCCCGTCTGCCGCTTCGGCACGGTACCGATGACTTCCAGCGGGCTGGACCGGTCGCCATTGCGGAACTCCATCCGGTAGACCTGGGCGTCACGGCGGATCGTCACCTCGACCAGCGTCGATAGCGCATTGACCACCGATACGCCGACGCCGTGCAGGCCACCCGAGAACTGGTAGTTCTTGTTCGAGAATTTGCCGCCGGCGTGGAGCCGGGTCAGGATAAGCTCGACACCCGGAATGCCTTCCTCCGGATGGATATCCACTGGCATCCCGCGGCCGTCGTCGCTGACGGTCACCGAGCCGTCGGCATGGACGATCACTTCCACCGTCTTGGCGTGACCGGCCAACGCCTCGTCGACCGAGTTGTCGATCACTTCCTGGGCAAGGTGGTTGGGGCGCGCCGTATCCGTATACATGCCCGGGCGGCGTTTGACCGGGTCCAGTCCCGACAGGACTTCGATATCGGCGGCGTTGTAGCGACTACTCATTGGTATCGGCGAGCGAGAGCGAGTCGCGCATGGTGGCCGCATCGGCCAGACGGATCAAGTCTTGCGCCGGCGCCCCCGGTTACGGTCCGGCACGGTTCGTGCGTGGTGTCGGATTGTTGACGCGACCGCAGTGTGGCGGGGTGGACAAGACATTGGTCGAAGAAGGGCTCCTGGCGCTCGCTCCTGGCTCGAAAGCCGCTAAGCGGCCCCGAAACCCCTGTCGGACTGCCGAAATTTGTCAAAACCCCGGTTGGCGGCCCCGACGATGAAAAAAATGTGCCTTTCGGCTCACGGGGGTGTCAACGTCCTTCGGCCATTTTCTGCCGTTCGTCCTAATTCCAGCACTCCAGACCAGTGGTTGACCCCTTGGTCGTGGTGCCGGCGGCATAGGTCAGCGTCATGCTCAGACATTTGGTGTCTTTGAGCTGGACGCCCTGGGCGGCGGCAGTTGCCACGAACCCGGTCGCCGTGTTGTTGGTGATGGTGAAGGCGTAATAACCGCGCTCGGACGTGGCGTTGGCACCGATCTGGGCCACGGTTCCGTAGGTGGGCTTGTTGGCGCGGTATTTTTCCTGAAGCAATTGAATCTGCTGCAGGCCGGTCACGGCTTCGGAGCGTCGGCTGCGACGCATCTGCTCAGTGAATGCCGGGTAGGCGATCGCGGCGATGATAGCGATGACTGCCACCACGATCATCAGCTCGACCAGGGTGAAACCGAGGGTTTTCCACTGCCGCCGCATGGGGGTTCTCCTTCACGTGGATACGAGAACAACGCGCCTTTTGTAGAGCCGATGGTACTCCGAAGCGCAGACGGGGCAGCAACCATCATTCCAGGCGAGCCGTTCAAATCGACGGCGCCCGTCAATTTCACGAATTATTTCGGCCGCAACAGGGGATTTGCTCGTTGGCAGAGAAGTGCCACCGAGCTACCTTAGAAACCGTAAAGAAACGTGCCGTTAGATCGGTTTTGTCGTCCGACGCAGTTATACAGAGCACTACGACGCGACAACGGCCATCTAAAAACTCAGGGCAAATCGGTGGCACGCCGTTTGCTCATGCCTCGGAGAAACAAGCTCGCAGCACGCGCAAACCCAATGCGCAACCCCAAAGGATTGAGCTGACGCTGCGTGAGCGGTTTGTGCCGCACAGGCACAGTAGTCAAGAAATTGACGCATTCAGTGCGATTCAGGGGAAAAACATGAAAACATCGCCTGCAGGCATTCGCTTCTCGAAGCGATTTTCGGGCTTCACTCTTATAGAGCTGATGATCACCATTGGCGTGATCGCAGTTCTCGCTTCGCTGGCTGCTCCTTCCTTCTTTGAATTTCGCCATCGGTCCGCACTACGCGGCGCCGCTGAACAGGTTGTCGACTTCTGGGGAAATGCCCGCTTCGAGGCGGTGAAACGTAATACACCAATCAAGGTGACTTTCCGCCGCGCGACCAACGGCAGCATGTGCCTGGGGGCCGTTGCGCAGACGGATACCACGGACTACACCGCCTGCGATTGCTTCAGCGCAACAGGTTGCGCACTGGCCCGTTTTCCCGCTGACCAGGGCGAGTGGCGCGGCGTCACCGCGAACGCCGCCCCGACGATGGGCGCGGGCACTGGCGTGGTGTTTATCGATCCGAAACGCGGATTTCTCTCGCGCACGACGGATGTCGGGAATCTGACGCTGACCTCGCTCAGTCCTTACCAGCTTCGCATCAGCATCGACATGCTCGGTCGCGCATCCACCTGCGAGCCGGCGTCGGCATCCAAGAAGCTCAGTGATTACACCAAGCGCACGTGCGGGTGAACCATGAAAACGACAATGACAATCAATCCCCGCCGCCAGACCGGTGTAACGCTGATCGAAATGATGATCGCCCAGGTCGTGGGCCTGATCATCGCCGGCAGTACACTCAGCTTCGTGATGGCCGGTGTGCGCAGTAATACCGAGTTCGTCTCGACCACGCGCCTGACCCAGGAACTGCGCGGGCTGATGGACGTCAGTACGCGTGAACTGCGTCGCGCCGGCTTCGATCAGAATGCCTACAGAACGATCGGCGCGGGCACGACCTACACCTCGCCCTTCGCATCGATGCAGTTCGTGCCGACCCCGACTGCAGGCAACACCGTCGCCAGCTGTGTGGTGCTGGCCTACGACAGCGCCGTGACCACTGCCGGCAGCGGCCCGGGCGTGCTCGGTTCCACCGAACGTCGCGGCATTCGCTACAACGCGGCCAACCGTTCCGTGGAGTTCAACTTCGGCACCGGCGCAACGCCCGACTGCGCAGCCGCCGGCGCGAACTACGCCGTGTATCCGCCGGCCTGCAATGCGGCGACGGGATGGTGTGCGCTGACCAACCCGCAGCAGATGGAAATCACGCGTTTCGAGCTCGACACGAAAGACTCCAAGAGTATTGCCCCGGTCGGCACGACGACGCCGGGCGTCGCCATTCGCGTGGTGACCCTGACCGTCGCTGGAAACCTCCCTGGCAACAATCAGGTGGTGCGCACGCTGGTCAACGAAGTGCGGGTACGCAGCGATTGCACACTGGCTAACTGCACGGCCGCACCGTAGTGAATAGGGCCCCCTGTTTCGGCAAGGGATACCTCGCGATGCCGGAGATGAACATAGGACGCAATGTCATGAGATTGCAGACCGCATATCCTTCTGGCCCGGCGCTGCGGAATCGACAGCACGGATTCACCACGTTGCTGGTGTCCATCCTCATGCTGCTGATACTGAGCGTGATCGTGGGCTTCGCAGCGAAGGTCGGTGTTTTTGAATACCGTACCAGTACGAACGAGAACCGGGCGCGGCTGACCCAGGGGGCGGCCGAGAGTGCAATGGGCCTGGCGACACAGTTCGTCAAGTCAAACTCCGGCAATGTCATTTCGACCAAGGCCGGCACCGGCTGGCTCGATCCGGCCGCAAGCCGCTGGCAGAGCTGCCAGGTGGCGGTTGCATCGGGGCAGCCCGATCCCTGCCTGGCGGAATCCGATACCGTCCGCCGCGCGCGCATGTTCCGCTACTTCTCTGGTGGCAGGACCACCATCGACTACACCGCAATGGTGCCGGCGCAGGCGCAGGTCACTGGGGTGGGGGGTGTGATTGACGCGTCCACCCGGCAGGGCGAATTCGCGGTGTCCACGAACGTCTCGGCCCTGCTGTGCCGGCTCGACACGGCGAACCCGTCGCGGCCCTGCATCTGCAAGCCCGATCCGGATCCGACCAAGCCCTGCGCGGCCGATCCCGTCGACTCGCGCTCCTACGCCGTGACGCTGGTGTCGACCGCGGACATGGGGGGCGAATCGGCGTCAGCGGAGGTCAAGCAGACGTTGGCTTCGTATCGCGCCATCGGTGGCGCCTCGCCGGTTCCGCTGGTGGCCTCTGGTCTGGTGGAGGGTCTTGGCAACGCGCAGATCGTCACCAGCGCCAACGCGGGCGGCTGGGGTGTTCCAGCCTCGATCTGGAGTCCCCGCGATGTCGATATCGAAGCCAGCAGCGGCGGCGGCATCGGCAGCGTGTCTACCTGTCACATGGGCGAATACCTGCAGGACACGCCGCGCGCGGACCTGCTCACGACGTGCCCCAACAGCAACAATGCCTGCGGCTGTCCGGCCGACGACATCATTTCTGGTCACTCGGCGCGCATCAAGAGAGAAGGCATCGATATCCTGGATATCGACAACGGCAAAGGCGCGCTGCCCGATATCACTTATTACCCGAAAGAACCCTACGACGATCCGAACGATCCCATGGACGATTCGCTGTTCGAGTGGATGTTCAACAAGGACGTCGTCAACGAAGGCCAGACCAAGGTTCGCCAGGACTGCGGTACAAGCGCCAACCAGGACTGCGCCATGGCCGCGCTGGAACGAATGGCGACGCTGATCCTCAATGACTGCAACAGCCTCAATGAAAAATCCACCGGCCTGATCTGGGTGAAAGGAGACTGCGACCTGCCAGATGTGGTGGGCACGCCCGAGGAACCGGTCGTCCTCGTCGTCGAGAACGCCGTCCGCCTTTCCGGCAACGCGGTCTTCTTCGGCATGATGTTCATCCGCTCGTCCGACGGGACGGCGACGATGGATGGTGCCGGCAACGTGAAGGTGTTCGGTTCCATCGTGGTCGAAGGCAACGTCAACCTGCGCGGCGGTCTGGATATCGTCTACGCGCAGGAGATTACCGACGCCATCAACAATTCGCCTGCATTCAACCGGCTCGGGCGCCTGCCCGGCAGCTGGCTGGATTCCAGGACGGCGTTCTAGGAGATGGCCATGACTCGCATCCATCCGAAAACTCTTGGCCGTCGCGCCACAGGTTTCAGCCTGATCGAAGCGATGATCGCACTGCTGGTGCTGTCGATCGGCCTGCTCGCGCTGGCCGTTCTGCAAGTGACCGTCATGCGCAACTCCGGTGAAACCAAGGCACGGACCAGCGCACTGTCGCTGGCGCAGGAAAAACTCGAGGAACTCAAGTCCTTCTCGTCGCTGGATGGCTACAAGGCGATCCAGGTGGGCGCGTCGGGCTCCACCTTGTCCGACATGACGACGGCGGCCCAGACGGGTACCACCTTCACGCGTTCCTGGACGGTACGCCGCTATGTCTACGATCGCAGCACCAGGGCGTTTGCCGATGTCGGCGCATCGCGCGTCACGGCCACCGACGTACAGCTCCTTGCCTTCAATGCGAACCTGCAGCCCGGCACCGAGTTCAAGCGCGTCGACGTCACCGTGGGCTGGCAGGACGCGGCCAGTGGTGCTTCCACGTCCATTACCGTTGGCGACATCATCGACGCGATCGACCCGGGCGATACGGCGGCTGTGATCCAGCAGATCACCTCGGCCGGCAAGAACCCGCTGGTGCGCATCTACGATCCCGCGCTGCAGGAAGGTGTGGTGCCGATTGCCGTGGGCAACAACCAGTCATCTGCCTCATCCGATCCGAAGCCGGTGCAGGAAGGCAGTGACGGCAACGTCACGACGCGCTACACGGTGGCCTCCTACGTGAAGGACGGCAACGATGCGCGCATCCTGCGGCTGATCGACACGGTGGTGACCAGCTGCCAGTGCACCTCGGTCCAGCAGAACAACACCTATGGTGAGAACGAAGGTCCGTTTGCTCCTTCGTACTGGGACGGCGACAAGTTCACCACGCCCGAGGAGCTGCCCAACAAGCCGCGTGGCTGGATCAACGATCGCGTGGGTCAGAACGAGCGGTTGTGCAGCGTGTGTTGCCGCGACCATCACGACGTGAGCACGCAGACGGTCAAGTTCGATCCGTTTCGTCCCTCCAGCGATTTCACCGGCGGCGACCATAACCATTATCGGAATACCAACCGCGGTGGAACGCCGGCCTTCCAGTTGCTCGGCGATGGTGGCAACAAGCTGTACGACGAGGCCTGCCGTTTTGTGCGCGTGGATGGCATCTACCGCGCGACCACCGATCCACGCATGGAAAACGTCGCCATGCTCAACATGGAGCGCGCGACCAATGGTGATACCAGTCTGAGCAGCAGCACGACCACCGCCTATAGCAGCTTTGCCCAGAAGTACCTGGAATCGCTGGCGAATTCGGCCAAAGGCGGGGCCGACCAGGCGAACTACCCGGACTTCACTTCCTCATCGGGCAGTCTCGGTCAGCTTGACCCTGTCACGCTGCGCGTTGGCGGCATCGCGAACCTGCACTCGCGTGCCATTTTTGCCGACTGGGTCAGTCCGGAGACAATCAAGAAGCTCAATTGTGTCGGCACCGACAGCACCAATACCGAATGCTCAATGGTGTATCCGTCCTACCAGACGATGAGTGCCCTGCAGATCATGCCGTTCGTGGCGATCAACCTTACCAATATCGGCGAATGGGCGGAAAACTCGGCGCGACAGATCATCACGATGCGCAACGAGGCCATCCCCAACGACGCGTCGACCAGCTTTGTGCGCGGCGAAGTGACGGCAGTGAAGTCGGGCAATGCGGTGGGAACGGCAAACAGCTATCGCGGCGCTGACGCACTGACGGATCAGTATCCGATCGATCCGAATGATGCCGGCTATGGCGTGACGACGCGTCCGGAGCCCTTCTCTGTGGCGCGGAACGTCCAGGTTACCGGCGGCGTGACCCAGAACGCGCGATTCGTGCTGGAAGTCATCGACTCGACGGCCGACTCGGGCAACTTCCCGTCCGGTGGCATCAACGTCACCAGCTGTACCCGCGGCGCCGGCAAGGTTGGCACCGATCCGACCGATGGCTCGAAGCTGGAAACCAACGAGCATCTGTGCGCCGTCGACAGCCAGGCGACCACGATGACGCTGATCCTGAGCAACTACAACCGTGTCACCAATATCGTGTGTCCCACCGGGTCGAAGGGGAACAACTACTCCTACGTAGCCAATTCCTACCCGCCAGTCTGCGAAGGATCGAAGAACCACGACATCGTCGCGGCGACTTCCTACGTCAATCGCGACTACAAGCTCTGCAACGTGGCGTCGCCCGTATCCGGTGCAACCTTCACCTCGCCGGTGGAGACCAATCCGTCGACGAGCACGCCGAAGGATCCGACCAAGGAAGTGACAACCATTGTCCTGACCATGACACCGGACGCGAGCGTATTTGACCTGAAACGCGCGTTGACGACCTTCGTCAAGCAGACTGGCACCTGTCCGTAACCCTCGCAGGTGGAGAACCCAATGGCCGCGGAGTTCGCTCCGCGGCCATTTTCTTTACGGGAACCGCTCCGGCGGAATGCCGGAATTCCTGCGGATCCAACGGGGAATTTCGTCTAAGTCATTGACTCAAAAGCCCAGCAAATTTAGAGAGCTATTGTAATGACAAGCGGCGCGTAAACGCCGACAAAGGGCTCCATAGTTGTTAACCACGGGGCACATGGATTGCACAGGGGCGGGGTGTAAAACTTGCAGAGGTGAGCGGGCCCGGCGGGTCCTCGGGCACGCGTATTTCGTCACGATTTCATGGCGAGTTCCTAGGCATAGTCGCCTCCCGAAGGGTGGGCGAAGGTTTTATGGTGATCGGGGGGATCATGCATAAGCGGTTCAGATTGAAGTGGCGGCCGTTGAGCCGGGCTGTTTGCGGGGCCCTGCTCGGTGCAGCGGTTGTGCAAGGGGAAGCCTCGGCCATCACTGTGTCGCTGGGATCCCTGGTCGGTTCCAATGGCTTTCGCATCGCAGGCGCTGCGGCGGGTGATTCCTCCGGTTTCAGCGTGAGCGCCGCGGGCGACGTCAATGGCGACGGCAAGCCGGACCTGATTATCGGGGCGCCCGATGCCGATCCGAACGGTGCCTCGTCCGGCAGTGCCTATGTGGTATTCGGGAAAAGTTCCTACAGCGCATCGCTGGAGCTTTCTTCGCTCAACGGCACGAATGGTTTTCGCATTGATGGTGCCGCCGCCAATGACCGCCTGGGGATGGCGGTCAGTGGTGCAGGTGACGTCAATGGCGACCATATCGCCGATATCATCGTCGGTGCCTATCACGCGACAACGAGCAACGGCGCCGAAGCGGGCGCCAGCTATATCATCTTCGGCCGAGCCACCGGCTTTCCCGCCACGTTGAATGTGTCAACGCTCAATGGCACCAATGGCGTGCGGCTGGAAGGTGACGCGGGTGAATATTCCGGTCGCGCCGTCGCATCAGCGGGTGACATCAACGGCGACGGCCTGGGTGACACGATCATCGGGGCCTACCATTCCGGTGACGGGCATTCAGTGGGTTCCAGCTACGTCGTGTTTGGCAAGTCCGGTGCGTTTCCAGCGACGATCAACCTCAAGTCCATGAACAGTTCGTCCGGCTTCCGCCTGAGCGGGAACGGGCCGGGCGATCTTTCCGGTATCTCGGTCGGTAGCGCGGGTGACCTCAACGGCGACGGCCGTTCGGACCTGCTTATCGGCGCCATCGGTACCGACAATCATGGTGAGAGCTCGGGCAGTACCTATGTGGTCTACGGCCGCAACAATTTTCCCGGCAACGTGCCTCTGAACAGCTTGAACCCGAACACGGGGTTCCGTGTCGATGGCGAAGCTGAGGGAGATCGATCGGGAATTTCGGTCAACGCCGCTGGCGACGTCAACGGCGACGGCATCGGCGACCTGATCATCGGCGCCTACCTGGCCGATCCGCATGGCAGCTACTCCGGCCGCACCTATGTGGTGTTCGGCCGCCAAGGCGGCCTGCCGACCGACCTGCCGTTAAATTCCATCGACGGTGTCAACGGCTTCCGTCTCAACGGCGCGTCCGACGGCGACGTCGCAGGTACGTCGGTGAGCCGCGCGGGCGACGTCAACGGCGACGGCATCGCCGATATCCTGATCGGTGCGCCAAAGGCTGATCCCGGTGGCGTGGAAGCCGGCCGCGCCTACATCATGTTCGGCAAGCGCGGTGCGTTTCCGGCGACGGTGGAAATGTCGTCCCTGCACGGCACGACTGGCATGGTGATCAACGGCGCATCCGGTGGCGACTACGCCGGCCAGACCGTGGGCGCCGCCGGTGACCTCAACGGTGATGGCCTGGGCGATGTCGTGCTCGGCGCGCCGGGTGCCGATCCGCACGGCAGTTTCTCGGGCAATACCTACGTCGTGTTCGGGAACGACACCATCTTCGCCAACGGTTTCGAACCGCAGCAGTAACCGACGTATCGCATCCGGGCGGCCGCTGTCGCCAGGCAGCGGCCGTCGTGCGTTGCGGCGTTCTCAGCCAATGTCCGGTGGCAGTGACAAGGTGCGCTTGATGTCGTCGGCCATGAAGCCGACGGCCGCCGGATTGCATACGCCAGGCAGCACGGCGGTGTCGAACAGTTCCTCCACCACACCGTCAAGACGCAGCTCGTGCACGACGTCGCCGCGCTTGAGATCAATCACGGCCAACCCGCAGCGGGCCGAGACGTTTTTCTCCGCCAGGCGCTGATCCAGCAGCAATCCATTGAAAGTGCGGTTCTGTCGCTGCCTGGAAAGACCGACGACGGCAAAGTCGCCGCAGAAGCTCATGCCGCGCAGATAGCCGGCGCAGAAGGCGACGGGTTCGAACCGCCCGGCGGCAAGGTCCACATAGCCGAATTCGCCGGTGCCGGAATTGAGCACCCACAGCCTTCCCCGATACATCCGCGGCGAGTGCGGCATGGACAATCCTTCGCACACGATCGCACCGCTCTTCACGTCGACGACGATGCCTCCCTGCGTGCGATGCTCGCGCCAACCCTCATTGGCATCGCTGCGCGCCACGCACGTCACGTAGGCGGGAGCGCCATCCGCCATCGCCAGCCCATTCATGTGGCAGCGGTCCTCGGCGGCGTAGCGGCTGACAAACGGCGGCTTCCACACCGGAATGAAACTGTAGCGGGCGTCCGGCCGCGCCAGGCACGAGAACAAGGTGCTGACGAAGATCGGATCACCTGCCGCATCGATTCCGACATCGTGTACATCGATATCGCCCGTCGTGTATGCCAGTTGCGGGACGTAGTAGCGGTCATGTGCACCGAACACCTCGCCCGGCTTGAGCGCATTCTCAAATCGCCACAGCTGCCACAGCGTCGCGACCCACAAGGTGTCGCCCTGAGCCGCGAGACCCATCACGCGGGCGATCGTGCGGTTGAACACGGCCAGGCGCCCTGCCGGGTCGATCCCGACGAAAAACAGCTTGCCCGCCTGGTAGGTCGTGAATGCCAGGCTCACCTTCTGTTCGGCCAGCCACGATTCGAACAATCGCGAGGAGTGGATCTCAAGGCCTGAGGGGTTGCTCATGGGCGAATCCGTCGGAGGCGTCGGCAGGCACAGGATACCTGTGTCGGCGCGCTCCTGGTCGTCCGCGGTACTCAGGCGGGGCCAGGAAGCAGGCTCGCGCGCAGCGAGCATGGCGTAAGTCCAGTCCAGCGCTTGAAGGAACGGCGGAAATTCGCGGCGTCGTGAAAGCCGAGATAGGCGGCGGCGCGGCTGTTGTCCATGCCGACGGTGTGGAACAAGTGCAGCGATACGTGCGTGCGAACCCGGTCCAGCTCTGCCTGGAAATGCGTGCCGGACTGTGCGAGGTGCCGCTTGAGTGTGGCCGGGCTCACTCCCAGGGCAGCAGCCGCACTGTCCAGCGTCGGTGCGCGGCGGATGTGCTCGAACAAGTGATCGTAGAGCGCATCGACAACGCCGGGCGCGTGGTCCTGCGCGGCGGCCTCGCGACCGGCCATGGCGGCGGCCAGCGCATTGCCGCGTGGCCAGGGCACGGCCAGCCATCGTGCATCGATCAGCAGCGCGTCGAGCTGGCAGTTGAAGCGCAGCGACGGCCCCAGGTGTACTTCGTACTGGGCGCAGCGGCGTGGCGGCGTGCGGTTGAAGCAGAACTGCCAGGGCAGGCGTTGGCCACCCAGCCATCGCGCCATTGCCACGACGGCGCTCATCTGCAGGTCGACCAGGCGATGGTGCACCGAACCCGTGCCGTGGCTGTCAGTGAAGTACAGGACGGCCAGGGCCCCCTCCATCCGCAAGCGTGGCCGCAGCAGCGGGCTGAGCACGCTGGCGTGGCGGCAAAGCGCTTCCAGCGCGTGGCCGAGATCCGGTGCCAGGGCCATCGCATGGCTGGCCGCGCCGAAATGTGCGGGCAGCAATGACTGGCCGAGCAGGAAGGGTTCGTCAGGCCCCGTGATGGCTGCGAACGTGGCTTCGAACAGGCGGCACAGCTGCATGGCGCTGATCCGGCATGCGGCGTCATGCAACACCGCCGGCTCCAGTCCGGCTTCGCGCAGAATCCGTCGCGTGTCCACCTCGCAGCGTCGCACGTGGTCGATGATCAGTGCAGGCTGGTAGATCGTCGCGATCGCCGGTGTCTCTCGCAGTGTATAGGCGGTCACGGTGGTGTCTATGCGGCGTGTGTTGCCCAATGTGCCGGGTGCTCGATTGCACGATTGAGTGCGCCGAGCAATGCCTCGGGTTCACCGTCGATGGATGATGCGCTGTAGCGCACCGTGAAGGAGATCGCCTGGTCGTCGGCGCAGGTGTGATGGGTCAGTCCTTCGATGGCGCGCGCCAGACGTGCAGCATGCCGGAGCGCTTGCGCGGCGTCCCGGCCCGGCATCAGTACGGCGAAGCGATCGCCCGCATAGCGGCACAGCAGGTCTGCATTCCGCAGGTTCAGCAGCATCACCTGCGCCACGGCCTGCAGGACGCGATCGCCTTCAGACGGTCCGAAGGTGTGATTGATCCGATGGAAGTCATCAATGTCAAACAGCACCAGTGCGCCGCTTGTCGCCTGCTGGCCCGACAGTTCGAGGCGAATCTGCTGCACGAGATATTCCGCATCAGCCAGCTGCGTCACACGGTCGAATGCACGATGTTCGCGGAACAGTCGCTCACGCTTGCGCAGTTGTCGCGACAAGGCGGATTGTTCCTCGCGCCAGAAATACAGCCCGGCCGTCAGCAGGATCACGCCCACCGGCATCAGCGTGCCTTCTAGCAGGTTGTCCCAGCGCTGCAGCTTGTCGACCTGGAAGAACTCATCGAGGCAATCCGTCCATGCCGCCAGCAGCACGGCAGCCAGGCCACCGGCCAGCAGCCGGGTGACGCGCCCGCGCGGTCTGCCGTCAAGCAGGAACACCAGCCACAGCGCACACATCAGCGTCGTGCCGCCCTCGCCAACGATATCGATCCACGTCCAGGCCTGCGGCGGCTTCGCACTGCCGGAAAACACGAATAGACCGAAAATGCCAGCCAGCGCCGCGGCGCAGCCCAGCAGGGTCGAACGATGCAAAGCCAGCATGGTGCACCAGGATGCCCGGGAGAATTCGGCCAAACCGTATGTCGTGGCGATGACACTATGGCGACATCCACCGGCGACGGGTCCGATCAGCTCAGCGCGGAGGCGCCGCATCGTACCCTGCCGGCATCGCTGCGACGGGAGCGCGGCATCGCGTGGTCCGATCGGCTCACTGGCGTTCGAAAAATCGGAAAAACACCCTGATTTCCCATCAATTCGCGGTGTGACGTCACGGGACTGTCATGCGGTGACCTGAAAGTCCGCGACCTCACGTCGCTCAGGGTTGCCCCACATGAAAAACGATGCGAAGCGCACGGTGCTTGCCGTCGCACTGGCTCTGGCCATTGGACAGTCCCGGGCCGCGCCGGAACAGGCCGGCCCGGACGTCGCCACGTCCATGGACGAAATCGTCGTCCAGGCGGACATCACCTATCGCGATCGCAGTGACGAGACACCACCGGTTCTCGTGTACGACCTGGAGTATTTCCAGCGCTTTGAACCGCTGACGGTGGGCGACATGCTCAAGCGCGTGCCGAGTGTCGCCTTCGTGTCCGACGTTCTGGAATACGACGGCGCCCAGCTGCGGGGCCTGCAGGCGGCATATACGCAGGTGCTGATCAATGGCAAGAAAGTACCCGGCGCTGGCGATGACCGCTCGTTCTTCGTCGATCGCATTCCGGCCGAACTGGTCGACCATATCGAGGTCGTCCGCAGCGCCAGCGCGAGCCGGTCCGGCGACGCCGTCGCCGGTGCGCTCAATATCGTGCTGCGCGAGGCCTACGCATTCGATGGCGCCTACCTGCGCGCCGGCGCGCTGCACTTTGACGATGGCACGATGAAACCCACCTACGGGGGCCTCGCCGGCGGTGATGTCGGCGGTGGCCGACTGCTCGCGGGCTTCAATGTGCAGGGGCGGTACAACCCCAAGCAGAAGCAGAGCGTCCGCTTTGAGGAGCCCGGCGGCGATTTCGTCGATCGCGAAGACCAGGATGATATCCGCGACGGTACCGACTACTCGGCAAACCTGAGCTATCACCGCGAGTTCGGTCCGGGGGAGCTGGATCTGTCTGCCTTCCTGGTACGCACGGATCGCCGCGAATCGGAACACTCCGTCGAGTTCAATGACCCCGTCAGTCGTGCCATCGCGCACCGGGTGTCGGTCAACGACCAGGTCGTCGATATCGATCAGGACAACTACTCCCTGGCCGCTTCGTACCGGTTCGAGGGGTTGGGTGGTGCGACAGAGATCTCGCTGCAACGCGCCGCTTTCGACGATTCGCGTTTCGACACGGAAGAAGAGAGCAGCTTCGATGACGAGGAAATGCCGCCCGCTTTCGACGAACGCGAAGGCACGCGGACCCTGACGGCTACGCACGACACGGAAACGACCCTCCGGGTATCGCACCAGCGCGCCATCGGTGGACGGCAACTCGCATTCGGGATCGATCTCCAACGCAAGGATCGTGACACGACACTGTTGACCGCCGAAGTCGATACGGACGAAGAGCACGCGCCGTTGCCGCCGTACACGGAATTCGTGCACGTTGCCAGTGACATCCAGGAACGGCGCGTCGATCCATGGATCACCTGGTCCGGCCAGGGGCGCGCGCTTCGGTGGGAAACCGGATTGCGCTACGAACGTACCGACGCCGATATCCACTCCGACAATGAGGCTGTGGCGAATGAGTACCGCATCCTTCTACCGTCCGCCCACTTTCGCTGGGAGCTGAGCGATGGCGATCGCCTCCGGCTGTCGCTGGCGCGTACCGTGCGCCGGCCAGATTTCAAGCAACTGCTGCCGGTGACATTGGAGGAGGAGTTCGGTGACAACGATTTCATCGGCAATCCGTCCTTGAAACTGGAGAATGCCTGGGGTCTGGACCTGGGTTTCGAACATCGGCTGGGCAAGCGCGGCGTCGTAGGTATCAACCTGTTCTACCGTAACGTGCGGGACTTGATAGAAGTGGTGAACACGGGGACTCCCAGTGCGACGGCACTGGATGACTACGAAGAGGCGGTGGATGAATTCCTTGAGGAACATCCCGGCGCGACCGCGGCCACGCCCGGCTATCCCGTATTTGACCCTGACAGCTTTGTTTTCAGTGCGGCCAATGTCGGGCACGGCCGCGTCTACGGCGTGGAGCTGGATGTTTCCACGCCGCTCACGGCGCTGGGGTTGCCGGATACCGGCGTGTTTGCGAACTACTCCTGGCTCGACAGTTCCGTGCGCGATGCGATGGGTGCGCGGCGCTTCAACAACCAGCCGCGCTTTGTGTACAACGTCGGCGTCATTCACGACATTCCATCGGTCGGTATGAGCGTGGGGGCCAGTTACCGCAAGCAAGGTGACGCCGAGCAACGCCTGCTTGCCGAAGAAGTGCGCACCGAGTACGGCGCCGATCTGGAGGCGTTCGTCGAGAAGCGCTTTGGCGACAGCGTGTCAGTCCGCCTGACTGCCTCGAACCTGCTCAACGCCAGGAAGGACGAGTTCTTCGGCAAGTTCGATACGCTGGGGGACCAGCAGGGTCGCGACTTCGACGAGTACGAGCTGGAAAGCGAGCAATCCGGCCCCGTCGTGCAGCTGATCGCCCGGTTTGCGTTCTGAGTACCCATGATGGAACCCATTGTGAACAAACGTACGATCATTCACTCTTTGTGCGGTCTGGTGTTGTGCGCGATCGGCGCGATGGACATGGCGCGCGCTTCCGCGACCCTTCTTCCGCCCGCCGGTGCGGAAGAAGTCGTGGCCGCCGGTGGCGGCTGGCTGGTGCGCGAAGCGCGCGCCGTCCGCTTGATCGACGCGCACGGAAAGGAGCAGGCGGTGTTGCGCGTTCGCGGCGAACACCTCGATGCGCGTTCCACGAAGGACGGTCTGTTCGCGGTCGTGATGAACGCCGACACGCAGCAGGTGCAAATGCTCGACGTGTTGCCGGCGAGCGGCCGCTGGACGATTCGCGACCCGCTATCGATCACGACGGTGATGGTCGAGACGCTCTGCCTCTATCGCGACGGCCGGAATGTGGATCACCTGGTCGTCATAGGGAAGGATGGCTTGTCGGAGGAATGGTTGCTCGGCGACAGGCCGGTGCTGTTTCGGCGTCTTGCGCTGCCGGCAGGCGCCGAGCATTGCGCCGTCGACGATGCGACCGGGACGTTGTTTGTCGGCGAAGCGGGTGTCGGCATCTGGGCCTACGACATTGCCAGTGAAAGGGCACCGCAACGTCGTCCCGTGCTGCTGCGCAAGCCATGGGGGACGCTCGAGGGCGACGCCGGCCCGCTGGTCACGCTTCCGGGCGGCCTGGCCGTCGCCGACGACGCGGCCGGCATCATTCGCGTCCTGCGTGAAACGTCGGACGGTTGGGGCGCTGAAGCGTCAATCCGCACGTCCGGTCCGGTCGACGCTTTGCTTGCCCACCCAGTCGGGGAATCGATCGACATTCTGGCCGCCTCGGGCTCGGCCACTCCGTGGCAGCGTTACAGCCGGCCATGGAAGGCACCGTCGACGACCGCAGCGGCGATGGCGACCGTCACACCGCGCGCGCAGACCGACCCGGTAGCCCGCCTGGGGGATGCGGCGGACGACCCCGCCATCTGGGTGCATCCGACGCAACCGCGTCTGTCACGTGTACTGGGAACCGACAAGAAGCAGGGGCTGCTGGTGTTCAATCTGGCGGGCAGCCTGCTACGAACCTTGGACGTGGGCCGTCTGAACAACGTTGATCTGCGCCAGCGGGTGCGCTTTGGCAAGGCGCAGTACGATCTTGCGGTCGCGACGCATCGTGATGACCACAGTCTGGTGGTGTTCGGCATTGATGCGGAAGGCCTGGTGCAGGAGCTGCACCGCATTCCGACGGGTCTGCGCGATATCTACGGCGTTTGCCTGTACGCCCCGCCGGGCGGCGGCCTTCAGGTGGTCGCCAATGACAAGGATGGATCCGTCAGGCAGTTTGCCGTCACCCGTAGGAACGGACGCTGGGGCGGCACCTTGTTGCGCCAGTTCGAGCTGGAATCCCAGCCCGAAGGTTGCGTCGTGGACGATGTGCGCGGGCGCCTGTTCATCGGTGAGGAAAAGCGGGGCGTGTGGGCGTTGGCCGCCGACGGAAAGGCACCGGCCAGGCCGGTGTTGATCCTTCCCGTCGGTGACATTTTGCGCGCTGATGTGGAAGGCATGGCGATCCATCACGGAGCAAAGCCCTATCTCGTCGTGTCGAGCCAGGGGAACAACAGTTATGTCGTGCTCGATGCGATGGCGCCGTACGCGGTGCGGGGCACATTTGGCATTGCCCTGGACCACCAGCGCGTGATCGACGGGACGTCTGAAACCGACGGGCTGGACGTCACGGCGGCGGCGCTGGGGGAGGACTACACGCAAGGGCTCCTGGTGGTGCAGGACGGCTTCAAGCGCCTGCCCGACGGGCCGCAGAACTTCAAGTACGTCGCGTGGGCAGATGTGGTGAAGGCGCTCGGACTGCCCTGAACGGGCAGGCAGTGTGGCGTATGTGCGCGGCCCCTTGCCGTTGGGGTCGCTGTCGGGGAGGATGGGAAACCCTGGCCTGGGATCTTGCCGTGACGCCCGCTGCTTCCCGTCGATCGCCGCCGTCCCGCAGCGCCGCTGTGTCGCTGAGCCAGGCACTGTTCGCGCTGGCACTGGATCAACTGGAGCAGGCCGATCGACACTGGCGCCGCGTGCAGCGACACCCCCACGCGGCGATCCATGAATCGCGCAAGGCGCTGCGTCGCTTCCGGTCGCTGCTTGCTTTAGGTATCGGCGTTCCGCCAGATCTTACCGACGTCCTCGACCGTCAGGCGCGTCGCCTGGGACGTGGCTTGTCGCGGCTGCGTGACGCGCATGTCCTCGCCGTTGCGCGGATGCCTGCTGATGGGGCGACCGCCGCAGCGTGGAAGTCCTTGCGCGAGCACTTGGTGCAGCGACGTGACGCGATAGTGCGTGAGATGCTGGCGCAGGATCCGGCATTCGCGCGCCGGCGTCGTCAATTGGCAAGCCTGGCCACCCGGATGCGGCGGGGCTCGCCGCCTGACGGCGTCGCCGTCGACTTCCACGCGGCATTGAAGAAAAGTGCCGCGCGGGTGCGCCGCGCGGAGAAAGGCGCTCTCGTTGCAAAAACCACTGCGGACTTTCACCGTTGGCGCCGTCGCGCGCGACGCCTGCGGATGCAGGTGCAACTGTTGGGCGGGCTCATGCAGGAAAAGTCCGTGCCATCGCAGACCCGGTTGGCGGCAAAGCGGCTGTTGCGCGACGCGTCACCGCACTTGCCCAAGGAAAAGCGTCTTGTCGCGCTGACAGATGCCCTTGGCAAGCAGCAGGATCTGCACCTGCTTCGCGCCTTCCTGCGGCGCCGGCGGGAATTTCCCCACCGATTGGCATTGCTTCGAGGGGTGAGCGAGCGGCTCAGGCGCTTGGCGCCGGCCGTGTAGATCGCGGAAGGCCATCGTTGCTGCCACGTCATTCGGCGCCCGGCACGTCGTGCCGAACCATGCCCCCACGCCTTCACAAAAACAATTTACGGATTTTTCGTCCGTTGAAACATTAGTGTCATCACGCTCTGACATCTGCCCCTTAGGCTCGGGAATGTCCCATCCCCGGTGCCGGGTTTCCCGGCGCCGCAGCCCCGGCCGTGCCGGCGTTGCCGTGACGGCCATTCCCGAGGAGGTACGTCATGAGTGTGGTTGCCTCACGCGTGTGCAAGAACCGTTTCGGGTTGGTGTTCGCGACATTGCTGTCCGGCTGTGCAGCGGCATTCCCGGCCGTCGCTGACATGAGTGGTGCGGGATCCACGTTCGTACAGCCGATCATGCTGCGATGGGCCGATGCGTGGGGGCGGCAATCGGGAGCGAAAGTGACCTACAGTGGCGTGGGATCCGGCGCGGGTGTGGAACAGCTGGTGGCGGGAAAGGTGGATTTCGCGGCATCCGATGCGCCGCTGTCTGAGGAAGATCTCGCCAAGAACCGTTTTACGCAGTTCCCGATCGTTGCGGGTGGCATCGTTGTCGTCGCGAACATGCCGGGCGAACGCAAACGCGTGCAGTTCAGCGGGCCGCTGCTGGCGCAAGTGTTTCTCGGCCAGATCACAAAGTGGAACGATCCTGCGCTGCAGGCGGCCAACGCGGGCATGACCTTGCCGGACCAACCCATCACCGTGGTTCATCGCAGCGACAGCTCGGGCATCACCTACAACTTGACCGCCTTCCTGTCGCGCGTGAGTCCGGCGTGGGCAGAGAAGTACGGCACGAACAAGTTGCCGCAATGGCCCGCTGGCGTACCTGCCAAGGGCAACGATGGTGTCGGACAGAAGATCACGCAGACGCCCTATTCGATCGGCTATGTCGAGTACGGGTATGCGCTGGAGCACAACATGTCCATCACCGGGCTGCGCAACAGCGCAGGTGCGACCATTGCCCCCACGCAGACGACGATTTCCAACGCAGTCGCCGCTGCCGACTGGGAAAGCGCACCGCATTTCAGCACTTTGCTCAGTGGCGTGCAGGATGCCAATGCCTGGCCAATTGCGGCGGTGACCTGGGTAGTGATGCCGCGCACGCCACGCAAGATGGCGGAGGACCAGGGGACGCTCGACTTCTTCACCTGGGTGTTGCGCAACGGTGCCACTCTCGCCGACGCACAGGGCTACACGCCGATGCCCGAGCGTGTGGTGAAACTGGTGGAAGCGGCATGGGCCAAGGAGGTCACGCGCTGACACGCAGGTGGCGCCGGACGCGTCGCACGCGAATTCCGCTGTCCATGCGGCAGGTGTCCGCATCGTGGTGAAGCCACGGTCGACGGAAGTCGCCGGAACGTCCGGCGACTTCCCGAAGCGCGCGTCTGTGTGATGTACCTCCTCGCGGAAAGGCACCTGCGCAGGTGGCGTGGAAGGGCCGTCAACCGCGGCCGCGGCAACGGAGTGGACGTCGGCCGGAACACGCGTTTGGCCCCGCGATTCCGACCGGCAATGCTGTCGTCAATAGCCATCGCGCATCGGGACGGTCGCAGGACGTCCTGCAGATTTCACCATGATGATACGCATTCAGTAGCGTGTGTTTGCGCAGAAAACGCACGATCGGGCGACCGACAACTGCGGGCGCCCGGGTCGTGCGGTCACCTTCGGTGATCACACGCTCCTGGAGTCATTGCGCCATTCTCACGGCGTGACGACGGATGACGGGTACCTTCGTCAGAAAGGGTGACGGGCGACGCATGGTTGGCGTCCCGGTTGGCGCAACCGTCCAGCCTTGCGGCTGCCAATGCGTCGCCCGTCATAGAGCCGGCAGGGCGGCCGCGTCATGCGGAACGCCTCTGGTGCGGGTGGCGTCGGAGTCGACGCGTCAGGAAAGGTTCGCTCGGTACGAACAGGTATTCGCTGCGAAGAGACACTGCGGAGTCCTCGACGAGTGGCCATGACCCGTCACCGGACCCGAATCGGTGACGGACGACGCATGGTTGGTCTACCGGCTACCAAGGACCGGCCAGCCTTGCGGCTGCCACGCGCCGCCCGCCATAAACTGGGGGCAAGAGCGCCCACCCGACGAGCAGGCGCAAAAAAAGCGCCGACATCGACGGATGGGCGCTTGAGCGCCTTGGTAGTACCAGGAGACCAATCCCGGGCCGCCGGATTTGCGGCAGCGATGTGATTCTGCGCGCGATGCGCGTTTCGCGTCAACGCGAATATCCGTGCGCTGGCGCAGGTAGCGCCGAACGGTCCGCTGCAACGGTTCACTGTGGTGGATCCGGTAGAATTCGGCGAAGTAGCGTTGGCCTGTCGCCTGCGGCTGGCGACACCGTTACAGGATTGCTGGAGGTAAATGAATGGTGGGTTCTATCGAAGAGTCGATTGGCGATGCTGGTTTCCGCCTCAAGCAACTGTCCCTGACCAATTTCCGATGTTTCGAGCAGCTGACCATCCAGTTTCATGATCGGCTGACGGTTCTGGTAGCAAGGAACGGCCGAGGGAAGACAGCGGTACTGGATGCGTTGGCGATTGCGCTGGGGCCATTGGTTGGCGCGTTTGATGAGGGAGAAGATCGCACGTTTGTTGCCGGGGATATTCGCCTCGTCCGTGCTTCTCCGACGACAAATACGATGGAATATGCGGATGGGGGCGTTTCCCTGGCTGCGGATGGGTGGCTTCCCTTCGATCCGGAAATCGGGTCCGACTTCCTGCAAATGCAGCGTTGGGAGCGTCATCGTCGAGGCCCGAAGACCAAGACGACGCGAAAGGAATCCCTTCCTCTGGCCGAGTACGGCAAGTTCCTCCAGGGGCGTGTACGCCGCGCTGCCGAGGGCATTGGCCAACCAGTGGTGCTGCCCCTCGTGGCCTACTACGGCACAGGCCGCCTTTGGGACCTGCACCGGTTGCCTTACAAGTCGTTGTCCCGCACATCCCGAATGGTCGGCTACACCCGGTGCCTGGAATCGGGCTCGGATTTCAGGCTTCTTGCGGATTGGTTCCAGTACTGGAGTCGTAACACAATTGCGAAGCACTTCGAAATCCAACGAACTGGGCTGGTCATGGAATCGATCGAGTCCGACAACGCAATTGCCGTACTGCAGGCGGCAGTAAACCATTGCCTTCGGGACACGGAGTGGGGGGAGATTTCGTTTGACTTCAGTCTTGACGAGGTGGTGGCTCGACACCCCGACCATGGTGCGCTGCCAGTTGGTATGCTGAGCGACGGTATCCGCAGCATGCTTGCACTAGTGGCAGACTTGGCATTTCGGGCTTTCAAGCTGAATCCCGACCTGGGCACTTTGGCCGCCCAGAGAACTCCAGGAATCGTGTTGATCGACGAAGTGGAGATGCATCTGCATCCCGGCTGGCAGCAGACCGTTCTGTCCAGTTTGCAGGAGGCCTTTCCTCGCGTGCAGTTTGTCGTGACGACTCATAGTCCGCATGTGTTGACCACGGTTGACGCGCATTGCATTCGACTGTTGCACCAAGACCATGTAGAGACGGTTCCGCGTCAGACAGCTGGAGTAGACAGCGCTGCAGTGCTTGCCGAAGTAATGGGGGTTGATCCGCGCCCAGAAGTTCCCATTGTCGAGCAACTGAGCGCTTACAAAGCCCTGATCAATGAAGGTTTGCACGATTCTGAGCGTGCAGTTCAACTGCGAAAAGAACTCAATGACCACTTCTTTGGCGCCATGCATCCCGAGCTGCTCGAGTGCGATCGATTGCTTCGGCTGGCTTCGCTGAAGCGGTCGATAGCGGGCAAAGGATAGTCTGTGCACAAATTGAATCGCGGGCTGGACGGCCCGCCCTGCTTGCGAAAGTTCCGTCACGGCCACCACTACTGGGGCGACATCTCTGTTCCCGATGGGTACGTTGAGATCTGGCTATGCCTGGACGACATGCAGGGAAGTCGTTGTGCCTATTGTGAGGCTCCCATCGATGAGCACAATCGACATGTCGAGCACTTCTGGCGCCGTCGAGATCACCCGCGTCGGACATTCGACTGGACGAATCTATTCGGATCCTGCAATTCCGGTAACTCTTGTGGAATACACAAAGACCAGGGTGCTGGTGCGTATGATCCAGCGCTGCTGATCAAGCCAGACGAAGACGACCCGGACGACTTCTTTCAGTTCCTGAGTGACGGGTCGATAGTGTCGAAGGAGTCGCTGGACGCGATTCAGAAGCGCCGTGCCGACGAAACACTTCGGGTGTTCAACTTGAACGGCCACGCGGCCTTGCGCTGGCGACGGCAGCAAGCCGCCGCGGGCTACGTCCAAACAGCGCTTGAGCTTTGGGGGTTGCGGCCTGAGTGTGACCAAGAGGAATGGCAACAACTGCTGCATCAGGAACTAGCCGCAATCACGGGTCATCCGTTTGAAACAGCCATCCGGCACACATTGACCATCGTTCGTTGACGATCCTCGGTAGTGCATTGACCGTGAAATGCTCTCGTAGCGTATTTGTCAGGACGCTAGCCAGACGTCGCTGACTTCCGTGGTGTGGCTAGCTGCCATCGCGTAGCGTCCGATTCTCCACGCATAGGCAACCTGGCATCGCGAAACCTGCACCTACCGGAACACAATCGCCGAGTACGGAAGGAATACGAATGCTATTGCGTGGTCTTGCTGTGGCGGCTGCGGCAGCCGCTCCTGGAATCGTCGCCGCACATTCGCTCGCCGCAAGCGACCACGCCCCGGCTGGGGTGATGTTCGAGCACGCGCATGCGGCCGGCGGATGGATGGCGGGTGTGCGCTATCTGGACGAAACGTATTCCGGTGTGCGCAGCGGCAGTCGGCCGATCTCCGATGCGGCGCTGGTGGAGCTGGGGTATCACAGCCGCGCCGGCCACATGGACATGCGCATGGCGATGTTCGAGCTGATGTACGCGCCCACCGATCGGCTCACGCTGATGCTGATGCCGCAGTACATGTGGATGGACATGGGCATGGTGGCGCTGGCATCCCACGGAGGCGAGCCGGGCGGTGGACACGGTCATGGTGATGGCGCGCACCGGGATCACGTCGCCGGATGGGGCGACACGCAGATGTCGGGAATCTGGCGCCTGCATGGTGACGCGCATCAGCAATGGCTGCTGACGGCCACGCTGAGCGCGCCGACGGGAAAAGTGGATATTCGCGGTAGCGACGGCCGCTATGCGCACTACGGCATGCAGCTGGGTTCGGGTACCTGGGATTTCCTGCCCGGCATGACCTATGTGCGACGCGACAACGCCTGGAGTGCCGGCGTGCAGGTGGGTCTGATACGGCGACTGGAAGACCAGAACGCATCGGGATTTCGCCTGGGCGACGGATGGAACGGCACGGTCTGGGCGGCGTGGTCGCCGTCGCCGCGGTGGAGCCTGTCGACGCGGCTTGCGTACAAGGACATCGGCAAGATCGAAGGTCACTATAACGGCGCGCACAATCACGCGGCGCCCGAGGACTTTCAGCGCAACTACGGTGGCAGGCTGCTGGAGGGTGGTCTGGGCGTGAACACGGTGCTGGGCCGCACGCGTGTCGGGCTGGAATGGCAGAAGCCCTTGCGACAGGACGTCAACGGGCAACAGCTGGGCAAGGACCGCAGCCTCTGGCTCAGTGTGAGCCAGGGCTGGTAGACGTTCAGCCATACCCGCAACCGGCCCGCGTTGGCGGGCCGGCCGGTGGTGCTACTTACTCGAAACCATCACGGAACAGCAGGTCGCCGCACTGGCCGTTGTCGGGAACCGTGGTGAGGAACGGGGTGTTCGCCAGACCCGTGAACGTCACATCGTCGATATCCCAGCCGGGTGCGCCGATGCCTTCGTCGCTACCGATGACAAAGCGGATGCGGATCGTCTGGCCCGCGTACGCGTTGCCAAGGTCTACCGTATACGTCTGGTAGGCCGGGTATCCGGCGCTGTTGCCCACGAACGCCTGCTGATTGGCGAGTGGATTGTTGCAGCAGTTGGAGATCGCGCCGCCGTAACTGGGTGTGACTGCGCTGCCGGCAATGGGATTCCAGCTCGTGCCGTTGTCGGTACTGATCTCCAGGCGGCCGCCGTCGTAAAACGTGGCCGTGCCTTCAAACGAATGGCGCGCCTTGAAGGTGAACCCGAAATTGCCGCTGGCGTTGACCTGCAGGGCGGGTGACTCAAGGTTCGTGAGGGCTGCGGAGGCCAGGTCCGGTCCGTTGGCAATGTGCTGCAGCGGGTCGACTTCGCGACGACCCCAGCGTTCGCTGCTGCCGCCGACACTGCTTGTCGGCGTCCAGGTGTACTGCAGGCTTTCGAAATCTTCGCCGGCGGCTGGCGCGCTGTCGACGTTCACGCGAAATTGCTGCGAACCCGCTACGGGCGCCGGCAGTCCTCCGCCGCTGGCGACGTAGTTGACGGTGATGACCTGGATACCCGTCACGTCGTATAGTTGAATGGGCAGGTTGATCGACGCATTGGTCAGCGGCTGGATCACCGGCGTGGTGAAATCGGCCTGTGGGAAGTGCACCGTCGTATCCGGCGATGACAACGTGAGGTTGAATGCGCCGGCCTGGAAGCCATCGTTGCGGACATTGAGCACCAGGCGGCCGCTTTCCATGTTGTCGAGTTCTCCGTCGGCATCGCAGCTGCCGTTGCCATCGTCCGAGAGGCTGGCGCGTGACAGCGACGCGGAGACGCCGAGCGTGAAGCTCTCGACGACGCCGGCGTTGGTGGCGCTGTAGCGGTCGGAGGGGCCTTTCGCACCGACGCCCAGGCCGCGCCGGGCAAAGCCGGCGGCGCACAGCTGGAAGTCGGTCTGATCCTGCGCCCGGGCAGCCGCCAGGATGGCGTCGCGCGCTTCGACGAAGGTGGGCGCGAACGGCATCAGCTTGTAGCCGACCGTGAGATAGCGCTTCATACGCTCCTGCGCCTGGGCGAAGGTCAGGCGCTGCGTATCGCGTAGCAGGGAGCCATAGCATTCAAACAGCATGCTCGCCCAGACCTCGCCAGTGGCGTGCACCTCGGCGTTGTCGCCGGCAAAGGCCGGGGCCGGATTGGTCGGCAGGGGCGCACCGGTCACGATGTGACGGTACATCAGCGGGTTCTTGCGCAGGTTGTTCGAGTAGGGATAGCGCCGGATACCGTTGTAGTAGCCGTTGTTCGGGTTCACTGAGACGCTGGGCCCGCCCGAGGTATAGCCCGCCGCCGCGTACACGCCGGCGAAGTTCGGATTGCTGCCGACCTGCACGTCCTGCTCGGCGATCATCATGAGCAGGGCATGGAAGTCGCCGAAGCCTTCACCCATGCCGCCGGAATGGTTGCTCGACAGGCCCGAGGAGTTCTGCACGAGGCGATTGGAGATATAGTGACCCCATTCGTGCGCGACGATGGCGTTGTCGATCGTGCCGTCGCGATCGGTACCCTTGGTGCGCATCATCGTCGCGGTGACACCCGGCAGGGACGCCTTGATCGCGTTGCCGTCGGCGAGGGTGACACGCAGCGCGGGAATGGTGACCGCCGGATCGGCGCCGCCCATGCTGGCCACGCCGCCGGCCACGTTGTCGGCGACGATGATGCCGGTGGCGCCGGCTGTCTGCGCATTCATGGCCTTGACGGTGAAGTTGCAGTTGCCGCGGTCGACCAGGGCGATCTTGCCCGTCACCGGTGCGGTGAAGGCCTGGCAGCCATCGTTGGCGGGCGCGGTGCCGTCAACGGCAAGCACCACTTCGCCGCTGTGATTGAACTGCTGCGCGCCGAAGCCGGTGGCGACACCCGTGGCGTAGTCGCCGGTCTGCGTGCCGGCCGTGGTCATGTGGCTGGCGCTCTTGCCGTCGAACACGTACATGCGCATGCGCGGGTGATAGCCGTCCGCCGGCGTGGACATATTGGCGTTGTTGCGCCCGGAGACGTCTTGCGCGAGCGTGCGCAGGTTGTCGTTCCCCAGGCCGCCGCGGCCGTAGTTGTCGTTCTGCGCATTGCCGGCGGCTTCGTTGAAGCCCACGTCGTAGAAGTCGTCGTGCAGCCAGTTGTTCGTGTAGAAGAGCTGCGTCGTCGCGGCCTTCACCTGGGCGGGTGTCACCTGCGGCCCGGCACTGGTGTCGTAGGTGCGGTCGAAGGTGCCGGCAGCGGTGAGTTCGGGACGGTAATCCTGCGGCGGATCGAAGGTGGAGGCGCCGGGCGTTGCGTCCTGAAGGTTGGCGAAGGCATCGACGTTGTTGCCTTGCGTATCCGTGGCGTTGTCGGCCAGCCAGGGGTCGTTGACGGCGACCGAGGTAGGCGGCAGGGCGTTGATCAACGTGATCAGGCCCGGTGCAACGAAGGCGGGCTGGAAACCGTCGGCCATGCCCGTCGGGTGGGGCGTCGCGCCGCGGCCTTCCGGGCCCGGCTGCGGTGTGCGCGTGGCGGGATCGGCCCAGACGCGATAGGTGAACGGGGTGAGATCGTTGGTCAGATTCTTGCGGAACAGCAGGTCGCCGTTCTTGGCGGAGACGACGTAGGCGAAGTACTCGTCCAGTTCGCCGTTGTTGCGGGCGACGTCCGCTTCAACGTAGTAGGCGGCTTCCAGTCCCGCAGCGGTGCGGAAGAAGACCGGCCGCGCGCGTGCCGGCGCGACCAGTCGCGCACCGTCGCGGCCTTCCGCATCGAGCGTGAAGAAGGTGTAGCCGTCGCGATCTTCGGTGCGATCGAGCTGGGCCATGAGGTCCGCATCGGCAAACCCGTAGCCGGCCAGCACGCCGGCGACGGCCTGCTGCGCGGAACGGCGGAACAGCGAATCGGTCCGCCCGTGGCGCAGGGTGCCAGCGCCGGAGAGGACGCCGCCGATGCTGTTGAGCGCACCGTCCGCATTGATCAGCACGGATGTGCGTTCGCGGAAGACTTCCACGCCGTTGATGTGGTGCGCGAACTGCACCAGCGCGGCACCGTTGGGCATGCGCTGCAGATCCTGCACGTGAAGGGCGTCGATTTCATCCGGCTCGATCCGGTAGGCGCTGCGCAGCGTCTTGAGGTAGTCGCGCGCCACGGCGGCGGGATCGTTGCGCAGCAGGAGCGAGTCGGAAAGCTTGGGTGTGTGCTCAGTGGCCGACAGGAAGGTGGGCAGGCCGAGCTGGTCATTGAAGTGACCGCGGAAACTGTCGAGTACGGCGGCTTCGCGGACGGCCGGCGCCTTGTCTGCCGGTGCCAGCGCCAGCGCGTCGAATCCGCTGGTGGCGCCGGCCTGGCCGGCACCGGCAAGCAGGGACAGTGCAGCACAGAGTGCGCTTATCAACGGTTTCCGGCCAGACACGCGCCATCCATGCTGCGAGGTTCGCATCAAAATCGCCATTGGGAGTTTTCCTTGAGTGGAAGAAGTGTTGCCGGCGCGGCTGCCCGGTTTCTCCGCGCGGCTCCCGCATCCTCGGCCGGCCTTGCCCGGTGAACAATTGGTCGCAGGTCGTGCCGGGATTCGGTTCTTCGATGTATACAGAAGGAAAGATGGCGATGGCAACTAGCGAAAAAATGGATACGTTGGCGAATGGATTTCCCGGTGTGCGACCTTGCCTCGGTGCCGCTGGTGCATGCCGGCGCGGTTGCTATCGGTTACCGACGCGCGTTGGAGGGCAGCGCCTGCAGGGTTACGCGGGCGACAGGCAGGGTGCTGGCGGCGCGATCACGCCGACGGTCGGACAGGCTTTGGCAGGTGGCAGCACCCACTGACCAGCGGGCGCAGCGGACGGCGCTGGTTTTGGCTACGCCGCCGCCAGCACCACGCTGGCAAACCGCGCGCCGGTTTCGTCGGGCAGTTGGCCGTAGTTCCACGCCACGTGGCGCACCTGCAGCCCGGCGCGCTGGCCCAATGCGACCAGTTGGGCCGGGGCATAGGGGCGAATGGTTTCGTCCGTGGTGAATTCCTGGAGCGGGTGGCCGCTGGCATCAAGCAGGCAGTAGCGCCGTTCGATGCGGTTGCTGCCGTCGCTGTTGGCGGTGATGCGCTTGTGCCGTTCCAGGGCGCCATCGCCGTGCGGACGCCGGTAGTCGAGCCGGAAGTCCGAGAAGCTGCTGACCGGTTGCGGAATGAAGGCGTCCAGTACCAGCACGCCGCCGGGTGCCAGGTGCTCGCGCAACTGCCCGATCACGGCGGCGGCAGTCACGTTGTCGGTGACATAGGTGATCAGGGAATAGGGCAGGAGGATGGTGGAAAACGTGCCGCGCAGCGCCAGTCCGCGCAGATCCATCTGCACAAGGGACGGCGCCAGCCCGCGCGACAGGGCGTCCAGGCGCAACCGGCGCAGCATGGGCAGCGAGCGGTCCACGCCGATGGCGTCGATACCGGCCGCGAGCAGCTCGTTGAGGATGCGCCCGGTGCCGCAGCCCAGCTCCACGGTGGTACCGCCCTGCGCTATCGCCAGCTGGCGGTACCAGCCGACGTCGTCGAACGGCATGCTTTGCCCCATGTCGGTGGCATACACATCGGCGATGGCGTCGTAGGACCAGGCAGCGGATGACATGCGGGCTCCTCAGTGGTGTTGTCGTGGCGCCGGTCAGGCGGACACCCATTGACGGTACATCGCCAGCTGGCGCTGTGCCATCGCGTCCCAGGTATAGCGGTCCAGGCGTTCGCGATCCGCCGATTCGCGGCGGCGGCGTTCCTGGGGATTTTGCAGCAGCTCCGCGATGGGGTCAGCCATGCCGGCGATATCCGCGGCGATGACCAGGCCTTCGAGGGTGTCGTTGGCGAAACCGCGGGCGCCGTCGGCGGTGCTCACGCAGACGCGTCCGGCCAGCAATGATTCGATGAGTTTGATCGACGAGCCGCGGATGTCCATCTGCGGATTGATCGTCAGTGCGCAGCGTTCGAGGTAGGGCGTCGGGTCGACAAAGGCCGAAACGACGTCAATGCCGTCGCCACGGAAACGCGCATCGGCGGCGACCACGACGGCTGACTCGGCGCCGCCGAGAATGGTCAGCGACAGTGCCGGGACGCGTTGCTTGAGCGTCGGCCAGGCCTGGTCGAGGAAAGCACGGATGCCGCCCAGATTCTGGGCGTAGCGGAACGGCCCCATGAACAGCAGGTGCGGGCTGTCGGCCGAAGGATTGGCGGTGCCGCGCCGGTCCACGGCACCGTTGCCAATCAGGGCGACATGGGTATGTCGCAGCAGGGTGGCATCCTCGCTGGAGCACGCGGTGACCGCGTCGTAGCGTGCGATGGCGGCATGCTGCGGTTCGTCGAAGCTGGTGTCGTTGCCGCGCACGTAGACATCGTGCAGCGCCAGCAGCCACTTCGCGCGGCCGCGCCGCAACTCGGCCAGTCGCGCCAATTCCATGAATTCGATCTGGACGATATCCGGATCGTAGAGCGCGATCAGGCGTTCCAGCTCGCGCTTCAAATGCGGCCAGCAGTGGCGTTCCAGCCGCTGGATCAGGTCCAGTGGCGCCTCGCCGGCACGATCGCCGCGTCCCTCGACCAGATGCGTGGCCAGGAACATCGACAGTCCGGGCTCGGACTCGGCCGAATACAGCGATCGTTCGTCGCTGAGCAGGATGAAATCCACATCGCGGTGCAATCGCTTCACCAGCTCCGCGACACGGCGAGCGCCGCCGTGGGCCGGCGGGAACAGCGCGAACGGCGATACCACCAGCACCCGCGGCTTGCGCGGCGTCGTCTGCGCGACAGGCGCGTAGTAGCGGTCAGTGGCGAGCTTGTCGAAGGCAAGGCCGCGGCGCTGCGCGCGGCGCGTGGCCAGGCGGATACGGAAAGCGCGCCAGGCCCGGTCCAGGCCAGCCAGTTCATCCCGGGTATCCGGCTCGTGGCGGGCAATGTGGTGCATCAGCTCGTCCGGTCGCCGACCCGACCAGCCGTGACGGATGTCAAATTGCAGCGAATTGCGCCAGATGATGCGCTCGATCACGTCCTGTTCGTAGTAGCGCTTGACAGTGCCGCGGTGGCGATGCCAGGCCCGTGACGTGGGGCAGAACAGGACTTCCCAGCCGTCGCTCCAGGCGCGGATCCCCCATTCGGCATCCTCCCAGTAGAACGGGGAGTAATCGCAGGAGTCCGCCACGTAGCGACGCAGCACGGCCGTGCGGCAGAGCGAGGAGCCACCGCCCGGATAGAGATTGCCGCGCGCCAGCGCGCCCGGTTCCGGGGTGCGCTCGTACACTTCCGGCCGCTGGTCATTCCAGTGGTAGTCCGACCAGCCTGTTTCTTCGCGGCGCCGCTCGGGATCGGTGAAGAAGATCTGCGAAGTGACGGCGAATACGCTGTCGCGACGGTAGGGCAGGAGCTCGCTCAGGGCGTCCGGCTCCAGTCGCATGTCGCTATTGAGAAGGTAGCACCAGTCGTGCCGCACGGCGGCAAGGCCCGCGGCAATCGCGCCGTTGTAGCCCAGCGCATGCTCATGAAACAGCCACTCGACCGTGGGATGCCGACGCGCCAGTTCGCTGTAGTCGCCCTTTGGCGCGCCATTGACGACCACGATGACCTGGGTCGGCTCCGTGATCACGGCGAGGGCGTCGAACAGGGCCTGCAGCGTTTCCGCCAGCAGGTCCGGCGTGCCGCGCTCGGGAACGATGACGGTCAGGCCTGCCGCCGTAACGGGCGGCTTGCGCGGTTTCCAGCGGCCGGGTGATAACCGCGCAAGCAGGCTCGCTGCGTTGATGGCGACGTAGAGGGGAATGAACCGGACCATGCCCGGTATACGCCACCAGGGTTTGCCGGGTGCTGCAGGCGTGGTCATACCAGCCACTCGGCAGCCGGCGTCGCGTGCCCGGCCAGGCGCCCGGCCTGCCAGCGCAGGGCCTGTTCGGCAAACATGGCGCACCAGACGTTGGGTTGCGGCTGCGGTGCATCGGGCCGGAAGGTGAGCACACCGGATGGTGCGATGCGTTGGACCAGTGCCCGTGCAAGACTGGCCATTGCTGGCGTGGGTGCGCCCTCGCGGGTGAGCAGGGCGATGCGCAGGGCCTGGGCAATGATGTCGCTGCGCGGAACGGTCGAATCTTCCGCTTCTGGCAGGCTGCCGTCGGCGTTTTGCAGTGCCAGCAGGCGCTGCAGCAGTATTCGCACGCCATCAATGCTGGTGGGATCGGCGACGAGTATGCCCTCTGCGAAATACAGGGTCGGATGCAGCATTTCCAGCGGAACCTGCGCGGCGACGGCGGCGTAGCGCTGCGCCAGCGCGGTGCAGGCCTGCGCGAGCAACGGCGGCACAGTGATGTGCCGTGCTGCCAACGTGACGCGCGATGATGCCTTCACCTCGAACGGGCCGCCCACCGTCGACCAGCGGACCGGCAACCGGGCATCCGGCGTGAGTCGGCGCGCGGCGCGGATCTCGCCGGTTTCGTCCACCAGTCGCGCCAGTTCGGCCAGCACGCGTTCGACCGCATTGCGCGGCAGCGTGATCAAACCCGTTTCGGTGGCGGCACACAGGCCGCGCAACAGCATGGCCAGGTCGAAGAAGAACACGGCGTCATTGCGCCAGTCGCTTTCCGTCTCGCCGTTCACATAGGCGCGCGTCGCCGGCACAGCGCCGTTTTCAAACTGGCGCGTCGTCCAGTCGGCCGCGGCCTGTGCCGCCCGGGCGAGCAGTGGGCGTTCGGCGGCCTGGTCGCGTGCGACATCGGCCAGCCAGTGCAGGTAGTAGCCGGTGATTTCCGGATAGACGTAGCGCGCCGTGCCGTCCGCGTCGAACGCGCCGAAGACACCGCCGGCATGAACGCCGCTGTCGCATTGCACGGCGCCTGACAGCAACCAGGAGCGCAGGCGGTCGGCCGCGGCCGTCAGTTCCGGGCCGGACAGTGAAGCGGTGGTCATTCGGGACATCCTTTTTCTGGTGTATTTGTAAGAATCAGGCGGGCACTGCGGCCGGTCTTGCGGTCTGCGCGGAGCGGATGGCGAGGAAGCGCGCGATCTCGGCGGCGATGCGTTCGCCGCTGTAACCGTCGCCGTAGGGCGCATCCGCGGAAAATGGCAGGCGCGCCGGCGGCGGCGCAGCGAGGATCCGGTCCGCCTCGGCAACGATGCGGTCCACGCGGGGCGGCACCAGTGTTGCAGCGCCGATCGCCACGCTTTCGGGCCGTTCCGTGTTCTCCCGCACCACCAGCACCGGCGTACCCAGGTAGGGCGCTTCCTCCTGGATGCCGCCCGAGTCGGTGATCGCCAGCCGCGAGTGCGCCAGCAGGGCGATAAAGGGCTGGTAGTCCATGGGATCGACCAGGGCGACGCGCGGATGGGTCGACAAGTGGCGCCGGATGCGTCCGCCGACCGCGGGATTGGGATGAACCGGGCAAACCACACCGGCTTCCGGATGGCGCGCAAGCAGATCCAGAACCGACGCGCAGACCACGTCGAGGCCGCGGCCATAATTTTCGCGACGGTGCAGGGTAAGCGTGATCAGGTCGCGCACGCCGGGAATCTGCGGCACTGGTACCGGATCGGGCGATTCCACCTGCCAGCGCAGGAGGTCGATCACGGTATTGCCGACGCGATGGATCCTGGCCTCCGCTATCCCTTCGTGGCGCAGGTTCTGCGCAGCGCTGACCGTCGGCGCGAAATGCAGCGCGGCGATCGGCGCGATGCGCCGCCGGAACAACTCCTCGGGAAAGGGGCGGTACGGGTGGCTGGTTCGCAGCCCTGCCTCGACGTGTGCGAGCGGCAGGAGCAAATCCCGCGCTGCCAGCGATGCCGCATAGGCCGTCGTGGTATCACCCTGGGAGACGACCAGGTCGGCGCGTTGTTCCGCGGCGACGCGCCGGATCTGCGCCCGCAGGCTGGCCAGGGCGTGCGACAGCGAGGCGGGCGCGATCTGGCCCGCCTGCACATCGCAGGCGATGCCCACGTGGGCGAACGTGCGTTCCACCATCTGTTCGTGCTGGCCACTGTTGACCAGTACCGTGCGCAATGACGGCTGCTGCCGCAGCGCCGTGACCAGGCTGGCGAGCTTGAGGCACTCGGGACGCGTGCCTGCCACAACCAGTACGGTGGAATTCAACGAGGTTTTCATGCGCTCGTCGCCCCCCAAGAGCGACGTGGATATCGAACAGTACGTAACACGCTGCCAACGACGCGGGTGCGGGACGCAGCGTCGCAGGACGCGTACAACAGATGGCAATCAAAGGGGTTCACAGCGCCGGGCCAGCCAGTCCTTTTCGTCCGGCGTCAGCAGTGGACCCACGCCATCGAGCACGGTGCGGTGATAGCGGTTCAGCCAGTCGACTTCCGCGCCATCGAGCTGTTCGCGCACGATCGGACGGGTGTCGATGGGGCAAAGTGTCAAAGTCTCAAAAGAGAGAAATTCACCAAACTCGGTGGTGCCGGCGGCAACGGTCGCCAGAAGGTTCTCGATGCGCACCCCGTGGCGACCCGGCCGATAGATGCCCGGCTCGTTGGACGTGACCATGCCTTCCACCAGGGCAACGGGGGGTTCGGCGCTGCTCGGGCGGATCGATTGCGGGCCTTCGTGGACGTTGAGGAAATAGCCCACCCCATGCCCGGTGCCATGCCCGTAGTTGATGCCGGCCGCCCAGATCGGCGCGCGCGCCAGGGCGTCGAGCTGCTGGCCGGTGGTGCCGCGCGGAAAGCGGGCGTGCGACAGGGCGATCATGCCTTTGAGCACCAGGGTGTAGTCGGAACGCTGTTCGGTCGTGGTCGGGCCCAGTGCAATGGTGCGGGTGATGTCCGTCGTGCCGCCTTCGTACTGGCCGCCCGAGTCGACCAGGAGGAGTCCTTCCGCGCGAAGCGCCGCGTGCTGCGTCGGCGTTGCCCGGTAGTGCGGTAGCGCGCCGTTGGCGAGGTAGCCGGCAATGGTGGCAAAGCTCTCGCCGACAAAGCCTGGCTGACGGCTGCGTTCATGACGCAGGGCGGCGTCGATGTCCAGCTCCGTCAACGGCTGGCCACGCGCCAGTTGTTCCTCCAGCCAGCGCAGGAAGCGCACCAGGGCTACGCCGTCGTGGCGCATCGTCTGGCGGATGTGGGCCAGCTCCTCGCGGCTCTTGGCCGCCTTGAATGCCTGGCTGGGGTTGGGGTGGCGGATCTGCCGCACCGATGCCGGTGCCGCCTCGGCGATAGCGGCGACGATGCGCCGGGGATCGAGCCAGAGCCGGGCGTCGGCGGGCAGGTGCGCCAGCGCAGGCGGGAGCGTGTCGTACGGCGCCAGGTGAATACCGTCCCGGGCGAGTTCAGCGGCCAGCTCGTCGGCGATCTTGCCCGGATCAATGAACAGGGTGCTGTGCTCCGGTCCGATCAGCAGGTGGGCGAGAAAGACCGGGTTGTAGGCCACGTCCGTGCCACGCAGGCCAGTGATCCAGGCCACGTCGTCCAGCGCGCTGACCAGGTGGTGCGTAGCGTCCTTCTCCCGCATCGCCGTGCGGACCCGGGCGAGCCGTTCGGCGCGGGTAGTGCTGAGGTAGGCCGGTTCATGGGCGCGCACCGGATGGGCAGGGCGCGCCGGGCGGTCGGTCCAGATGCGATCGACCGGGTCCAGGTCCGTGCGCAGGCGGCGTTCGTTCTCGAACTGGCGGCGCAACTGATCCTGGGCTGCGAGGGAAAGGGTATCGCCGGCGACAGCGACGGTGGCGTCAGCTGGCGTGTTCCCGGCAATCCACGCCGCGTGATCGGGAATGCCGGGATTTCCCTGGCGCATCAGGGTGATGCCGCTGCCATCGAGCTCCTGGGCGGCCTGTTCGAAGTAGCGTGAGTCGGTCCAGAGCCCGGCAAATTCCGCGGTCACGACGAGCGTGCCGGCCGAGCCGCCGAAACCGGAGAGCCACTGCCGTGCCTGCCAGCGTGCCGGCAGGTACTCCGACAGATGCGGATCCGCCGACGGAACGACCAGCGCAGCGACCCCCTCGGCGTGCAAGATCTGGCGCAGGGCGTCGATGCGTTCGGGAATGGACATGTCAGGCAGGGGCGGCGGGTCAACCGCCCACGCTAGTCGTTTCAACCTGGGCCTTCAAGTCTGCTGACACATAACTGTCACCGGGCGACGGGGCTGGCCGTCAAGTGGTCCGGCACGGTTGCGCCCAAACCCGTCGTCGGCCGGACCAGGTGACCTGCGCCGGGGCTGGACAGCGTCGGCGCCGTGCCTGACGGAGTCCGGCCCGCACATCTCCCGGCGATCCCCCGGCAGACGGCGTCCCGTGCGGGCATTTTGGCCGCCCCCTTGACTCAAGGGGGCTCCAGAGAAATTCCGTGCACCGGGGCTGGTCTTGCCGTCCCTGGCGATCATTCGCTCGCAGCTAGGGGTAGATGCCTGTGACAGGTCTCCACAACCCCGCCAAACGCTGGCGGTGCCAGCATTTGGCCGCCCCCTTGACTCAAGGGGGGCCGGAGAATTCCCGTGCACCGGGGCTGGTCTTGCCCTCCCTGGCGATCATTCGCTCGCAGCTAGGGGTAGATGCCTGTGACAGGTCTCCACAACCCCGCCAAACGCTGGCGGTGCCAGCATTTGGCCGCCCCCTTGACTCAAGGGGGCTCCGGAGAATTCCTGTGCACCGGGGGTGGTCTTGCCCTCCCTGGCGATCATTCGCTCGCAGCTAGGGGTAGATGCCTGTGACAGGTCTCCACAACCCCGCCAAACGCTGGCGGTGCCAGCATTTGGCCGCCCCCTTGACTCAAGGGGGCTCCAGAGAATTCCCGTGCACCGGGGCTGGTCTTGCCCTCCCTGGCGATCATTCGCTCGCAGCTAGGGGTAGATGCCTGTGACAGGTCTCCACAACCCCGCCAAACGCTGGCGGTGCCAGCATTTGGCCGCCCCCTTGACTCAAGGGGGCTCCAGAGAATTCCCGTGCACCGGGGCTGGTCTTTCCCTCCCTGGCGATCATTCGCTCGCAGCTAGGGGTAGATGCCTGTGACAGGTCTCCACAACCCCGCCAAACGCTGGCGGTGCCAGCATTTGGCCGCCCCCTTGACTCAAGGGGGCTCCGGAGAATTCCCGTGCACCGGGGCTGGTCTTTCCCTCCCTGGCGATCATTCGCTCGCAGCTAGGGGTAGATGCCTGTAAAATAGGGTTTTCCAGCAACCCCCGCTGCTCATGACCCCTCTTATTTTTGTTACCGGTGGTGTGGTGTCCTCGCTTGGCAAGGGCATCGCCGCCGCCTCGCTGGCGTCCATCCTCGAAGCGCGTGGCTTGCGCGTCACGATGATGAAGCTCGATCCCTACATCAATGTGGATCCGGGCACGATGAGCCCCTTCCAGCACGGCGAGGTCTACGTGACCGACGACGGCGCGGAGACCGATCTCGACCTGGGTCACTACGAACGCTTCGTCCGTACGCGGCTGACGGGCAAGAACTCGATCACCACGGGGAAGATCTACGAGGCGGTGATCCGCAAGGAGCGCCGCGGCGATTACCTCGGTGCCACGGTGCAGGTGATTCCGCACATCACCGACGAAATCAAGCACTCGATCTACGAAGCCACGCGCGGTTACGACGTCGCGCTGGTGGAGATCGGCGGCACGGTGGGTGATATCGAGTCGCTGCCGTTCCTCGAGGCTATCCGCCAGGTGCGCATCGAACACGGCGCGGAAAAATGCATGTTCATGCATCTGACGCTGGTTCCGTACATCAAGGCTGCCGGCGAGATCAAGACCAAGCCGACGCAGCACTCGGTGAAGGAACTGCGCACCATCGGTATCCAGCCGGACGTGCTGCTGTGCCGGTGCGACCAGCCGTTGCCCGAGAGTGAGCGCCGCAAGATCGCGCTCTTCACCAACGTCCCCGAGCGCGCCGTCATCAGCGCGATGGACGTGGATACCATCTACCAGTTGCCGCTGTGGCTGCACCAGCAGGGATTGGATCGCCTGGTCATCGATCACCTGCGCCTGGATGCCGGTCCGGCGGACCTGTCCTCGTGGGAGCGCACGGTGGCGGCGGTGGAGAATCCCAAGGACGAAGTCACCATCGCGATCATCGGCAAGTACGTCGAGCACAAGGATGCCTACAAGTCCCTGGGCGAAGCGCTGCGCCACGGTGGCATCAAGCAATCCACGCGGGTCAACCTGAAGTGGATTGAATCCGAACAGATCGAAGCGGAAGGCGGCACGGTGCTGGCCGACGCCGACGCCGTACTGGTGCCGGGCGGCTTCGGCAAGCGCGGCTTCGAAGGCAAGATCGCTGCGGCGCGCTGGGCACGCGAGAACAAGGTGCCGTATTTCGGCATCTGCTACGGCATGCACGCCGCCGTCGTCGATTTTGCACGCCATATCGCCGGCCTGGAGGGTGCCAATTCCAGCGAGAACGAGAAGAGTTGCGCGCATCCGGTGATCGCGCTTATCACTGAGTGGACGACCGCAGCCGGTGACGTCGAACGCCGCACCGAAACCTCGGATCTGGGCGGCACCATGCGCCTGGGCGCGCAGGAGTGCCGTCTGAAAGCCGGCACGCTGGCGCGCAAGCTCTACGGCCAGGACGTGATCCGCGAGCGTCATCGCCATCGCTACGAATTCAACAATCTGTACCGCCAGCAGTTCGAAGACCTGGGCCTGACCATCGCCGGCAAGTCGATGGATGATCTTCTCGTGGAGATGGTCGAGCTGCCGGATCACCCCTGGTTCCTGGCGTGCCAGTTTCATCCGGAATTCACCTCGACGCCGCGTGATGGCCATCCGCTCTTCATCGGCTTCGTCCAGGCCGCGCGCGAATACAAGATCGTCCGTTCTGCTCCGCGCCTGGCGCAGGCGGCATCGGCATGAAGCTCTGCGGATTCGACGTCGGACTCGACAAACCGTTCTTCCTGATTGCCGGCCCCTGCGTCATCGAGTCCGAGCAACTGGCGCTGGACACGGCCGGCGAGCTGAAGGCCATTACGTCGCAGCTCGGTATTCCCTTCATCTACAAATCCAGTTTTGACAAGGCCAACCGCACTTCCGTGTCGGGCCACCGCGGTCCGGGCATGGAAGAAGGCCTGCGTATCCTGGCGGAAGTGAAGCGCCAGATCGGCGTGCCGGTACTGACCGACGTGCACGAATACACACCGATGCAGGAAGTGGCGTCGGTGGTCGACGTGTTGCAGACCCCGGCTTTTCTGTGCCGCCAGACGGACTTCATCCAGAACGTCGCGCGCGCCGGCAAACCGGTGAACATCAAGAAGGGACAGTTCCTATCGCCCTGGGACATGAAGCACGTGGCAGAGAAGGCCAAGGCGACGGGTAATGCTGAAATCATGGTCTGCGAGCGCGGCGCGAGTTTCGGCTACAACAATCTTGTCTCGGACATGCGCAGCCTCGCGGTGATGCGGGAAACCGGTTGCCCGGTGGTATTTGACGCCACGCACTCGGTGCAGCTGCCGGGCGGGCAGGGCGGAAAATCCGGCGGCCAGCGCGAGTTCGTGCCGGTGCTGGCACGCGCGGCCATTGCGGTTGGTATCGCCGGTCTCTTTGCCGAGACACATCCGGATCCGGAGAAGGCGCTAAGTGATGGCCCCAATGCGTGGCCGTTGGGGAAGATGACCGTTTTGCTGGAAACGCTGGTCGAACTGGATCGTTGCGTCAAACGCCAGGGTTTTGCAGAACTGGCCGGCACCTGAGAGGAAATGGAATCCGATGCACGATGAGGCCGCTGTAAAGCTCCTGACGGAAATCCGCGATATCCAGCTGCGGCTGGAATCGTCCTACCAGGAAACGGCAAGGCGTGCACTGGAGATCCAGCAGGCCGCCGTCGAGACACAGCGTGCGGCCTACGAACAGCAAATGCGTACGGCGAGGCTGTATCGCCGGGTTGTGGGAAGTTCGGCGGTGATCATGGTGATCATCCTGTTCATGGCATTCCGTTCGTCCTTTTGATGATGCCGCAGGCCCCCGCCCTTGCATGGACCGGAGTCCGGCGTTCCCCGTCGTTCTCCCGGGCAAGGCAGGCGCGGCATCAGGGAAGGTATCGCTCGCGAACAAATGCTGGTGCAGGAGACTTCAAAATGAACAAGTACGCAAAATGGATGGTTGCGGGAATGGCAGTGCTGGGTGCTGCCGCCCCGGATGCGGTGTTGGCGGATGCGCAGCGGCTCGGTCCGCCAGCCGGCGGTACCGCTTACCCGGCCTTCGCCCAGAATATTGCGTTGGATGACCTCACTGGCACAGTGGCAGCCAGTTCGCATCTTGAGCAAAATGCGGGAACATCGAATCGGGGAGCAGTCGAGCTGTTCCGCCGTGCTGACAGTGGCTGGAATCACGTCGGAACACTGAAGGATCCGACGGCGGATATTTTCGGATGGCGCCTGGCAGCGGGTGATGGATGGATTGCTGTCGGTGCTGCGGTGTCCGGCACGCACGTCATCGATCTGTTCCAGAATACGGGCGCTGGATGGGTCTATCGCCAGCGCCTGGTGCCCTCCATACCCGGCGTGCCTGCCGTCCATCTCGGCAAGATCACGCTGGACGGCGGGAACCTGCTGGTCGGTTCCAGCTATTTTCCGGGGAACATGCCGGGAAAGACCCAGGTGGAGGCCTACCGCCTGGTGGGTGAGACCTGGCAATCCGAGGGCGTCCTGGAAACGCCCTACGCCCGGTGGTACCTGGGCCGCGCGATGGTGCTGTCCGGTGACTCCGCGGTCGTCACGGTGGAGTTCCCGACCCTCGACCAGGCTCCCAAATTCGCCAGCTTCGTCCGCAATCAGGGGCAGTGGCAGCACGTTTCCAGTGCCCTGGCGCCCGCGATCGACTATCCCTATGTCAATCATGCCCTCGCAATCTGTGGTGGCAACTTGTTCGTCTCCGTCCGCTCGGTAAACGTCGACGGCGGCAACGGCCTCGTCCAGCGATACACCGGCAGCGCCTCTGCCTGGACGCCTTCCGGCAATCCGCTGACGAGCGGCGACCACTATTTTGGCTGGGGCCTCGGCTGCTCAGCAGGCGCGCTGGGCATCACTGCGCCCGGAGCGCAAAAGGCGTATCGCCTTGCGCCGGGACATGGCGCCGAGCTGGAAACACTGCAGACGCCCGAGTACACCGGCAGGGCCTTCGACGACAACCAGGTTGTGGTGCACGCCAACGACGTCATCATCAACGACATGTGGGGGCTGGTACCGGCTGTCGGCTACGTCGGTGCGGCGTTTGCCTTCCTCGATGATCGTCTGTTCCGCCATGGTTTTGATTAATTCACTCACGTAGAGACTCTCATCAATGTCCATTGAAAAAGTCCACGCTCGCGAAATCCTTGATTCCCGCGGCAACCCGACCCTCGAAGCCGAAGTGACCCTCGCCAGTGGCCATGTCGGCCGCGCGGCGGTACCGTCGGGCGCCTCCACCGGTTCGCGCGAAGCGGTGGAACTGCGTGACGGCGACAAGACGCGTTACCTCGGCAAGGGCGTGACCAAGGCCGTGGGTCACGTGAACACGACGATTGCCGCCGCGCTCAAGGGATTTGATGCCGCCGACCAGGTGGGCCTGGACCGCAAGCTGATCGCGCTGGACGGCTCGCCGAACAAGAACCACCTGGGGGCCAATGCGCTCCTGGGTGTTTCGCTGGCCGCCGCGCACGCCGCCGCCGCCGCGAAGGGGCTGCCGCTGTGGAAATACCTGGCGGCCGATCGGACGGCCCGGCTGCCGGTGCCGATGATGAACATCGTCAACGGTGGTGCGCATGCCGACAACAACGTCGACATGCAGGAGTTCATGGTGCTGCCGGTCGGTTGCGCCAGCTTCTCCGAAGCACTGCGCTGCGGTACCGAGATCTTCCATGCCCTCAAGTCGGTGCTCAAAGGCCGTGGCCTGTCGACCGCCGTGGGTGACGAAGGCGGTTTCGCGCCGGATCTGAAATCCAACGAAGAAGCCATCGAGACCATCCTGGAAGCCATCGCCAAGGCGGGTTACAAGGCCGGTGAAGATGTCTACCTGGGCCTGGACGTCGCCAGCTCGGAATTCTTCGAGAACGGCAAGTACAACCTGTCGGGCGAAGGCAAGCGCCTGACGTCCGAGCAGTTCGCCGACTTCCTCGCCGGCTGGTGCGCGAACTACCCGATCATCACCATCGAAGACGGCATGGCCGAAGGTGACTGGGACGGCTGGAAGCTTCTCACCGACAAGCTCGGCAAGAAGATCCAGCTGGTCGGCGACGACCTGTTCGTCACTAACACCGCGATCTTCAGGGAAGGTATCGCCAAGGGCATCGCCAACTCGATCCTGATCAAGGTGAACCAGATCGGCACGCTGACCGAGACGCTCGAAGCCATCGCGATGGCCGACGCGGCGAAGTACTCGGCCGTGGTGTCGCACCGCTCGGGCGAAACCGAAGACACCACCATCGCCGATATCTCGGTGGCGACCACGGCCACCCAGATCAAGACCGGCTCGCTCTGCCGCAGCGACCGTGTGGCCAAGTACAACCAGCTGCTGCGCATCGAAGAGGCGCTCGGCAGCGCCGCGCGTTACGCTGGGCGGGACGCGTTCCCGAACCTGCCGGAGCTGTTTCGCTGAGGCCTGATGCCACGTGCTGCGTTACGCCGCCCTGATTCTCCTGATTCTCCTGATCGTTCTGCAGGTCAAGCTGTGGACAGGAGCGGGCGGCGTGCGCGAAGTGGAAAGCCTGCAGAGCGCCGTCGAGGCGCAGAAGAAACAGAATGCCGAGCTCAAGGCGCGCAACGACGCACTGGGCGCCGAAGTGCAGGACCTCAAGGAAGGGCGCGATGCCATCGAAGGCCGCGCCCGCTCCGAGCTGGGCCTGATCCGGCCGGGTGAAACCTTCTATCAGATCGTCGAGCCCGGTGCGGAGGATAAGAACCCGCCGCCGCGGCGGCCCTGAGCCGGTACCCGGCTCTGCGGGACGATCAACGTCACCGGAGGGATGGATGAGCAAGGCCTATTGGTGCGTCATTCCCGCGGCGGGGGCGGGGCGTCGCTTCGGCGCCGCCATGCCCAAGCAGTATCTGCGCCTGGGCGAAAAACCCTTGTTGCTGCATACGCTCGAGCGGCTCGCCGCCCACCCGCAGGTAGCGGGACTCATGGTGGTGATCGCGGCGGACGACAGCTACTGGACGCACGGAATGCTGGAAGTGCTGGGCAAGCCGCTGCTGCTGGCGACTGGCGGCAGCGAGCGCGCCGATTCGGTACTGGCGGGATTGCGTGCACTGCCTTCGTCCATCGCTGACGACGAATTTGTGCTGGTACACGACGCGGCGCGGCCCTGCGTTTCGGCAGAGGACATCAGCCGTCTGGTCGCACGTGCGACCGCCGGTGACGGCGGCCTGCTGGCGGCCCCCCTGCGCGACACGCTCAAGCGGGCCGATGCCGACGGCTGCGTCCAGTCGACCGAGCCGCGAGAGGCGCGCTGGCGCGCCCTGACGCCGCAGATGTTTCGCCGCGGGCCGCTTAGCGCGGCCCTGGCAGCGGCGGCGGAAGCGGGCGTGATGGCGACCGACGAATCCATGGCCATGGAACGGGCCGGTCACCGGCCATTGCTGGTGGAAGGCGCGGAAACCAATCTCAAGGTCACCACGCCGGCGGATTTGCTGCTGGCCGAATTTCTACTGGCGCGCCACGTTGGATGACGGCATCGCATCGGTGCCGGGTCGAGGAATAGAGATAATGCGGATTGGGCAAGGATTTGACGTACACGCCTTCGGGCCGGGAGATCATGTCGTACTGGGCGGCGTACGCATTGCGCACAGCCAGGGCGTGATTGCCCACTCGGACGGCGACGTGGTGATCCACGCGCTATGCGACGCCCTGCTGGGTGCGTTGGCGCTGGGCGACATCGGACAGCACTTCCCGCCCAGTGACGAGCGCTGGCGTGGTGCCGACAGCCGCGTGTTCCTGCGTCATTGCATGGCCTTGCTGGCACAGCAGGGCTACCGGCTTGGCAACGCCGATGTCACTGTGATCGGCGAGCGCCCGAAGGTGTTGCCGCATGCACCGGCGATTCGCCAGGTGCTCGCCGCCGACATGGCCTGCGAGCCGGGAGCGGTGAGCATCAAGGCCACGACCACTGAAAAGCTCGGCTTCACCGGCCGTGGCGAAGGCATCGCGGCCATGGCCGTCGTGCTGGTGGAAAAAGCCGGCTGAGTGCCGGCGGTGCTTTCGATACCTTTTTGTCGAGGGGAGATCTGGACAATGCCGCATTCGCTTGTCCGTCGCCATTCCCTCGGAATAGCGCGGTGTGTGCGTTCGGATCTCTCCTGGTGGTGACTGCCTGATGTCGTCTTTGCCCTTCGCCCACGGTGGCCCCGTCCTCACGGGGCAGCTGCGCTGCGCGCCCGAAGATTTCCGGGTCGACGAGGACCTGGGGTTCGAGCCCGATGGTGCCGGCGAGCACGTTTTCGTCCGCGTGGAGAAACGTGGCGCGAATACCGACTGGGTTGCCGCGGAGCTGGCGCGCTGGCTGGATCTTCCGCCCGAGGCAGTCAGCTATGCGGGGTTGAAAGACCGTCATGCTGTCACGCGGCAGACGTTTTCGATTGCCGTGCCGATCAAGCGGAGCGTGGACTGGAGCAGCCTGGCCCATCCGGAGTTCCGCGTGCTCGACGCCGTGCGCCATGGCCGCAAGCTCAAGCGCGGCGCCTTGCGCGGCAATGCGTTCCGCATCGTGCTGCGCTCCGTGTGCGGGGATCGTGCGCAGGCGGAGGAGCGGATCGCGATCATCCGGGAGCGCGGCGTGCCCAATTATTTCGGCGAGCAACGTTTCGGGCGTGATGGCGCCAATCTCGATCGCGCACTGGAAATGTTCCGTGGGCGGCGCGTCGCCCGGCAGCAGCGCAGCCTGCTGATTTCCGCGGCGCGTTCGCACCTGTTCAATGAGGTACTCGCACGGCGAGTGGCTGCGCAGAGCTGGAACCAGGCCATGGACGGCGACGTCTGGATGCTCGACGGCAGCCACAGCATCTTCGGTCCGCAGCCGGTCGACGAGCAGATCCTGCGCCGCCTGGCCGATCGGGATATCCATCCGACCGGTCCGCTGTGGGGACGCGGCGCGCTGCGCAGCACCGGCGCCGTGGCCGATCTCGAGCAGTCGGTGGCCGGCGGCATGGCCGAGTGCACCACGGGCCTGGAAGGGGTCGGGCTGAACCAGGAGCGCCGCAGCCTGCGCCTGCCCGTGACGGACCTGCAGGCCGAATGGGCGGACGATGCATTGACATTGTCCTTTTGGCTGCCGGCTGGCGCCTATGCAACGACCGTCCTGCGCGAGCTGTGCGGGAGCCCTGCCGGAGATCCTGCGGACGCGATGCAGGAATAAGCGCCAGATCACGCCGCTGTAACGGAAATGGCGCGTTAGATGGCGTCGTCTTCCGCCTTTTGGGGCGCTTCCTATACTGGAACTACCGGGCGCCAGCGCCGACGGCGATGGCGGTCAGTCCAAGAGGAGGATGTCATGTATCGTCTGATGGTGGGTCTGGTGGTAGTGCTGTCGGGAGCGTTGATGACAGGATGCGCGTCGAGCGGCAATTCGGGACTGGTCAAGCGCGAAATGCTGCCGTCCGACGACATCGACGTGCAGAAGGTCGCAACGGTCAACAAGTGGGCGCGCGAACGCGGCCACACCGTGCAATGGATCAACATGCCGATCAAGACGCGCGATCATCGCGTGGCCGATCGCTGAAACGCCACGGCGATCGCGCAGGCGGTCGCCGGTGGCCGTTGCTCCCGGTTGCGGCCGTCCCGGTCGCGCCAGGGATTTGATCGTCGTGGGATCAGCGGTGCCGCAGCAGCACCACCGTGGCGCCGGTTCCACCCAGCTCCGGTCGCGCCGAAGCAAAGGCGACGACATCGTCGCGCTGCCGCAGCATGCGATCGACCAGCCGCTTGATCACGGGCCCGCCCGGTCGTGAACGCAGCCCCTTGCCGTGGATCAGCTTCACGCAGGTGAGGCCGCGATGGCGCGCATCGGCCAGGAAGGTGACGATGGCTGACCGGGCAACCTCGGCCGTCATCTGGTGCAGATCCATTTCGTCCGCAATGCTGAATGCGCCGCGCTTGAGTCGCTTGAGCAGCTCCGGCCTGTAGCCGTCGCGCAGGTAGCTCAGCTCCTCGCCGATCTCCATCTCGGCCGGATCGATCGGCATGTCCAGGAGTTCGTCCCGTACCCGGGCTTCATCCAGCCAGAACTGGCGGGGCTCCGGTGCTGGCCGCTCCGGCACGATACCGGGCGCCTCCGGCGGGGTATGCGGACGTACCGGGCCGATGGCGTCCTGGAACAGTCGCCGGTCTTCCTCGGTGATCGGTGGTGGTGCCGGGCTGGCAGGCCGTTTGCGCATGAATTCCTCGCCGTGGACGGCCAAGGTACCGCATTCGTTCGTGCAGCCGCCATGCCGCGTCGCGCGTGAGCCGCGCGAGGTGGCATCGGCGGCCGAGGGCGGGGCAATTCGGCTAAACTTCCTGCTGCTTTCACGCCGGATACGGCGGCGCTGCACGCGCCGCGGTCCGCTGCACCCAGGAACGACGCATGCGTGTTTTGGTTTCCAACGACGATGGCGTGGACGCCCCGGGCATCCGCGCGCTGGCTGATCGGCTCTCGGCGGTCGGCAAGGTCACCGTGGTCGCGCCGGACCGCGACCGCTCCGGCGCCAGCAATTCGCTGACGCTGGACCAGCCGATCCGGGTCAGCCTGCTGGACGACGGCCGTTACCGTGTCGCCGGCACGCCCACTGACTGCGTGCATCTGGCCCTGGCCGGCATGCTGGATTTCCAGCCGGACATCGTCGTCTCGGGGATCAACAACGCTGCGAACCTCGGTGACGACGTGATCTATTCCGGCACGGTGTCCGCCGCGATGGAAGGCCGTTTTCTCGGCCTTCCGGCGATCGCGGTGTCGCTGGTCAGCCGCGACCACCAGCCGGAGAACTTCGACAGTGCCGCCCAGGCAGCGTTGATTCTCATGCAGCGCCTGCTGGTCGATCCGCTGCCTGCCGATACCATCCTCAACGTCAATGTGCCGGACCGCCCGTGGGACGAGATCCGGGGTTTTGCCGTCACCCGCCTGGGGCGCCGTCATCGTTCGGCGCCGTGCATCCGCCAGAGCGATCCGCGTGGCCGGCCGATCTACTGGATCGGGCCGCCGGGCGAAGCCGAGGACGACGGCCCCGGCACGGATTTCCATGCCGTGCGCGATGGCTTCATCTCGATCACGCCCATCCAGGTCGACCTGACCCGCTACCAGGCGTTGGAGAAAGTTGCCGGTTGGGTCGAGAGCCTGCCACTCGGAGCCGGGTTGCCCGCATGACGGCGTTCCAGCGACAGTCGCCGGAAGCGCGTGGCCAGGGCATGACGTCGCAGCGCGCGCGCGACCGGCTGGCGGATCGCCTTGTCGCCGAAGGTATTCGCGACCGCCGGGTGATCGACGTGATGCGCCAGATGCCGCGCCACCTGTTCGTGGAAGAGGCGCTGGCCACACGGGCCTATGAAGATTCCGCCCTGCCGATCGGCCATGGCCAGACCATCTCGCAGCCCTGGGTCGTCGCTCGCATGACCGAGGCCTTGCTCGAATTTGGCGTGCCCCGGCGCGTGCTGGAGATCGGCACCGGTTCGGGCTTCCAGGCGGCGGTGCTCTCGGCATTGGTCGGCCAGGTGTTTACGGTCGAGCGGATCGAGGAACTGTTGCGCAATGCGCGCCGGCGCTTCCGAAAGCTCGGTATCGACACCATCCGCTCCAAGCACGACGACGGCCGGCTCGGCTGGCCTGAGGAAGCACCGTTCGACGCCATCGTCCTGACGGCCGCCGGTACTGAACTGGAAACCGCGCTGCTCGACCAGCTGGCACCCGACGGTGTCATGGTCGCTCCGGTCGGTGCCTTCGGGCGCCAGCAGCTGGTGCGTATCCGCCCCGACAGCAACGGGGTGCGGATGCGCGAAATTCTCTGCCCGGTGAGCTTCGTGCCGCTCCTGGGTGGGACGCTGTGACGGCCGGCAGCGTTTGCCGGCCCATCCAAGGAAGGAGTCTTCCGTGAGGTTGTTCAAGCCGTTGTACGAGAAAGCGCTCGCGTGGGCGGCGCATCCGCGCGCCGAGGCGCTGCTGGCGGGGCTGAGTTTCATCGAAGCCATCATCTTTCCGGTGATGCCAGAAGTGATGCTGGCGCCGATGACGCTTGCCAGGCCAGCCCGCTGGGCGCGTTTTGCCACTGTGAGTCTGATCTTTTCGTTGATCGGGGCGGTGGTTGGTTACTTTCTGGGCCATTTTGCCTTCGAGGCACTGCGTCCGCTTTTGGACTACCTGGGCTGGCTGCCCAAGATCGACGCGCTGGTGATTTCGCTCAAGGCAACGGTGGCCAACAGCGCCTGGACAGCGTTCTGGTTGTTGGTTGTGGCGGGATTCATGCCGGTTCCACTCAAGATCTTCACGTGGGCGTCGGGCATTGTCGGCGTGCCGATGGTGGCCTTCATCGCCAGCATGGTCGTCGGTCGCGGCAAGCGGGTGTATCTCCTGACCGGCCTGATCCGGCTTGGTGGACCGCGCGCCGAGGCGGCGCTGCACAAGTACATCGAATGGATCGGATGGGCGGCCGTCGTGGTGTTCATCGCCCTGGTGGCCTGGTTGAAGCTGCGGCACTGAGGTCAATGACGTGAAGCGGAAGCTGCATCACTCAATGCGTGAGCTGTACCGGTGCGGACGGGCGCTGCCGCTGGCCCTGCTGCTGGCCGCCTGCGCCTCCACGCCCCCGGCACCGGTGGATGACATCGCCGTGAATTCGCACGAGCGCGACCGTGAACTCCCGGCTGAACCTGTCCGCGCACCGCGCCCGGCGGCGCCCGCCACGCATCGCGTAGCGGCGGGCGACACGCTGTACTCCATCGCCTTCAAAAACCGGATGGACTACCGCGACCTGGCCAGGTTGAACCGTATCGAGGCGCCGTTCCGGATCTACGTTGGCCAGGAAATCCGGCTCGGCCAGGAGCCGACCGAGGCCACTGGCGCCGCGACCTTTGCGGCGGAATCGGCGCCCCGGTCGACGGCCAGTACGCCGCGCCCGGCGAGTCCGACGCCGTTCGAGCCGGTGGAGAGCGCGCCGGCGCGCCCTGCCACGAGCCCGCCGGTGACGACCGCATCGGCGTCCGCGTCGACGTTGCCGCCGGGTACGACCACCACGAGCATTTCCACCATCACGCCGTTGTCGTCCTCGCCGCCGCCGCGTCCGGTCACATCGGGTGCCGCGTCTGCCGCTGCGGGCGCGACGGCATCGACCGCTTCGGCCACGGCCGCAAAGCCCGTGGCTGACCCCCGTTCCGGCGCAACGACCGGCGCGGCAGTGCCTTCTGCTCCGGCCGTCACCTCGTTGACGCCAACGCCCTCCGGCGCCACTGCGGCTGCATCCACGCCGCCCGTACCGCCATCAACCGCGCCGCCGGCCACGGTAGCCAGCAATGGCGGCATCAAATGGCGTTGGCCGGCGGCCGGCAAGGTCATTGCGAGCTACGTCGGTGGCGACCAGACGCGCCAGGGCGTCGATATCGCCGGCTCCGCGGGTGCGCCGGTCTATGCCGCAGCTGATGGTTCCGTCGTCTACAGCGGTAATGGCCTGCTGGGGTACGGCGAACTGGTTATCGTCAAACACTCGGCGAGCTTCCTGTCGGCCTATGGCCATAACCGCAAGCGCCTCGTCAAAGAGGGTGACACGGTGAAAGCCGGGCAGGCGATTGCCGAGATGGGATCGATGGGTTCCAGTCGGGAAATGTTGCATTTTGAAATCCGTCGCAACGGCAAGCCGGTGAACCCGCTCGAATACCTGCCGCCGCGCTGAGTGCAGCCGGCGGGACGCGTCGGACTTCGGACGAGGTGGACGGCCAGCGCGCAGCCTTGTCACAACGCCGCGGCGGATCGTCTTGCCGCGGCACCAGAAACCCGGAAAAACAGGCGCCGTCCGACCCATGACTGCCTCCACCGTGCATCGTAGTATCCTGGCGCAATGATCCAGCCAGTCCGCGAAGAAACGTCGCTGGATGCCGACGACATGCTTGCCCTGCTCGACGTCATCGAGCCCGCCCAGGGCGACGAGGCGCGCAATTCCACCAGCGCCTACCTCAATGAAATCGGGCTGATTCCGTTGCTGGACGCGGGCGGTGAGCGCGACCTGGGCGAACAGGTCGCGCGCGGTGACTGTGACGCACGCCGGCAGATGATCGAGGCCAACCTGCGCCTGGTCGTGGCAGTCGCGCGTAGCTACGTGGGGCGCGGCGTTCCGTTGCTGGACCTCATCGCCGAGGGAAACCTCGGCCTGATTCGTGCGGTGGAGAAGTTCGACCCTGGGCGCGGCCTGCGTTTTTCGACCTACGCCACCTGGTGGATCCGTGAATCGGTGCAGCGTGCGCTCATGCAGCAGGGGCGCACCGTGCGCGTGCCGGTCCATGTGCTGCGCGAGCTGGCCCAGGTGCTGAAGGCGCGCCGCGAACTGATCGGTGCGCTGGGGCGCTACCCCACCCAGGAAGAGCTCGCCCATGCCGTGAACAAGCCAATGGCCGAAGTCGCTGCACTATTCTGCATGACCGAGGAGATCCGCTCGCTGGATGCGCCGATGTCCGAGGACGACGACCGCGCCCTGGTCGAGCAGATCGCGGCTGAATCGGAGGCGGGCAGTGGCGGGGGTATTTTTGCCGAGCTGGCCGGCGGCCGCCTGCCGGACTGGCTCGACAAGCTGACGCCGCGGCAGCGGCTGGTGCTGGAACGCCGTTACGGTCTGGCCGGCAATGCGGCCCAGACCCTTGCCGAGATCGCCACGGATCTGGGCCTCACCCGCGAGCGGGTACGCCAGATCCAGGTCGAAGCCCTGACGCGGTTGCGCCGGCTGGGCGAAGCAGAGGGGGTCGGCCGGAGCGGGACGCCGTCCTGATGATTGCGCCGGAAAACCGGCGCGTCGGGCGGATCGAAAGAGCCCGGGCGTCGATCAGGGCAGAATGAACGCCACGACCACCCGCCGCCCTTCGCTGACCAGGACGTTGTAGGTGCGCGCGGCGGCGGCGTTGTCCATGACTTCCACGCCGATGCCCCGGGTCAGGAATTCCGCCAGCACCGCGGCGGGCGGAAAGACGATGCGGCCGCCTGTGCCCAGGATGGCCACGGCGGGATTGAGCGCCAGGATGGGCTCGACGTGCCGGGGCTCCAGGACGGATCCCGCGCTGACTTCCCAGTCCTCGATGGCCCGTTCTGGCGCCAGGATGAAGCTGCGAGTCAGCGGACGGTCCACGACCGTTACCGCGTCCGTTGCCACGGCCCGGACGAACAGGTATTCACCCGGTCGGTTAAGCGAGAGCTGCATGGACGGGTCAGCGCGGCAGGGCGATCTTGGGTTCGTCCTTGTTGCGGCGGAAATACACCGCCGTGCGGCCGATCGTCTGCACCGTCTCGGCGCCGCTGGCTTCGGCCAGCCGGACGACCATGGCGGCGAAATCTTCGCGGTCTTCGGCCGGAATGCGCACCTTCACCAGTTCGTGGTGGTCCAGGGCCAGGCCGAATTCCTGGACGAGGGCGTCGGAAATACCTTTGGCGCCGACAAGAATGACGGGCTTGAGGTCGTGGGCGAGGCCGCGCAGATAGCGGCGCTGGCTATTGGTCAGGGTCATGGGTCTCGATTCGGGCGGCAATTCCGCCGCAGAGGAAGCCGACAGGGTATCATGCGCGCCCCCTCCCTCGCGTCCGGCCGCTTCCCGGCACTCCGATCCGCCATGTCACGCAGCAAGAGCAGCCATCGCTGGCTGCAGGAACATTTCAACGACCCGTACGTCAAGAAGGCCCAGGCGGAGGGCTATCGGTCGCGCGCGGCGTTCAAACTGGACGAGTTGCTGGAGCGCGACCGGCTGCTCAAGCCGGGCATGGTGGTGGTCGACCTCGGTGCCGCGCCGGGCGGATGGTCGCAGCTGGTCAATGAACGCCTGAAAGGGCAGGGCCGGGTGATTGCCCTGGATATCCTGCCAATGCAGGGAATCAGCGGCGTTGACTTCATTTGCGGTGATTTCCGCGAAGATTCCGTGCTGAAGGAACTGGAGGCCCAGCTGGGCGGGGCGCCGGTGGACCTTGTTCTCTCGGATATGGCCCCCAATATGAGCGGCGTCGACGTCGTCGATCAGGCACGGGCAATGCATCTTTCCGAGCTGGCGCTGGAATTTGCGCAGAACTGGCTCAAGCCCGGGGGCAACTTCCTGATCAAGTTGTTCCAGGGCGTCGGCTTTGATGATTACGTACGGAACTTGCGGGCGAGCTTTTCACGCGTCAGCATCCGTAAACCAAAGGCTTCGCGGGCGCGATCCAACGAAGTCTATGCGCTGGCCCAGGGCAAGCGCGCGTGAGGAGTTAACTTGATGAATGACATGGCAAAGAACCTGCTGATCTGGCTGATCATCGCCGCCGTGCTGATGACCGTATTCCAGCAATTCAACCCGCGCGGCGCGGGCCCGCAGGAACTGGCCTATTCGGAGTTCATGGATCGCGTCAAGCGCAACAGCGTGGGCGAGGTCCTGGTCAAGAACGACGGCCGCACGATCGAAGCCAAGCTCAAGGATGGCAGCTCCGTGCGCACCACGGCGATCCTGACCGAGGCCAACATGGCCGACCTCGAGAAGAACGTCGAGAAACTGCGCGTCGAACCCACCGACAACGGTATCTCGGTCGTCGGCATCCTCGTCAACTGGCTGCCGTTCCTGATTTTCATCGGGTTCCTGATCTATGTGATGCGCCAGATGCAGTCCGGCGGCGGTGGCCGCGGCGCGATGAGCTTCGGCCGTTCGCGGGCGCGCCTGCAGGGCGAGGACCAGGTCAAGATCACCTTCGCTGACGTCGCCGGCTGCGACGAGGCCAAGGAAGAGGTCAAGGAACTGGTCGACTTCCTGCGTGACCCGGGCAAGTTCCAGAAGCTGGGCGGCAAGATCCCGCGCGGCGTGCTGATGGTCGGTTCGCCCGGTACGGGCAAGACCCTGCTCGCCAAGGCGATCGCCGGCGAGGCCAAGGTGCCGTTCTTCACCATTTCCGGTTCGGATTTCGTCGAGATGTTCGTCGGCGTGGGCGCCGCGCGCGTCCGCGACATGTTCGAACAGGCGAAGAAGCACGCGCCGTGCATCATCTTCATCGACGAAATCGACGCTGTCGGCCGCCATCGCGGCGCCGGCCTCGGCGGTGGTCATGACGAGCGCGAGCAGACGCTGAACCAGCTCCTCGTCGAGATGGACGGGTTCGAGGGCAATGAAGGCATCATCGTCATTGCCGCCACCAACCGCCCCGACGTGCTCGATCCGGCGCTGCTGCGCCCGGGCCGCTTCGATCGCCAGGTCGTGGTGCCGCTGCCTGACGTGCGTGGCCGCGAACAGATCCTCAAGGTCCACATGCGCAAGGTGCCGGTCGCGACCGACGTCGACCCGCTGGTGATCGCGCGCGGCACGCCGGGCTTCTCGGGTGCGGACCTCGCCAACCTCGTCAACGAGGCGGCCCTGTTTGCTGCCCGCGAGAATTCGCGCGAAGTGACGATGACGCATTTCGACCGCGCCAAGGACAAGATCATGATGGGCGCGGAACGCCGCTCCATGATCATGAGCGAGGAAGAGAAGCGGAACACGGCCTACCACGAGGCCGGCCACGCCATCATCGGCCGCCTGGTGCCCGAGCACGATCCCGTCTACAAGGTCACGATCATTCCGCGCGGTCGCGCTCTGGGCGTCACCATGTACCTGCCCGAAGGCGACCGGTACAGCTGGAACAAGATCATGCTCGAGAGCCGCCTGTGTGCGCTCTACGGCGGCCGTGTCGCCGAAGAGCTTATTTTCGGTGCGGGCAAGGTCACCACTGGTGCCTCCAACGACATCGAGCGGGCCACCCAGATGGCACGCAACATGGTCACCAAATGGGGCCTGTCCGACGAACTCGGTCCGGTCGCCTACGGTGAGCAGGAGGACGAAGTCTTCCTCGGCCGTTCGGTCACCCAGCACAAGAACGTCTCGGACGAGACGGCGCGCAAGATCGACGAGGTTGTTCGCGGCATCCTGGATCGCGCCTACCAGCGGACGCGCGAAATCCTGGCCGACAACATGGACAAACTGCACACCATGGCCAACGCCCTGCTGCAGTACGAAACCATCGACGCGCCGCAGATCGACGCCATCATGGAAGGCCGCGAACCGCCGCCGCCGCGCGACTGGAACGGCACCAACCGTCCCAGCAACGGCAACGGCAGTGCCAACAGCGGCGGACGGGGCGAAAGCCCGATCGGCGGCCCGGCGGTGACCAGCCGCAACGCGCTGCCATCCGATCACTGACTGCGTCAGCGGTGAATGCCTCGCAAGGCCGCCTTCGGGCGGCCTTGCTGCTTTGGTAGACGGCATCGCGCTACGCAGGCGCGCTTGGCGAAGGCGGCTGCCGGCTGCGATAGTCCGGCATCCGATCGTGGACGAGGGAGTGGCCGCCATGTTTTATCCCACCTTGTCGTGCAACGGACGCGAGCTGGTGTTGGACCGCCCGTTGATCTGCGGCATCGTCAACACCACGCCCGACTCCTTTTCGGACGGTGGACGGCACGCGGACGCCGCGGCAGCGATTGCCCATGGACTGGCCCTGGTGGAGCAAGGCGCTGACCTGCTGGATATCGGCGGTGAGTCAACGCGGCCTGGGGCCACAGCGGTCAGTGCAGAAGAGGAACTGGCGCGCGTCATCCCCGTGATCGAGGGGTTGGCGCGCCAGACGACGGTTCCCTTGTCGATCGATACCTCCAAGCCCGACGTGATGCGCGCCGCCGTCGCGGCCGGGGCGGGGCTGATCAATGACGTCCAGGCCCTGCGCCTGCCCGGTGCACTGGATGCGGCAGCCGAGCTGAAGGTTCCGGTGTGCTTGATGCACATGCAGGGCGAGCCGCGCACCATGCAGGAGGCGCCGAATTACGAGGAGGTAGTGGCCGACGTCAAACGCTTCCTTGCCGATCGCATCTTTACCTGCGAGCTGGCCGGCATCGACAAGAAACGCATCCTGGTCGATCCGGGCTTCGGCTTCGGCAAGTCGCTGGAACACAACCTGGAGCTGCTGCGCCAGCTCAAGGCACTGGCCGGGCTCGGCGTCCCGCTGATGGTCGGCCTGTCGCGCAAATCGATGCTAGGCACCCTTACGGGCCGCGAGGTGGGCGACCGTGTCGTTGCCTCGGCGGTTGCGGCGCTGATTGCGGTGCAGCGGGGCGCCGGGCTGGTGCGCGTGCACGATGTCGCCGCAACCCGCGACGCATTGGCCGTCTGGGCGGCGGTGGCCGATGCGCCATCGCGCCCACGCACCGGATCCGCGCCACGGCGATGGGATGACGACGAGTAAAATCGGGCGGGCAATCCGCATCAGGGTCGCTTCGGTGGCTCCCGGGAAAGGAGTCTGGCAACCTACGCGACCCTCAAACTGGCCCCAACACATGAGCGAGCGCAAATATTTCGGGACAGACGGCATTCGCGGGCGCGTCGGCGAGTGGCCCATCACCGCGGAATTCATGCTCAAGCTGGGCCGGGCCGCGGGCGCCGTTCTCACCGACAACCGGGGTATCGCGACGGTACTGATCGGCAAGGACACCCGAATTTCCGGCTACATGTTCGAATCGGCGCTGGAAGCGGGCCTGGTCGCCTCGGGCGCCAACGTTCGCCTGCTCGGGCCGATGCCGACGCCGGCGGTCGCCTACCTGACACGGTCCCTGCGCGCCAGCGCGGGCATCGTGATCAGTGCGTCGCATAATCCACATCAGGACAATGGCATCAAGTTCTTTTCGGCGGATGGTGAAAAACTCGCCGACGAGGTCGAGCACGCCATCGAAGCCGAGCTGGAAGCGCCCTTCCTGACAGTCTCTTCCGAACGCATCGGCAAGGCTGACCGTATCGCGGATGCGCGCACTCGCTATTCGGAATTCTGCAAATCCACCGTGCCGCCGGACCTGAGCCTGCGCGGGCTGCGCATCGTGGTCGATTGCGCGCACGGCGCGACCTACCACATCGCGCCGAATCTCCTGGAGGAGCTCGGCGCGAAGGTCACTGCGATCGGCGTGCAACCTGACGGACTCAATATCAATCGCGATTGCGGCTCCACCAAGCCCGCGGCGCTGCAGAAAGCGGTGGTCGAGCAGGGGGCGCACCTGGGCATCGCCTTCGATGGCGACGGCGACCGGGTGCAGTTCGTCGACCATGCCGGCCGACTGATCGATGGCGATGACATCCTGTACATCCTGGCGGCGGGGTGGCGCGCCAGCAACCGGCTGCGCGGCCCGGTCGTGGGCACGTTGATGACCAATTTCGGGCTGGAGCAGTGTTTCGCCCAGGCCGGAATCGGGTTTGTCCGTGCGAAGGTGGGGGACCGCTACGTCCTCCAGCAGCTCAAGCAGCACAGCGGCCTGCTCGGCGGCGAGACGTCCGGCCATATCCTGTGCCTGGATCGCGCCACGACGGGTGACGGCATCGTCAGCGCCTTGCAGGTCCTTGAGTGTGTCGTCCGCAGTGGCCGTTCACTGGCCGAGCTGGCGGCCGGATGGACGCGCTTGCCGCAGAAAACCGTCAACGTGCGCGTCGCCGACGGCGCCCGGTTGCTCGATCATGGCACCGTGCTGGATGCGCGGCGGGCGGTCGAGCGCGAACTGGAAGGGCGTGGGCGCCTGGTCCTGCGCGCCTCGGGAACGGAGCCGCTGGTGCGGGTGACGATCGAAGCGGCCGACGTCGCGCTGGTCGATACGCTGGCTGCCCGACTGGCCAGCGCCGTAGAATCCGCGGCCGTACAGTAATCCTTGGGCAAGCGGTGCCGCGGCGGCGCCGAACGCCGGCGCCCTGGCGCCTCCTCGCCTCATCATGGAAACCGATATGTCCGTCATTCCTACCCTTGATATCCGTCGCTTCGACAGTGACCGCGACGCCTTCGTCGCCGAACTCGGTGCGGCCTACCGCGAATGGGGTTTTTGCGGCATCCGCGGCCACGGCATCAGCGACGAACTGATCCACGGCGCCTATGAGCGCTTCCGCGCGTTCTTCGCCTTGCCGACCGAAGTGAAGATGAAGTACCACCTGCCAGGTACCGGCGGTGCGCGCGGCTACACGCCGTTCGGCGTGGAGACGGCAAAAGACTCGCGATATCCCGATCTCAAAGAGTTCTGGCACGTGGGCCGCGAGATCCCACGCGATTCCGAATTCGCGGACATCATGGCGCCGAACCTCTGGCCGGAAGAAGTCGCAGGCTTTAAGGAATACGGCTACGGCCTGTACACGGCGCTCGACCAGCTGGGGTCGCGTGTGCTGCGCGCGCTGGCGTTGCATATCGGGTTGCCGGAAATCTTCTTCGAAGACAAGACCAACTTCGGCAATTCCATCCTCCGCCCGATCCACTATCCGCCGATCACGACGCCCGATGTGCCGAACGTGCGTGCCGGCGCGCATGAAGACATCAATTTCATCACTCTCCTGGTCGGCGCCAGCGCAGCGGGCCTGGAAGTCAAATCGCGCAAGGGCGAGTGGGTGCCGTTCACGGCGGATGCGGACACCATCGTGGTCAATATCGGCGACATGCTGCAGCGCCTGACCAATCACGTATACCCCTCGACGACCCACCGCGTGGTCAATCCGCCGGGCGACGAAGCACGCAAGCCGCGCTATTCGGTGCCGTTCTTCCTGCACCCTAACCCGGACGTCGTGCTCGACCCGCTGCCCGCCTGCGTCACCGCGGACAACCCGCGCCGCTACGACACGTCCATTACGTCGCACGAGTACCTGATGGAACGCCTGCGCGAGATCAAGCTCGTCTGATACGCCAATCACGTACTGCAGAACGAGCGCGCGGCCGGAAACGGCCGTGCGCTTTTGTTTGTGCGCCCGGCAGGGCGCACCTGCCTGGAGGTGAAAGGTGTACGGTGGTGTGGAGAGGGCCGGGGGCTCCCTGCCGACGGGGAAGCGGGTGAGCAAGCCCCGGGGAGCGCTATTCAGCCGTTCCCTGCTGCGGATCCATTACCCGGTAGCTCTTCGACCGTCGCTGGACCAGGTTGAGGGCGAGGCGGTCGGGCAGCAGCTTGATCAGGGTCTTGATCAGCCGGTTCACACGACCCGTGACATGGACGATGTCACCGCGTTCCACCGCGCTCCAGCCCTCGCGCGCCACCTCTTCGGAGGTCATCCACATCCAGCGTGGCATCGTCGATACCTGGGCCCGCGCGCCAGTGACGTCATGGAATTCCGAGAAGGTGAAGCCGGGGCACACCGCGCAGACACGGATGTCCTTATCCCGATTTTCCAGGGCCAGCGACTGGGAGAACTTGATCAGGAATGCCTTGGACGCGGCATACATGGCGTGTCCGGCAGAGCTGGGTACGTGACCGGCAAGGGAGGCGATGTTCGCAATACGGCCGTAGCCGCGCCGTTGCATCCCGGGAAGCAGCCGGTAGGCCAGTTCGCAGGGAGCCGTGACGAGTACCTGCAGGAAATCCGCGTGGACGGTCCATGGCTGCGCCAGGTAGTGGCCCGGCACGCCGTAGCCGGCATTGTTGATCAGGATGTCGATCGTGATGCCGCGCCGGTCGAGCTCCTCGCACAGGCGCGCGGATGCATCGGGCCGGGCAAGGTCGGCGGCGATGGTTTCGGTGCGGATGTCGTGGCGGCTGCGCAGGTCTTCGGCCAGAGCGGTGAGCCGGTCTTCGCGGCGGGCGGTCAGGACCAGGTGGATGCCCTTGCCCGCCAGCTCGCGGGCAAACGCCTCGCCGATACCGGCCGATGCGCCGGTGACCAGGGCCCAGCGTGACGCAGGTGCATTCATTCGGTGTCTCTCCGTGGCAAGGGAATGGCATTGGCGTGGGCAAAGGACGACGCGTGCACGCCACTGACCGGACTGGGTGACTCTAGATGGACGGCCGGTTGCTGCAAAGCCTGCTCCCGGGCCGTATCCTGCGACTCATGGCCGCGTTGCACCGCCGCTGGACCGCCGTTATCCTTCGCGCCCTCTCGAACGGGCCCGTCCTATGCGCCGCAAGCTGGTCGCCGGAAACTGGAAAATGCACGGAACGCGCGCCAGCGCGGCCGAGCTGGTGCACGCGGTCGCCGCCGGTGTGCCGGAGGGCATCGAGGTAGCCGTGTTCCCGCCCTTCGTCTATGCGGGTGAAATCGCGGCTGACGCCCGGCGTGGCGCGGTGGCCGTCGGCGTACAGGATGTCAGCGAGCAGGCGCAGGGGGCGTTCACCGGCGACGTCGCTGCCTCGATGGCGGCCGATATCGGTTGCACGTTGGCGCTGGTCGGTCACTCCGAGCGTCGCCAGTACCATGCCGAGTCGAACGGGCAGGTTGCCGCCAAGTTCGTGCGTGCCCAGGAGGCGGGTCTGGTGCCGGTCCTGTGCGTCGGAGAGACCCTGGTCCAGCGCGAAGCCGGCGAGACCGAATCCGTGGTGGGGGCTCAGATTCAGGCCGTGCTTGCCGCGGCCGGCATAGCCGCTTTTGGTAACGCGGTCGTGGCGTACGAGCCGGTCTGGGCGATTGGTACCGGTCGCACCGCGACCTCGGAACAGGCGCAGCAAGTCCATGCGTTTATCCGTAGCCAACTCGCCATTCACGATGCTACAATCGCCAACTCGCTACGCATCCTTTATGGTGGTAGCGTGAAACCGGGCAATGCAGCCGAGCTTTTCGCCCAGGCTGATGTTGACGGTGGCTTGATCGGCGGAGCGTCCCTCGTGGCCTCCGATTTCCTGGCGATTTGCATGGCGGCGCGATAAGCGCGACGCCCGGTTGGATCGAAATGCTGCCCACGATCTTCAACGTGTTTTACATTCTGATCGCAGTGGCGATGGTGGCGCTGATTCTGCTGCAGCGCGGCGCCGGTGCAGACGCGGGTTCCGGTTTCGGATCCGGCGCGTCGGCAACGGTGTTCGGTGCGCGCGGATCGGCGAACTTCCTGTCGCGAGCCACGGCGATCCTGGCCGCTATGTTCTTCCTGCTCAGTCTGGGCATGGGCATGTATCTGGCTCGCAGTGGCAAAGTAGCGCCGCAGAGCGATCTGGGTATCATGTCCGGCGTCGAGGCACCTGCGGCCACCGAAAAAGCACCTGCCACGTCGCCCGCCAGCGACGTTCCGCAGGCCGCGACCCCGGCTCCGGCCGTGGCGGCACCGCCGGCTTCCGACGTGCCCAAGCCCGCTACTCCTGCCGCGGCCGCTCCGGCCGAAGGCGAGACCAAAGCCAAGGCGGACGAGTCAAAGAAGAACTAGTTGGAATACATTGCCCAGATGGCGGAATTGGTAGACGCACTACCTTGAGGTGGTAGCGACTTAGGTCGTGGGGGTTCGAGTCCCCCTTTGGGCACCAATCTAGTTACGGTCGCGCGGCAAGATGCACGGCTTCGCGATCGCTGATGCATCGACGTTTGATGCGGAGGTTCGCAGACTCGTGCTTGCCGAATATTGGCCCATCCTTCTGTTCCTCGGTATTGCCACCGGGCTGGGCCTCGTCCTGCTCGCCGTCGGCACCCTGCTAGGCCCCAAGCGGCCTGGTCAAGAAAAGCGATCGGCATACGAATGCGGCTTCGAGGCCTTCGAAGACGCGCGCATGAAATTTGACGTGCGCTATTACCTGATCGCCATCCTGTTCATCATCTTCGATCTGGAAATCGCGTTCCTGTTTCCGTGGGCCGTCGTGTTCAAGGAAATCGGTATCGTCGCGCTGATCGAAATGGGCCTTTTCCTGGCCCTGCTGGTGGTCGGTTTCGTTTACGTCTGGAAGAAGGGGGCGCTGGAATGGGAGTGATCGACAGCGTCAGCCGGGTGATGCACAACCCGGTGCCGATCTCCACGGTCGACGACATCCTGCGGCCCGGGGACGACAATCCGCTCATCGAACGCGGATTTGCTACCGCGCGCATGGACGACCTGATCAACTGGGCCCGCACCGGCTCGATGTGGCCGATGACCTTCGGCCTGGCCTGCTGCGCCGTCGAGATGATGCACGCCGGTGCCGCGCGCCTGGACCTTGACCGCTACGGCGTGGTCTTCCGTCCGTCGCCGCGCCAGTCTGACGTGATGATCGTCGCCGGTACCCTGGTCAACAAGATGGCTCCGGCGCTGCGCAAGGTCTATGACCAGATGCCCGATCCGAAGTGGGTCATCTCGATGGGCTCGTGCGCCAACGGCGGCGGCTACTACCACTATTCCTACGCGGTGGTGCGCGGTTGTGACCGCATCGTGCCGGTCGACGTCTACGTCCCCGGCTGTCCGCCGACGGCCGAGGCGCTCGTCTACGGCATTCTGCAGTTGCAGAAGAAAATCCGTCGTACCAACACCATCGCGCGCTAACGGACGACCCGCATGAGCGAGAACACGCCTATGAGCCTGGCGCAGCGCCTTACCGCGCGTCTGGGCGACGACGCCGTGAACGTCATCCAATGGCGCGGCGAAACCACGGTGGAAGTCAAGCCCGAGCGCTGGCTGGCGGTGGCCCGCTTGCTGCGGGACGACCCGGATTTCCACTTCGAACAGCTGATCGACGTCTGCGGCGTCGACTACCTCGGTTACGGCCAGACCGAGTGGGATACCACCGACGTTTCCAACGAAGGATTTTCGCGCGGCGTCGAGGGCAAGGGCCCGGGGCGCTTCAGCTGGAACGAACGCCCGCAGGTCGAGAAGAAGTCAAACCGTTTCGGTGTCGTGGTGCACCTGCTGTCGGTCAAGCACAACCGCCGCGTGCGCGTGCGGACCCTGTGCGCGGATGATGCGCTGCCGATCGTCGCGTCGCTGACCGAGCTCTATCCCGTCGCCAACTGGTTCGAGCGCGAGGCCTTCGATCTGTACGGCATCGTGTTTGAAGGTCATCCGGACCTGCGCCGCATCCTCACCGACTACGGTTTCGTCGGCCATCCGTTCCGCAAGGATTTTCCGCTGATCGGCAACGTCGAAGTGCGCTACGACGCCGAACTGCAACGCGTCATCTACGAGCCCGTCTCGATCGAACCGCGCGTGCTGGTGCCGCGCGTGATCCGCGACGATTCGCGCTACGAACAGGCCCAGGCCGAGGCTGCGGCCGGCGGCGCGGCGGCGGGGAAGTAAGCCATGCAGGAAATCCGCAACTACACGATCAACTTCGGCCCGCAGCATCCGGCGGCTCATGGCGTGCTGCGCCTGGTGCTGGAGATGGATGGCGAGACCATCATGCGCGCCGACCCGCACGTCGGCCTGCTGCATCGCGGTACCGAAAAACTGGCCGAGTCCAAGCCCTTCAACCAGTCGATCGGTTACATGGATCGCCTGGACTACGTCTCGATGATGTGCAACGAGCACGCCTATGTGCGGGCCATCGAGAAGCTGCTCGGTGTCGAGGCCCCGATCCGTGCGCAGTACATCCGCACGATGTTCGACGAGATCACGCGCATCCTGAACCACCTCATGTGGATCGGATCGAACGCGCTCGACCTCGGCGCCATGGCGGTCTTCCTCTACGCGTTCCGTGAGCGCGAAGAACTGATGGATTGCTACGAGGCGGTCAGCGGCGCGCGCATGCATGCCACCTATTACCGGCCGGGCGGTGTCTACCGCGACCTGCCGGACCGCATGCCGCAGTACAAGGAATCGCGTTGGCACAAGGGCAATGACCTCAAGCGCATGAACGAATGGCGCGAAGGTTCGATGCTCGATTTCCTCGAAGCCTTCTGCAAAGATTTCTACAGCAAGGTCGACGAGTACGAGACCCTGCTGACGGACAACCGCATCTGGAAGCAGCGCACCGTCGGCATCGGCGTGATTCCGCCGGAGCAGGCGCTGGCGTGGGGCATGACCGGCGTCATGCTGCGTGGTTCCGGTGTGGCGTGGGACCTGCGCAAGAAGCAGCCCTACGCGGCCTACGCCGACATGGATTTCGATATCCCGGTTGGTGTGAAGGGCGATTGCTACGACCGTTACCTGGTCCGCATCGAGGAGATGCGCCAGTCCAACCGCATCATCGAGCAGTGCGTACGCTGGCTCAGGGCCAATCCCGGCCCGGTGATGATCCAGAATTTCAAGGTGTCGCCGCCGTCTCGCGAAGAGATGAAGGACGACATGGAAGCCCTCATCCACCACTTCAAGTTGTTCACCGAAGGCTATTGCGTGCCGGTCGGTGAAACCTACAGTGCGGTCGAGGCGCCCAAGGGCGAATTCGGTATCTACCTGGTTTCCGACGGCGCGAACAAGCCGTTCCGGTTGAAGGTCCGTGCCCCTGGTTTTGCGCACCTGTCGTCGATGGACGCCATCGTGCGCGGTCACATGCTGCCCGACGTCGTTGCGATGATCGGCACCTACGACATCGTATTCGGCGAAGTCGACCGCTGAGGCGACGGGAGTCATTCCATGAAGGCCACTGGCAACCACGAACAGGTGAAAGACGTCGACCCGATGGTCGCGCTCACCGAGCACACGCGTCACCACATCGATCACTGGGTGTCGAAATTCCCGCCGGACCGCAAGCGCTCGGCGCTGATCCAGGGACTGTTTGCCGCACAGGAACAGAACCAGGGCTGGCTCACCGACGAACTGATCACCGCCGTGGCCAAGTACCTTGGTCTGCCGACGGTGTGGGCCTACGAAGTGGCCAGCTTCTACTCGATGTTCGAGACGGAGAAAGTCGGCCGCAACAATGTGGCGATCTGTACGAATATCTCCTGCTGGCTCAATGGCGCGGAAGACGTCGTGCGTTATTGCGAGAAGAAGCTGGGCGTCAAGCTCGGCGAGAGCACGCCGGACGGCCGCATCTACCTCAAGAAGGAAGAGGAATGCCTGGCTGCCTGTTGCGGCGCGCCGATGATGGTGGTCAACGGCCACTACCATGAAAACCTCACCACGGAAAAAGTGGACGAGATCCTCGACGGCCTTAAATAAGGCAATTGAGTACGTGTTGTAGCAGCGGCCTGGGCCGCGATGCGTCATCGAATACGGGACATCGCACCAGGGCGGCCTCCTGCACATCAAGAGTGAACGGGTATGGCATTCGGACCGGCACCACAAGAACACCAAGTCGTCTACACCACGCTGCATTTCGACAAGCCGTGGTCGTACGACAATTACCTCAAGGTCGACGGCTACCAGGCGTGGCGGAAGATCCTTGCCGAGAAGCCTGATCCGGGCGCCTTGATCGAAGAGATCAAGAAGAGCGCGCTGCGTGGCCGTGGCGGTGCCGGTTTCCCGACTGGCCTGAAGTGGTCCTTCATGCCGCGCACGGCGCCGGGCCAGAAGTACATCCTGTGCAATTCGGACGAATCCGAGCCGGGCACCTGCAAGGACCGCGACATCCTGCGTTTCAACCCGCACTCGGTGATCGAGGGCCTGGCAATCGCGTGCTACTGCACCGGTTCCACCGTGGCCTACAACTACCTGCGGGGTGAGTTCCACCACGAACCCTTCGAGCACTTCGAGGAGGCGCTCAAGGAAGCCTACGCGGCGGGCCTGCTGGGCAAGAACATCCAGGGCTCGGGCATCGACTGCGACATCTACGGCGCCCTCGGCGCCGGCGCCTACATCTGCGGCGAGGAAACCGCGTTGATGGAATCGCTCGAAGGCAAGAAGGGCCAGCCGCGCTTCAAGCCGCCGTTCCCGGCCGGTTTCGGCCTGTACGGGCGTCCCACGACGATCAACAACACGGAAACCTACGCCTCGGTGCCGGCCATCCTGCGCAATGGCGCGGAGTGGTTCCTGAACCTGGGCAAGGCCAACAACGGCGGACCGAAGATCTTCTCGGTCTCCGGCCATGTGAACAAGCCCGGCAATTACGAGATCCGCCTCGGCACCTCGTTCAAGGACCTGCTCGAAATGGCTGGTGGCGTTCGCGGCGGCCGCCAGCTCAAGGCGGTGATTCCCGGCGGGTCGTCCATGCCGGTGCTGCCGGCGGCGACGATGCTCGAATGCACGATGGACTACGACTCGATCCAGAAGGCCGGTTCGGGCCTGGGCTCGGGCGCCGTTATCGTGATGGATGAAACCACCTGCATGGTGCGCGCCTGCCAGCGTATCAGCCGCTTTTACTATGCCGAGTCCTGCGGCCAGTGCACGCCCTGTCGCGAAGGCACGGGCTGGATGTACCGCATGCTGACGCGCATCGTGGAAGGCAAGGCCGAACTGTCTGACCTGGCCATGCTCAAGCAGGCTGCCGGACAGATCGAAGGCCACACCATCTGCGCCTTCGGTGAAGCCGCCGCATGGCCGGTGCAGGGCATGCTCCGCCACTTCTGGCACGAATTTGAATATTTCATCGTCAACAAGCGCTCGCTCGTCGACGAACAGCTCGGCAAGGCCGCGTGAGGACGACCGACAGATGAGCGCCCAGCCCGTCAATCCCAACACGCCGCCCGATCACGTCAACATCGAGATCGACGGCAAGCCAATGACCGCGCCGAAAGGCTCGATGATCATTCATGCCGCCGACAAGGCCGGCGTGCCGATTCCGCGTTTCTGCTACCACGACAAGCTGCCGATCGCGGCCAACTGCCGCATGTGCCTGGTCGAGGTGGAAAAATCACCCAAGCCGATGCCCGCCTGCGCCACGCCGGTCATGGAAGGCATGAAGGTGCTGACCCGCTCCGCCAAGGCGCTCAATTCGCAGCGCAACGTGATGGAGTTCCTGCTGATCAACCATCCGCTGGATTGCCCGATCTGCGATCAGGGCGGTGAATGCGAATTGCAGGACGTCTCGATGGGCTATGGCCGTTCGGTCAGCCGCTTCGTCGAGCGCAAGCGCGCCGTGGCGGACGAAGATATCGGTCCGCTGATTGCGACGGAGATGACGCGCTGCATCCAGTGCACGCGCTGCGTGCGTTTCGTCGGTGAAGTGGCCGGTACCTATGAACTGGGTGGCATGGGCCGCGGCGAAAACCTGGAGATCGGTACCTATGTCGGCAAGACGATCGAGAGCGAGATCGGTGGCAACATCATCGACGTCTGCCCGGTCGGCGCGTTGACCAATAAGCCGTTCCGCTTCCGCGCCCGCGCCTGGGAACTGGTCGCCCGGGAAGGCATCGGCTATCACGACGCGCAGGGTTCGAACCTGTGGTTGCACACCCGCCGCGGCGAAGTGCTGCGCCATGTGCCGCGCGACAACGAAGCCATCAACGAATGCTGGCTGTCGGACCGCGACCGCTACAGCCACCAGGGCCTTTACGCCAGTGACCGTGCGCTGCAGCCGCAAGTCAAGCGCAACGGCGGCTGGGTTGCCGTCAGCTGGGACGAAGCGCTGGCCCTGGTCGCCGAGAAACTCAAGACCGTGTCCGGCGACCAGCTCGGCACGCTGGTCCATCCGGCCACCTCGAACGAGGAAGGCCACCTGCTGGCTGCCCTGTCGCGCGGCCTGGATTCCAGGCACATCGATCACCGCCTGCGCCAGCTCGATTTCGTCGACGGCGCGGCCGGCAACGGGTTCTCGACACCGGTCGCGGATATCGAAAAAGCCGGTGCCGTCCTCCTCGTCGGCTCGTGGCTGCGCCATGAGCTGCCCTTGATCAATCATCGCGTGCGCAAGGCCGCCAAGCGGGGCGCCAAGGTATTCGCCCTCAATCCGGTCGATTTCGATTTCAACTACGACTTCGCCGGCAAGACCATCGCCGCTCCGGCGGCACTGGTCGATGAGGCCCTGAAGCTCGCCAAGGCTGCGGCTGAATCCGGTGTAGCCGTACCGGCCGAACTCCAGCCCTTGCTGGCTGATATCGCGGTGGATGATGCGGCGCGCGCGACCGTTGCTGCGCTGAAGGACGCCACTGCCTCGGTACTGATCGTCGGTGAAGCCGCCGCGATGCATCCGCAGGCGTCCATCCTGCGTGCGGCCGCCCGCCTGGTCGCGCAGGCGACCGACAGCGGCTACAACGAAATTCCGCTCGGCGCCAACGCCGTCGGCCTGAGCCGAGTCGGCGTGTTGCCGCAGGCTGGTGGCCTCGACGCGCGCAGCATGCTGCAGCAGCCGCGCAAGGCCTATCTGCTGTACGGAGCCGAAGCGCCGTTCGACTTTGCGGACGGTGGCCTGGCCATGCAGGCGCTGACGTCCGCCGAGACGGTGGTGGCGTTCTCCGCCTTCGCCAGCGACAACGTCAAGGCCGTCGCCACCATCATCCTGCCGATCGCCGCGACGCCGGAGATCGACGCGACCCTGGTCAATCTCAACGGCACCGCCCAGGTGGCTGCCGCCGGTGCCAAGCCGGCCGGTGAATCGCGTCCGGGCTGGCGCGTACTGCGTGCGCTGGGCGCCAAGCTCGGCGTGTCGGGTTTCGATTTCACCGAAATCGCCGATGTCCGCGCGGCCATGAATGCCAGGCCCGCAGCCGCGCTGGTGACAAATGGCAAGGTCGCCAACCGGGTCAAGCCCACGGGCCTGGCGCGCATTGCCACCGTCCCGGTGTATCGCGGTGACGCCGTGCTCCGTCGCAGCGTGCCCCTGCAGTCGCATCCACTGACGGTGGGTGGCCGCCTCGTCCTTCATCCGGCGGACGCAAAGCAGGCGGGCCTGGAGCAGGGAATGGTGGCCAAGGTGTCCGGCCCCGTCGGTATCGCGACGCTGCCCGTCACGATCAGCCAGGACGTGCCTGCCGGCGGTGCCTGGATCGAATCGGCCTACCTTGAAACCGCTGCGCTGCCGGCCTACGGCGCAGACCTCAGCATCAGCAAGGCATGAGCGCCATGGACTCCCTGACTGCTGCGATCAACGCTTTCGTCAACCAGTTCCCGACGCTCTCCGTCGCGATCGGGCTGATCCTTCTGCCGCTGCTGCCGCTGATCATCTCGGTGGCGATGTATGTGTGGTGGGAGCGCAAGGTCATCGGCTGGATGCACGTGCGCATGGGGCCCAACCAGGTTGGCCCGATGGGCCTGGCGCAGGCCTTCGCCGACGTGTTCAAGCTGCTGTTCAAGGAAATCACCGTCCCTGAGCGCGCCAGCACCTTCCTGTTCTACCTGGCGCCGATCATCGCGCTGGTGCCGGCAATGGCGGCGTGGGCGGTCGTGCCGATCGGCGAAAAAGTCGCCTGGTCGAATGCGAACGCGGGCCTGCTGTATCTGCTGGCGATGACCTCGCTGGGCGTGTACGGCATCATCCTGGCCGGCTGGGCGTCCAACTCCAAGTATGCCTTCCTCGGGGCGATGCGTTCTGCCGCCCAGGTCGTCAGCTACGAAATCGCGATGGGCATGGCCCTGGTCAGCGTGCTGATCCTCGCCGGCAGCCTGAACCTGAGCGATATCGTCGTCGCGCAGTCCGGCAGCAAGGGCTTCTTCGAGTGGTTCTGGTTGCCGCTGCTGCCGATGTTCGTCATCTACTTCATCTCGGGCGTGGCCGAAACCAACCGCGCGCCGTTCGACGTCGCCGAAGGCGAGTCGGAGATCGTTGCCGGCTTCCACGTCGAGTATTCCGGCTCCGCGTTCGCGATCTTCTTCCTCGCCGAATACGCGAACATGATCCTGATCGCGTTCCTGGCGGCCGTGCTGTTCCTCGGCGGCTGGCTGTCTCCCTTCCAGGGTTGGGGCATGGGCCTGCTGTCGGCGCCGGGCTGGTGGTGGCTGTTCATCAAGGCCTTCATCATGGCTTTCCTGTTCCTGTGGTTCCGCGCGACGTTCCCGCGCTACCGCTACGACCAGATCATGCGTCTGGGTTGGAAGGTCTTCATCCCCATCACCATCGCCTGGGTCTTCGTCGCCGGCTGCCTGGCCTATTTCGGCGGCGTCACCATCGGTCCGGAAGCCTCGCCATGAATCGCGTGATCCACTACTTCAAGAGCCTGCTCCTGCTCGAGCTCCTGGCGGGCCTCTGGCTGACGCTCAAGTACCTCGTCAAGCCGAAGTACACGATGCAGTACCCGATGGAAAAGATTCCAAAGTCGAATCGCTTCCGCGGCCTGCATGCGTTGCGTCGCTATCCGAACGGCGAAGAGCGCTGCATTGCGTGCAAGCTGTGCGAGGCCGTGTGCCCCGCGCTGGCGATCACGATCGACGCGGCGCCGCGCGAAAGCGACGGCCAGCGCCGCACCACGCGCTACGACATCGATCTGTTCAAGTGCATCTTCTGCGGCTTCTGCGAGGAAAGCTGCCCGGTGGATTCGATTGTCGAGACCGACATCCACGAATACCACTTCGAAAAGCGCGGCGAGAACGTGCTGACCAAGCAGAAGCTCCTGGCCCTCGGCGACCGTTTCGAGGCTGATATTGCCAAGGCCCGCGCCCAAGACGCGGCCTATCGCTGAGCGCAGGAGACCCGACGATGACGCTACAGCTGGTCTGTTTCTACGCGCTCGCCACGGTAATGGTGGGGTCGGCGCTGGCCGTGATCACGGTGAAGAACTCCGTGCACGCGGCCCTGTTCCTGGTGCTGACCTTCTTCACGGCCGCATCCACCTGGATCCTGGCCGAGGCCGAATTCCTCGGCATCGCCCTGGTGGTGGTGTATGTGGGCGCCGTGATGGTGCTGTTCCTGTTCGTGGTGATGATGCTCGACATCAAGCCCGAGTCGATGCGCGAGGGCTTCATCCGCTTCCTGCCCGTCGGCGTGATCGTCGCGGCGGTCATGCTGGTGGAGATGCTGGCGCTGATCGGCGTGAAGGCAATGACCGCCCAGACTCTGCCGCCGGATCCGGCCGTCGCCGCCGGGATGGGCAACACCGCCTGGCTGGGCAAGGCCCTGTTCACCCAGTTCCTGCTGCCGTTCGAGATTGCCGCGCTGATCCTGACGGTCGCCCTGATCGCGGCGGTTGCCCTGACGCTGCGCAAGCGCACCGGCACCAAGACGCAGAATCCGGGCCTGCAGGTGATGGTCAAGCGTGAAGAACGCCTGCGTGTCGTCAAGATGTCCGCCGAGCGCGGCGAAGGAGAATCCGCATGATCACGCTGGCGCATTACATCGTGCTCGGTGCCGTTCTCTTCTGCATTTCGGTGGCCGGTATCTTCATCAATCGCAAGAACGTCATCGTGCTGCTGATGGCGATCGAGCTGATGCTTCTCGCGGTGAACATGAACTTCGTCGCCTTCTCGCGCTTTCTCGGCGATGCATCGGGGCAGGTGTTCGTGTTCTTCATCCTGACGGTCGCCGCGGCGGAGTCCGCGATCGGCCTGGCCATCCTGGTCGTGCTGTTCCGCAACCGCAGCACCATCAACGTGGCCGAACTCGATTCGATGAAGGGCTAAGACCAGATGATCACGCCGAAGCTTCTCCTCGTCGTTGTCGCCCTGGCGCCCTTGTTCGGCGCCATCGTGGCGGGCCTGTTCGGTCGTACTGTCGGCCGCGCCGGTGCACACACGGTCACCATCGCCGGTGTGGCGGTTTCCTTCCTGCTGTCGTGCTACGTGCTCTACCAGCTGAGCACCGGTGGCTGGGGCGTCTTCAACGAGAATCTCTACACCTGGTTCGAAGTCGGTCCGCTCAGTGTGAGCGTCGGTTTCCTGGTCGATCGCCTGACCGCCGTGATGATGGTCGTCGTCACCTCGGTGTCGCTGCTGGTGCACCTGTACACCATCGGCTATATGCACGAAGACCCGGGCTACCAGCGCTTCTTCAGCTATATCTCGCTCTTCACCTTCTCGATGTTGATGCTGGTGATGAGCAACAACTTCATGCAGCTGTTCTTCGGCTGGGAAGCGGTGGGCCTGGTGTCGTACCTGCTGATCGGTTTCTGGTTCAAGCGGCCGACGGCGATCTTCGCCAACATGAAGGCCTTCCTGGTCAACCGCGTCGGCGATTTCGGCTTCCTGCTGGGTATCGCCGCGGTGCTGCTGTGGTTCGGTTCGCTCGATTACCAGCAGGTTTTCGCCGAAGCGACGAAGGATGGCGCCCTGGCGGGCAAGACGCTGGAGCTGATCAAGGGTCACCCCTGGTCCGCCGCGACTGTCATCGGCGTGCTGCTTTTCGTCGGTGCGATGGGCAAGTCGGCCCAGGTACCGCTGCACGTGTGGCTGCCTGACTCGATGGAAGGCCCGACCCCGATCTCCGCGCTGATCCATGCGGCCACCATGGTGACCGCGGGCATCTTCATGGTCGCCCGCATGTCGCCGCTGTACGAGCTGTCGGAAACCGCCCTCTCGTTCATCATGATCGTGGGCGCCACGACGGCGCTTTTCACGGGCCTGATCGGCATCGTCCAGAACGACGTCAAGCGCGTCGTCGCCTATTCGACCCTCTCGCAGCTGGGCTACATGACGGTTGCCCTGGGCGCGTCGGCGTACTCCGCCGCGATCTTCCACCTGATGACCCACGCCTTCTTCAAGGCGCTGCTGTTCCTCGGCGCGGGCTCGGTGATCATCGCCATGCACCACGAGCAGGACATGCGCTACATGGGCGGCCTGCGCAAGTACATGCCGGTCACCTTCGCTACTGCCTGGATTGGCACGCTGGCGCTGACCGGTTTCCCGGGCTTCTCCGGCTTCTTCTCGAAGGATGCCATCATCGAAGCCGTCGGCCACTCGCATCGCTTCGGTTCGGGCTATGCCTACGCCTGCGTGCTGATCGGCGTGTTCGTGACGGCGCTCTACAGCTTCCGCCTGATCTACCTGACTTATCACGGCAAGGAACGCTTCGAGGACAAGCACGAAGCCGATTACGTGGTGCCCGAGGCGGATACGCCGGAACACGAGGCACAGCTGGCACACGATCATGCGCACCACGACCACGGCCATCACGCGCCGCACGAGTCGCCGTGGGTGGTCACGGTGCCGCTGGTCCTGCTGGCCATTCCGTCGATCTTCATCGGCTGGCTGGCGGTGGAGCCGATGCTGTTCGGCGACTTCTTCGCCGGCGCGATCCACGTGCATGCGGGGCATAACCCGCTGGAAGAACTCAAGCACGAGTTCCATGGCCCCCGTGCGATGGTGCTGCACGGACTGACGCAGTGGCCGTTCCTGTTGGCGCTGGCCGGTTTCGCCACCGCAACCTATGTATACCTGTTCAATCCTTCGGTCGCGGCCAAGGCGGCAAAGGTCTTCGCGCCGCTGTACCGCATCCTGCAGAACAAGTACGGCATCGACGACCTGTATTTCGCGGTCTTCGCCCGCGGCGGCGTGAAGCTGGGCCGTGGCCTGTGGCGCGGCGGTGACGTTGCAGTCATCGACAACGGCATGGTCAACGGTTCGGCCGCCCTGGTCGCGCGCGTGGCGGCGACGGTGCGCCGCGTGCAGTCCGGCTATCTGTATCACTATGCGTTCGCGATGATCCTGGGACTGATCGTCCTCCTCGGCGGTCTGTGGCTGGCTGCGCGGTAAGGGACAAAGGGAAAAATAACGATGTCTCTGTTGAGTCTTCTGATCTGGCTGCCTTTCATCGGCGCCGTCCCCGTCCTGCTGGCAGGCGAGAAGCGTCCCGACATGGCGCGCTGGATCACGCTGCTGGTCGCGCTGGTCACATTCGCGGCCAGCCTCCTCATGCTCTCGCGCTTCGACAGCGCCAGTGCGGCGATGCAGCTGCAGGAAAAATTCGTCTGGATCGAAGCCCTGCAGGTGAACTACCACCTGGGGGTCGACGGCATCTCCGTCGCGCTGGTTCTGCTGACGACCTTCACCAGCGTGCTGGTGGTGCTGGGCGCCTGGGGATCGATCGACGAGAAGGTCAACCAGTACATGGCCGCCATGCTGGTGCTGGAAGGCCTGATGGTGGGCGTCTTCTGCGCGATGGATGCGCTGCTGTTCTATGTCTTCTTCGAAGGCATGCTGATCCCGATGTTCATCCTGATCGGCGTGTGGGGCGGGGCACGTCGCGTCTATGCCACGCTCAAGTTCTTCATCTACACCTTCTTCGGCTCGATCTTCATGCTGATCGGCCTGATTTACCTGTACTTCAAGGCCGGAACCTTCGACCTGGCGACGCTAGCCTCGGTCAGCCTTTCCGCCAAGGAACAGGCCTGGTTGTTCTTCGCCTTCCTGCTGGCCTTTGCCGTGAAGGTGCCGATGTGGCCGGTGCATACCTGGTTGCCGGACGCCCACGTCGAAGCGCCGACCGGTGGTTCGGTGGTGCTGGCGGCGATCATGCTCAAGATCGGTGGTTACGGATTTATCCGCTTCTCCCTGCCGATCACGCCTGACGCGAGCGCGGAGTACGCCTGGATCGTCATCGCGATGTCGCTGATCGCCGTGGTGTATGTGGGCTATGTCGCCCTCGTGCAGGAAGACATGAAAAAGCTGATCGCCTATTCGTCGATCGCGCACATGGGCTTCGTCACGCTCGGCGTGTTCATCGCGATGGCGTTGACGCGCGACCTCAACAATGCCAATGCCGCCCGCATCGGACTGCAGGGCGCGATGATCCAGATGATCTCGCACGGATTCATTTCCGGTGCGATGTTCTCGTGCGTGGGCGTGCTGTATGACCGCATGCACACCCGCATGATCAAGGACTACGGTGGCGTGGTGAACACAATGCCGAAGTTCGCCGCCCTGTTCGTGCTGTTTGCGATGGCCAATTGCGGCCTGCCGGGCACCAGCGGGTTCGTGGGCGAGTTCTGGGTGATCCTGGCGGCGTTCCAGTCGAATCCGTGGGTGGCGGCCCTGGCTGCCTTTACCCTGATCATCGGCGCGGCGTATACGCTGTGGCTGGTCAAGCGCGTGATCTTCGGCGAGGTTGCCAACGAGAACGTCGCCCAGCTGGAAGACATCAACGCCCGCGAATTCTTCGTGTTGGCGGCTTTCGCCGGGGCGGTGCTGCTGTTCGGTCTGTGGCCCAAGCCCCTGGGTGATCTGATGGACGCGCCCATCAAGCAACTGGTGGACCAGATTCTCGTGAGCAAGGGCGTGTGAGGGACCGACCATGATCAGCCTGACCGATATCCTCACCCTTCTTCCCGAGTGCTTCCTGACCGGTGCGATCTGCGTCCTGCTGTTGCTGGACGTGTTCCTCAAGCCGAGCCAGCGTGACGTCACGCACTACTTTTCCATCGCCATCCTGGCCGTGACGGCCTGGCTGGTGCTCTCTGGCCCGGGTGCCGTGACCGTTACTGCAGGTGCGGCCAAGAGCGTCACTGCCTTCGGCGGCATGTTCATTCGCGACGGCATGGCTGATGCGCTCAAGCTCTTCGCTTTGCTGACCTCAGCGCTGGTGTTCGTATACGCACGACCGTACCTGCGCGACCGCAGCCTGTACGTTGGCGAGTACTACGTTCTTTGCCTTTTTGCAGTGCTGGGCATGATGTTCCTGGTCTCGGCGGGCAGCCTGGTGATCGTGTACCTGGGCCTGGAGTTGCTGGCGCTGTCCTCGTATGCGCTGGTCGCCCTGAACCGGGATTCACGCCTGTCGTCCGAAGCGGCGATGAAGTACTTCGTTCTCGGCGCGCTGGCCTCGGGCATGCTGCTCTACGGTATGTCGCTGATCTACGGCGCGGCCCACACGCTGGACCTGAACGGCATCCGTGAGTTTGCCGCCGTGCCGGTGAATGCCCAGTCCAAGCTGTTGCTGACCGGCGTCGTGTTCGTGGTCGTCGGCATCGCATTCAAGTTCGGGGCCGCTCCGTTCCACATGTGGTTGCCCGACGTCTACCAGGGGGCCCCGACGGCCGTGACGGTCTTCATCGGCTCAGCGCCCAAGCTGGCTGCGTTCGGCATGGCCTACCGCCTGCTCGAAACAGGGCTGGACGGCGCCGGCCCGCACTGGCAGCAGATGCTGGCCGTGCTGGCAGTGGCGTCCCTGGCGATCGGTAACATCGCGGCGATCATGCAGTCCAACCTCAAGCGCATGCTCGCCTATTCGACCATCTCGCACGTTGGCTTCCTGCTGCTTGGCCTGGTCAACGGCCAGCCCGGCGGCTATGCGGCAGCGATGTTCTACGCGATCAGCTACGCGCTCATGGCGGCCGCGGCCTTCGGCATGATCCTGTTGCTCTCCCGTGCCGGCTTCGAGGCCGAGGAGATCGACGACTTCAAGGGCCTGAACCAGCGCTCGCCCTGGCACGCCTTCCTGATGTTGCTGGTGATGTTCTCGCTCGCCGGCGTGCCGCCAATGTTCGGGTTCTTCGGTAAGCTGCTGGTGCTCAAGGCGGCCATCGATGCACACCAGATCTGGCTGGCGGTGACCGGCGCAGTCTTCGCGATCGTCGGCATCTTCTATTACCTGCGCGTCGTCAAGGTGATGTACTTCGATGACGCGGATGATGAATCGCGGCTTCCGACGCCCGGTGACCTGCCGATGCGCGTGACGATTTCCATGAATGCACTCGCGTTGCTGGTGCTGGGCTTCTTTTGGGGGCCGCTGTATGGGTGGTGCGTCCGTTCGTTGGGAATTTACTGACAAACGCTTGCGTAAATTCTCGATGGCACGTACAATTCTTTTTCTCTGATGCGGGGTGGAGCAGTCTGGCAGCTCGTCGGGCTCATAACCCGAAGGTCGCAGGTTCAAATCCTGCCCCCGCTACCAGTTAGATGCGAAAGGCCACCTAGTGTGGCCTTTTTGCTAGGAGCGCAGGACGCGCGCGTTGCCGGTGTTGGGAAGCAAGTCAACGGCGGACTACGGAATGGGCCTTCGTGCCCATTTTTTGTTTGTGCGGAAAGCAGCGTGAAAGACGACGAACTCCTCCAATTGATCCACCCGGTAGTGGCTGATCTCGGCCTCGAATGCCTCGGCATCGAGTACGCGCCGAGTCGTGGCAACAGCCTTCTGCGCATCTATATTGATGCGCCGGAACGGGGCATCACGATTGAAGATTGCGAGGCGGTCAGCCGCGAAATCTCGGCGCAGATGGACGTGAACGACCCGATCGAGGGGCGCTACACGCTGGAAGTGTCTTCGCCGGGTATCGACCGACCGCTGTTCACGCCGGCGCAGTTCGAGCGCTTCACCGGTGAAGTGGCAAAGATCGCGCTGAACCTCCCGGTCGAGGGGCGTCGTCGGTTGCAGGGGGTCATCCTCCGTGTCGACGGCGACCAGATAACCATCGACCAGGACGGCGTCGAATTCACGGTGGCGCACGACAATATCCAGAAAGCGCGTCTGGTGCCCGATTACGTGGCGCTGGGACTGGCGCCGGAAAAACCGAAGGGTCCGAAGCCGGGTGCAACGAAGCGCAAACCGAACAAGTAGACAATCCAGGCGTCGCGGGCGCCGGTTGGAGTGACTGACAATGAGTAAAGAATTGCTGTTGGTGGTGGACGCGGTTGCGAACGAGAAGGGCGTCGACAAAGGCGTGATTTTCGAGGCAATGGAAGCGGCCCTGGCTTCCGCGGCCAAGAAGCGCTACGTCGACCAGGATGTCTCGATCCGCGTGTCGATCAATCGCGCCAACGGCGACTATGAAACCTTCCGCCGCTGGGAAGTGGTTCCTGACGATGTCGTCATGGAATCGCCCGAGCGCATGATCCGCCTGATGGACGCCGTCGACGAAAAACCCGGCTCCGACATCGGCGATTTCGTGGAAGAGCAGATCGAAAACCCCGAGTTTGGCCGCATCGCCGCACAGGCCGCCAAGCAGGTCATCGTGCAGCGCGTCCGCGAAGCCGAGCGCGCGCAGGTGGTGGACGCCTTCCGCGACCGCATTGGCGAACTGATCACCGGCGTCGTCAAGCGCGTCGAGCGCGGCGCGGTCTATCTTGACCTCGGTGGCAATGCCGAAGCCTTCATCGCCCGCGACAAGACCATCCCGCGCGAGACCGTACGCACCGGCGACCGCGTCCGCGGCTACCTGTTTGATGTCCGTGCCGAAGCGCGCGGCCCGCAGCTGTTCGTCTCGCGCACCGCGCCGGAATTCATGATCGAGCTGTTCAAGCTTGAAGTGCCGGAAGTGGGCCAGGGTCTGGTCGAAATCAAGGCCTGTGCACGCGACCCCGGCGACCGCGCCAAGATCGCCGTGCTTGCCAACGACAGCCGCACCGATCCCATTGGCGCCTGCATCGGCATGCGCGGTTCGCGCGTTCAGGCGGTGTCGAACGAGCTCAACGGCGAGCGCATCGATATCGTCCTGTGGAACGACAATCCGGCCCAGTTCGTCATCAATGCGATGGCGCCGGCCGAAGTGCAGTCGATCATCGTCGACGAAGACAAGCACTCGATGGACATCGCGGTCGCCGAGGACAAGCTGTCCCAGGCCATCGGCCGCGGCGGCCAGAACGTGCGCCTCGCCAGTAAGCTGTCGGGCTGGCAGCTCAACGTCATGACCGAAGCCCAGGTTCGCACCAAGAGCGAGTCCGAGCAGGAAACAGCGCGCCAGCTGTTCATGACCAAGCTCGAGGTGGACGCGGAAATCGCGGCCATCCTGGTGCAGGAAGGTTTCTCGACCGTCGAGGAGATCGCCTACGTGCCGACCGGCGAACTGCTGGCCGTGGAAGGCTTCGACGAGGATATCGTCGAGGAACTCCGTGCCCGTGCCCGCGATGCGCTCCTGACCGAAGCGCTCGCCGTGGAAGAAGTGATTGATGAGCACAAGCCGGCCGATGACCTCCTGGCCGTGGACGGTATGAACGAAGCACTGGCTTACACCTTGGCCCAGCACGATATCGTTACGCGCGAGAATCTGGCTGACCTGGCGACTGATGAACTGATGGAGTTCGGAATCGAGGGACTCGACGAGGATCGTGCCGCAGCGCTGATTGTGGCCGCGCGCGTAGCCGAGACGTAATCCGCGGGCGTTTTGCAGCGGTTGTTACTGGCAGCAGGCGGATCACGGAGTAACGAGAATGTCGGACGTCACCATCAAGCAACTGGCCCTGGTACTGGGCACTCCGGTCGAGAAGCTGCTCGCGCAGCTTGCCGAGGCCGGCATGAAATTCAGCAATGCGGACCAGATCATCAGCAGCACCGAGAAGGTGAAACTGCTGGGTTTCCTGCGTCGCACGCATGGCAAGACCGAACCGGTCGCCGAAGACTCGGCACCTCGCCAGATCACGCTCAAGCGCAAGACCGTGAGCGAGATCACCGTGAACCAGGGCGCTGCGCGCGGCAAGACGGTCAACGTCGAAGTCCGCCAGAAGCGCACCTACGTCAAGCGCAGCACGGTCGAGGAAGAGCAGAAAGTCGACACCGAGCGCGAAGAGGCCCTGCGCAAGCTGTCCGAGTCCACGCTCAAGCGTGAGGCGGACGAGCTCGAGCGTGCGGCCCAGGAAAAGCGCCGCGCCGAAGAAGAGGCTAAAGCGGCTGCCGCCGCTGCGGCGGAAGCGGCCGCCGCCGAAGAAGCGCGCCGTCGCGACGAAGAGCGGCGTGCCGCGGAAGAAGCCGCCAAGGCCCCGGTGGACAAGACGCCTGCCGCGACCACCAGCGCGCCGCAGCCGTCGACCCCGCCGCGTCCTGCCGCGCCTCCGCCGCGTCATGCGGCACCGTCGTCACGTCCTGCGTCCTCCACCGGACCAGGCCCCGGCGCCCGCCCCACATCACCCCCGCCGCCGCGCCGCGATGACGCGCCGCGTCACCACACGCCGCGTCCTGCGTCTCCGCCGCCCAAGCGCCCGGACGACCAGAACCAGGCCCGTAACAAAGTCAAACACGGATCACATCGGATGCAGGAAGGCCCCACCGCCGATCTCGGCCATCGTTTTGCCGGCGGCGAGCTGCACCTGACGGCCGAGGAACGCGCACGCCGCTTCAGCCGCAAGAAGCCGCGTGGCAAACCCGACATCAGCCGCATCACCGGCCAGCACGGCTTTGCCAAGCCGACGGCCCCGGTCGTTCGCGAAGTCGCCATTGGCGACGGCATCATCGTGGCCGATCTCGCGCAGAAGATGGCGGTCAAGGGTTCCGATGTGGTCAAGGCCCTGTTCAAAATGGGCGTGATGGCCACGATCAACCAGGTCGTCGACCACGACACCGCGGTGCTCGTCGTCGAGGAACTGGGCCACAAGGCTGTCCGTGCCGACGCCAAGGATGCGGAGACCACCCTGATCGCCCGGAACGAAGCTGACCAGGGCGACAAGGAAGTGCGTCCGCCGGTAGTGACCATCATGGGTCATGTCGACCACGGCAAGACCTCGCTGCTCGACTACATCCGACGCACCAAGGTCGCGGCGGGTGAAGCCGGTGGCATCACGCAGCATATCGGCGCGTACCACGTCACCACCGACAAGGGCGTGATCACCTTCCTCGATACGCCGGGCCACGCGGCGTTCACCTCGATGCGCGCCCGCGGTGCCAAGTTGACCGACATCGTCGTGCTGGTCGTCGCCGCGGATGACGGCGTCATGCCGCAGACGATCGAAGCCGTGAAGCACGCGCGTGCGGCCAACGTGCCGATCATTGTCGCAGTCAACAAGATGGATAAGTCCGAGGCAAACCCGGACAACGTCAAGCAGGGCCTGGTGCAGCACGAGGTCGTGCCGGAAGAGTGGGGCGGCGACGTGCAGTTCGTGCCGCTGTCGGCCAAGACCGGCATGGGCGTGGACGCGCTGCTCGATGCCATCTCGGTCCAGGCTGAAGTGCTGGAACTGCGCGCGGTGCGCGATGGCCGCGCCTCGGGCGTGGTCGTGGAAGCCAGCCTCGACAAGGGCCGCGGCCCGGTGGCCACGGTGCTGGTGCAGGCCGGTACGCTCAAGAAGGGCGACTTCCTGGTCTGCGGCATCGAGTACGGCCGCGTCCGTGCGATGTTCAATGAATCGGGCAAGCAGGTGACCGAGGCAGGTCCGTCGATCCCGGTGCAGGTGCTGGGACTTTCCGGCGTGCCGGACGCGGGCGACGACTTCGTCTCCGTCGAAGACGAACGCCTGGCCAAGGACGTTGCCCAGCAGCGCAACATGAAGCGCCGCGAATCGCGCCTGATCAAGCAGAGCACCAAGCTTGAAGACATCATGGCGACGATGACCCAGGGCGGCGAACAGCAGACCCTGAACCTCGTCGTCAAGGCGGACGTGCAGGGTTCGGCCGAAGCCCTGAAGGAAGCGCTGACCAAGCTCACGAACGAGCTGGTGAAGGTCAACGTCATCGTTTCGGGCGTCGGTGGCATCACCGAATCCGATGCGACGCTGGCGGCTGCCTCGAAGGCGACGATCATCGGCTTCAATGTCCGTGCGGACGCTTCGGCGCGCAAGGTCATCGAAACCAATGGTCTGGACCTGCGCTACTTCTCGATCATCTACGACGTGATCGACCAGGTGAAGCAGGTGGCTTCCGGCCTGCTCGGCATGGAGATCCGCGAAGAAATCATCGGCGTGGCCCAGGTGCGCGAAGTGTTCCGCAGCTCCAAGTTTGGCGCGGTCGCGGGCTGCATGGTCATCGAAGGTTTCGTCAAGCGGAACAAGCCGATCCGCGTGCTGCGCGACAACACCGTCATCTTCCAGGGCGAACTGGAGTCACTGCGCCGCTTCAAGGACATCGTCGACGAAGTGCGCAACGGCATGGAATGCGGTATCGCCGTGAAGCAGTACAACGACGTCAAACCGGGCGACCAGATCGAGTGCTTCGAGCGCATCGAAGTGCAGCGCACGTTCTGAGTGAACTGATCACAAGGTGCGCCAACGGCGCATCTTGAATGGATCACAGGAGGCGCCTGCCGGCGCATCCTGAACTGGATCACGTGATGCGCCCGGCGCATCACGTGGCACCTACTGGCGGTGGATCATGCCCAATTCTTTCAATCGCTCTGACCGTATCTCCGCCGAGCTTCGCCGTCTGGTGGGCACGATGGTGCACGAGGTCGTGCGCGATCATGCGCTGCCATCGGTGTCCGTGTCGGATGTCGAGGCCTCGCGCGAACTGGACACCGCCGTCGTCTACGTCACCGCCCTCATTGCCGAGCAGGGGCCGCCCGCGGTCAAGCTGCTCAACGAGATGGCGAAAGATTTCCGCCGCGAGCTCTCGCGCATCATGAAGATCCGCCGTGTGCCGGAGCTGCGCTTCCGCTACGACGATTCGGTCGACAAGGGCGAGCGTATCGAAGCCCTGCTCCGCGGCGAGAAGGAAAAGGGACGTCTCTAGTCCGCTGGCGGCTGCCTCGCGGTCGTCCACTCCGAATCCATGAGCAAGAAACCCGACCCGACGGCCTGGCGCGACGTGCACGGCATTGTCCTGCTCGACAAGCCCAAAGGCCTCAGCTCGAACCAGGCCCTGCAGAAAGTTCGCCGCCTGTATGCGGCCGCCAAGGGCGGACATACCGGTTCGCTCGATCCGATGGCGACCGGCCTGTTGCCGATCTGCCTGGGTGAGGCGACCAAGATCGCCGGTTACCTGCTCGGATCGGGCAAGGCCTACGTCGCGACCGTCGAACTGGGCACCACCACCGTCACCGGCGATGCCGAAGGCGAGATCGACCAGGTACGCCCCGTGCCGACGCTCACTGCCGCGGATGTTGAGCAGGCTTTGGCACCGTTGCGCGGCCGCATCTGGCAGACACCTCCGGTCTATTCGGCGCTCAAGCAGGGCGGTGTTCCGCTCTACCGCCTTGCGCGGCAGGGCGAAACGGTCGTCGTCGCGCCGCGGCAGGTCGAGGTGCACCGGCTGGAAGTCCTCTCGCAGACCCCGTTGCAGCTGACCCTCCTGGTTGAATGCGGCTCCGGCACCTATATCCGCAGCCTGGCGGTGGACCTGGGCGGGGCCCTGGGGTGCGGCGCGCACCTGTCGGCATTGCGCCGCACCTGGGTCGACCCTTTCCGCGTGCCGCAGATGTTCACAGTGGACGCCCTCGAGGCGACCCTCGCGACGCAAGGGCGCGCTGCCCTTGACCGGCTGATACTGCCGACGGATCAGGGTTTGGCCGGCATGCCGCTGGTCACGCTCGACGCCGACCAGGCGCGGCGCCTGCAGATGGGGCAGCCGGTCCGCGTGGGAGCGCTGGCACCGGGGCTGTGCCGGGTGCACGATGCGGCCGGTCACCTGATCGCCCTGGGCGAGGTGGAAGCCGGTGACCTGAAGGTCCGGCGCGGCCTCAACCTGCCGGTGTGAAGCGGCCTCCGGACATCGCAGACTTGTTGCGCCGCGAACGTTGGCGCTAAAATACAACGCTCACCAGACAATTCACCCCACGCGGGGCTTGTGCAGCGCCATCGGAAGGTGGAGCTGCACAAGCCTCGCCTAGCTTTCAAGGTTCCGAAAATGCTGACTGCCGAACAGACTCAGAAGATTCTCGCCGACTACGGCCGCGTGCCCAACGACACCGGCTCCCCGGAAGTGCAGGTCGCCCTGCTGTCGGCCCGTATCGAACACCTCTCCGGCCATTTCGCCAAGCACGCCAAGGATCACCACTCCCGCCGCGGCCTGCTGAAGATGGTCAACCAGCGCCGTCGCCTGCTGAGCTACCTCAAGGCGAAAGACGCCACCCGTTACAAAACCCTGATCGACCGCCTCGGCATCCGCCGCTAAGCGACCCCGCACGAGGAGATGGCAGTGGCGAAAATTTCGAAGTCATTCCAGTACGGTAACCACGAAGTCACACTGGAGACGGGCGAAATCGCCCGCCAGGCTAGCGGTGCGGTGATGGTCAGCATGGGTGGTACGGTCGTGCTCGTCACGGCGGTGGCTGCCAGCAAGGCGCGTGAGGGCCAGGATTTCTTCCCCCTCACCGTCGACTATCAGGAAAAGTTCTACTCCGCCGGTCGTATTCCCGGCGGCTTCTTCAAGCGGGAAGGTCGTCCCACCGAAAAGGAAACGCTGACCTCCCGCCTCATCGATCGTCCGATCCGCCCGCTCTTCCCGGAAGAGTTCAAGAACGAAATCCAGATCATCGCGACGGTCATGTCGCTGAATCCGGAAGTCGACGGCGACATCCCGGCACTGATCGGTGCCTCCGCGGCTCTGGTCCTGGCCGGCGTTCCCTTCAAGGGCCCGATTGCCGCCGCCAAGGTGGGTTACGCCAATGGCCAGTACCTGCTCAATCCGGTCGTCAGCGAGCTGGCCACTTCTGAACTCGAACTGGTTGTCGCCGGTACCGCCAACGCGGTCCTGATGGTCGAATCCGAAGCCAAGCTGCTGTCCGAGGAAGTCATGCTCGGCGCAGTCACCTTTGGCCACAAGGCCATGCAGACGGCGATCGACGCGATCAACGCGTTTGCCGCCGAAGCCGGCCGCAAGACCTTCAACTGGACCGCCCCGACCCGCAATGACGCGCTGTTCGACGCCCTCACCGGCGTGATCGGCAACCGCATGGCGGATGCGTTCCAGATCCGTGACAAGCTGCAGCGCCGTGACGAGCTGGCCAAGGTGAAGACCGACGTCAAGGCCGCCATCGCCGAGCAGGCCATCGCCAACGGCTGGACCGACGGCGAGATCGGCGGCGCCCTGGGTGACCTCGAATACCGCACCATGCGCGACGGCGTCCTCAAGACCAAGGTCCGCATCGACGGCCGCCAGCTCGATACCGTTCGCCCGATCAACGTCCGCGTCGGCGTACTGCCGCGCACGCACGGGTCGGCCCTGTTCACGCGCGGTGAGACGCAGGCCCTGGTGACCGTGACCCTGGGCACCACCAAGGACTCCCAGATCATCGACGCGCCGGAAGGCGAATCGAAGGATACGTTCCTGTTCCACTACAACTTCCCGCCGTTCTCGGTGGGCGAGTGCGGCCGCATGGCCGGCCCGAAGCGTCGTGAGATCGGCCACGGCCGTCTCGCCAAGCGCGGCGTGCAGGCCGTCAAGCCGTCGATGGAAGAATTCCCGTACGTGCTGCGCGTCGTCTCCGAGATCACCGAGTCGAACGGTTCCTCGTCGATGGCCTCGGTCTGCGGTTCCTCGCTGGCGATGATGGATGCCGGCGTGCCGCTGAAAGCGCCGGTTGCCGGTATCGCGATGGGCCTGGTGAAGGAAGGCGACGATTTTGTCGTGCTGTCCGACATCCTGGGCGACGAAGATCACCTGGGCGACATGGATTTCAAGGTGGCCGGTACCGATGCGGGTATCTCTGCGCTGCAGATGGATATCAAGATCGACGGCATCACCGAAGAAATCATGCGCGTGGCGCTGGAACAGGCCAAGCGCGGCCGCCTGCACATCCTCGGCGAAATGAACAAGGTCATCACGACCGCCCGCTCGGAAATGAGCGAGTTCGCGCCGCGCCTGCTGACGATGCGTATCCATCCGGACAAGATCCGCGAAGTGATCGGCAAGGGTGGCTCGGTCATCCGCGCCATCACCGAGGAGACCGGCACCACGATCGACATCCAGGACGACGGCACCATCGTCATCGCCTCGGTCAATCGTGCGGCGGCGGACGAAGCCAAGAAGCGCATCGACATGATCGTCTCCGACGTCGAGCCGGGCCGTGTCTATGAAGGCAAGGTGGCCAAGCTGATGGACTTCGGCGCGTTCGTGACCATCCTCCCGGGCAAGGACGGCCTGGTCCATGTTTCGCAGATTTCCAACGAGCGCGTCGAGAAGGTTTCCGACAAGCTCAAGGAAGGCGACATGGTCAAGGTCAAGGTCCTGGAAGTGGACAAGCAGGGTCGCATCCGCCTGTCGATGAAGGCCGTGACGGAAGAAGAGCAGGGAGCGGCGTAAGCCATGCCGTGACCGACAAAAAAGCCGGCCACGCGCCGGCTTTTTTGTGCACGCTGTTTTGTTGCGACGCAGCATGTCGTCGGTGTAGCATCCGGCGGCCCGGGAGAGGTGAAAATGTCTACGAATACACCGCAGGATTGGTTCGGCGACTGGCAGGAGCTTTCCAGGCGCTATTGGGATGGCTGGAAGTCGCAAGGTATGCCTGCCGCCGCTGCGAATACCGACTTGCCCTGGCAGGCCGGATTCGATCAATGGGCGAAACTCTTCGGCGGTGCTTCGCAGCAGAATGACCTGCTCGAACGGATCAACGCCAACAGCAAGGCGTACATCAGTCTGATGCAGTCGCTGCTCGGCTCCGCCATGGGGCGTGCGGGCGATGGCAATGCGCAATCCTGGACCGATGCATTGCGCAACGGCTTCAACATCCCTGGTATTGATCCCTCGCTGCTGAACAATCCGCTGGCGTCCAGCTTGCGCGACATCGCCGGGCAGGGGGCCAGGGGCTTCGAACAGCTGATGGGGGAGTTCGCCCGCAGCATGGACCGCTGGCGCCAGTCCACCGTCGGAACGTTCGACATGCCGGCATTCGGGCTGGCGCGCGAACACCAGGAGCGTTGGCAGCAGCTCGCGGCCGCAGCGACCGACTACCAGGAACAGACCAACCGCTACAACGCGCTGCTGCTCAAATCCAGCCAGAATGGATTCGAACGCTTCCAGTCGAAGCTGGCCGAACGCGAGGAGCCGGGTCGCCAGCTCGAATCGGTACGGGCGATCTACGACCTGTGGGTGGATGCCGCAGAGGAAGCCTACGCCGAGATCGCCTTGTCGGAGGAGTTCTCGCGAGTCTACGGCGCGATGGTCAATGCACAGATGCGCGTGCGTTCGCTGGCCCAGAAGGAAGTGGAACTGCAGACGCGCCAGCTCGGCATGCCGACGCGCAGTGAAGTGCAGAATCTGGAGAAGTCCATGCTGGCACTGCGCCGCGAACTGCGCAATCGCAACGACGCACCGCCCTCCGATCTTGCGTCCGAAGTAGCCGCGCTGAAGGCGGAGCTGGCTGCGCTCCGGCAGCAGGTGGGCGCATCGGCTTCGCCGGTCGCCGCCACAACGACCAAGCCGTCCAAGAATTCGTCCAAGACCAAGCGCTAGGGTAAGCCATGGGCCCGATTCGAATTGAACCGCAGAAAGCGCTGGATGAAGCGCTGAAGATGCAGCAGAAGCTGTCTGCCGGCACCAAGGTGCTGCAGTCGCTGGACGAGGTCAGCTTCGGCGTCACACCGAAGGAAGCGGTGTATCGCGAAGACAAGATGACTTTGTACCGTTTCCGTGGCAGCAAGGCGCCGACGACGAAGACGCCGCTGCTGATCTGTTATGCACTGGTCAACACACCGTACATGGTCGACCTGCAGGAAGACCGCTCCATGGTCAAGAACCTGCTGGCGCTCGGGCAGGATGTCTACCTGATCGACTGGGGCTATCCGGATGGCGCCGACCGCTACCTGGAACTGGACGACTACATCAACGGCTATCTGCGCCGGTGCGTGGATTTCCTGCGCAAGACGCACGATGTCGACGCGGTGAACCTGCTGGGTATCTGCCAGGGCGGCGCGTTCTCGCTGTGTTTCTCGGCGATCTATCCGGAAAAGGTGAAGAACCTCGTCACCATGGTGACGCCGGTGGATTTCCATACCCCCGACAACATGCTTTCGCGCTGGGTGCAGTCGCTGGATGTCGATCTCTTCGTCGACACGCTCGGCAATGTTCCGGCGGACCTGATGAACTACTGCTACCTCACCCTCAAGCCCGTGCGCCTGAACCAGCAGAAGTACATCGGGCTGGTCGATATCCTCGATAACAAGGCTGAACTGGAGAATTTTCTCCGGATGGAGAAGTGGATCTTCAATTCGCCCGACCAGGCGGGCGAGGCGTTCCGCCAGTTCATCAAGGATTTCTACCAGGGCAACAAGCTGCTCAAGGGCGGGCTGAAAATCGGCGACAAGGCGGTGGATCTGAAAAGCATCCGCTCGCCGGTGCTCAACATCTTCGCCGAGCAGGATCACCTGGTTCCCCCGGCTGCATCGCGCGTCCTCAAGGATGCTGTTGGCACCAGCGACTACACCCAGATCGCCTTCAAGGGCGGTCATATTGGCATCTATGTCTCCAGTCGTGCGCAGCGGGATGTTCCACCGGCGATCCACGACTGGTTGCAAAAGCGCGCCTGACGCAGGGTCACGTGGCTGCGCCCGGGACGGGCGCAGCCGTTTAACGATGCGGCGGACGGGTTTATCGTCCGATGCCGAAAGTACGCAACTGCCGCTGGGGAATTGCTGCGGCAGTGTTCAGACGCCTGCGCTGCGGGCAGAGCTCATTCCGTGCAGATAATTCGTCGCATGCTCTTTTCACCGCCGGTGCTGATGGTGTTCGCGTTGCCGGTGCCGGAATTGGTCTTCAACCTGGTGAAAAGCCCGGGCGAAGCCTTTCTCACTTACCTGGCGATGCTGACCAGCAGCGTGTTCGGCGCGGCCATCTGGTTTGCCGTCGTCGCGCCGCTGGTGGCCATGGTGCACGAGCTGGTGCGGCCGCGTAATCGCTGGACCTACCTCGCCACGGCCATCGGGGTGGGCACCGGACTGGCCGCCATGTTGCGCTGGGTGCTGCTGTCTGCGGCACCCGTCGATCGCGTGGCTGGGTTGCAGGCGCATCTGGTACTCACGACCGTGCTGCTGCTGGGGGCGTACTACGGGCTCGTGGGCGGCCTGGCGATGATCGTCCAGCGCTCCGCGTCGGAGAACGCGGGAGCAGCCGGGGCCGAGTCAGGCAAGAGCGCCTAGGGTCAGGGCTCCCCGCTGCCCGCATCAGCCGGCGGCGTCGGCTTTTGTCGCTTGCGGGGTGCGGGCTTCTTCCTGGCCGAGGCGCCACTTTCCGGGGTGGCAGGCTTTGCGGTCGCGGACTTGCGCGCGACAGCCTCTTTCGCGGCCGACTTGCGTCCTGTCGCCTTTGCCGCGCTTTTGCCCGGCGAGGCCTTCTTGGCGGCCGGCCGGCGCCGGGGCTTTTCCGGCGTGGGTTCCGCTGCGGGCTCCTCGGCGTGCGTGCCGTCGCCCTTGGTAAACGGGTTCAATGCCGCCACCCGCGAAAGCACGCCGCCCAGAGTGCCAAGCGTTTCCTTGGTGGCAGCAACGGACCATTCCCACACCTTGCGTTCGTCGACACCGGTGAACGCTCGCAGCGCGTCGGCAACGCTGTCGACCGGTGCCGAGCCGACCTTGGCGAAGGCCTGGGCGCGGCGCCCGATGGCGTAGGTGGTCGAGGCATTGCCCAGGGCGCTGGTCAGCACCGAGGCGATCGGGGCGACACGGCCCAGTACGGTGGCGCCGAGCTTCTTGCCATAGATGTTGAACAGCTTCCGGCCAAGGGCGTCGACACCGATGCTGGCACCGGCGCCCAGTGCGCTGATCTGCGCGATCAGGGGTTTGCGCAATGCCTCCGGCATGGGCAGGTCATAGAGCGTCAGCGTGTCTTCGATCAGTTTTTCCTGGATCGCCGTGATGGCGGCGATATCGGCGATCTCCCCGAGAGTGAAGCGCAGCAGGGTGCCCGCGCCGGGAATGGCGCCGGCCAGCGCCGAAACCGCGCCGACGCCGGCTGCCTTCAGGCACGCAGTGCGCAGCAGCGACTGGAACTCGGCTTCCTTGTCCCGCTTCGCCGCTGAAGTCGGCGCGCGTTTGGCGGGAATCTCCGTGCTACGCTTTCTCGATGACATCGTCCACCTCGTCGTTTGCTGCATTGTGGCAGCTTATCCGTTATGCGCGGCCCTATCGCGCCCGTTTGATCGCGGCAAGCCTGTGTTCGGTCGCCAACAAATTGTTCGACGTGGCGCCCGAGATCCTGATCGGTATCGCCATCGACGTCGTGGTGCGTGGACAGCAATCCTTCGTGGCCGGATTTGGCGTCACCGACCCGCTGGATCAAGTCTATCTGCTCGGCGGCCTTACGCTGGCCATCTGGATCTTCGAATCCCTGTTCGAGTTCGCCTACCTGGTGCTGTGGCGCAATCTCGCCCAGGATCTGCAGCACGAACTGCGCACGTCCGCCTTCGCTCACGTGCAGAATCTCGACCTCGCCTATTTCGAGGACCGCTCCAGCGGCGGACTCGTGTCGATCCTCAATGACGACGTCAACCAGCTGGAGCGGTTTCTCAACGGCGGTGCCAGCGACCTGATCCAGGTCGTGGTTACTGTGATCGCCTGCGGCGCGGTCTTTTTTGCGATTTCGCCGCAAATTGCGGTTCTGGCCTTCACCCCGATTCCGGTGATCCTGTGGGGTGCGTTCTTCTTCCAGCGCAAGGCAGGTCCGCGCTATGACCGTGTGCGGGAAAAAGTCGCTGCGCTGTCCGGGCGGCTGGCGAACAACCTTGCGGGTATCGCCACCGTGCGCAGCTTCGGTGCCGAGCAACGGGAGTTGGCGCGGTTGCAGACGGACAGCCTGGCCTACGTGGCGGCCAACCGCCACGCCATCCGCCTGAGCTCGGCGTTTGTGCCGCTGATCCGCATGGCGATTCTGTTTGGATTTCTCTGCACCTTCGTCCGCGGTGGCCAGCTGGTGCTCGAAGGTCACCTGCAGGCAGGCTTCTACGCGGTGCTGGTGTTTCTGACCCAGCGCCTGCTGTGGCCGCTGACCCGGTTGGCCGAGACGGTGGACCTGTTCGAACGGGCGATGGCCTCGACCCGGCGGATCCTCGGGTTGCTGGCCACCCCAATCCACATTGCCGATGCGACGACGCCTGAACCGGCGCAGCCCGCGCGCGGCGACATTCGCCTGGACCAGGTCCACTTCGCCTACGCGAACGGCAACCCGGTGCTCCACGGCGTCACGCTGGATATCACGGCAGGCACGACGGTGGCCCTGGTCGGCGCCACCGGGGGCGGAAAGAGTTCGTTGATCAAGCTGCTGCTGCGCTTCTACGAGCCCACGCAGGGCCAGATCTTCCTGGACGGCCGTCCGCTGGCCAGCTACCCGCTGGCCTGGCTGCGATCGCAGATCGGGTGGGTTGCCCAGGATGTCTTCCTGTTCGAGGGCAGCGTGCGCGACAACATTGCCTATGGCCGTCCGGGCGCGAGCGAATCGGAGATCGTCGCTGCGGCGATGGCGGCCGAAGCGCATGAGTTCATTACCCGCCTGCCGCAGGGCTACGACACGCCCGTCGGCGAGCGGGGCATCAAGCTGTCCGGCGGACAGCGCCAGCGCCTGTCGATTGCGCGCGCACTGCTGAAGGATCCCCCGATCCTGCTGCTGGACGAAGCCACCAGCGCCGTCGACAACGAGACCGAGGCGGCCATACAGCGCTCCCTGGCGCGCCTGGCCCACCAGCGCACGGTTATTGTGATCGCGCACCGCCTGTCCACCATCGTCCAGGCGGATGCTGTCGTCGTGGTCGAGGACGGCCGTATCGTCGAGGCTGGCCGGCACCGCGAACTGATCGGCCGCGCGGGCAGCTACGCCGCGCTCTGGAAGGTTCAGACCGGCGCCGCTGCGCAGATGCCCGAGCCGGCCTGACAGGCCTCGTCCCGCTATTGCGTTCTTGAAACGCGCAAGCCCCCCGCGTTGCTGCCAGGCGCGGGGCGTCACAGGCTTGCGCTATCCTCCCGCTTCGTTTTCGGAGATTTGGCATGACCGAACTGGACCGCCACGACACCATCCGCGCCGTACATTGGCTGGGCGACCGCCTCCGCCTGCTGGACCAGCGTCGCCTGCCGTTCGAGGAGGTGTTCATTGAATGCCATAGCGCTGCCGACGTCGCCCAGGCGATCAAGGACCTGGCTGTCCGCGGTGCGCCGGCAATCGGCATTGCCGCGGCCTGGGGCGTCGTGCTCGCCGCCCAGCATACGCCGCAGATCCTCTCTGACTGCCTGCGCCTGCTGCGCGCGTCCCGCCCCACCGCGGTTAACCTGATGTGGGCGCTGGAGCGCATGCAGGGCGTGATCGACCAGGGTGGCGACGTGGCGCGCCTGACCGAGGAAGCCCGGCATATCCAGGAGGAAGATCTCGCCGCCAATCGCCGAATGGGTGAGCTGGGCGCTTCGCTGCTGAGCGGCGGCGGCGTGATGACCCACTGCAATACCGGCTCGCTGGCGACGGCAGGGTTCGGCACGGCGCTCGGCGTGATCCGCTCGGGTTTCGCCAAGGGCAAGGTGTCCAAGGTCTACGCCGGCGAAACCCGCCCGTGGCTGCAGGGCGCGCGCCTGACCATGTACGAGCTGGTGCGCGACGGCATACCGGCCCAGTTGATCGCCGACTCGGCGGCGGCCTACCTGATGCGTTCGGGGGCCGTGCAGTGGGTGATCGTGGGTGCCGACCGCATCGCGGCCAACGGCGACACGGCGAACAAGATCGGCACGTACCAGCTGGCGATTGCCGCGCGCCACCACGGCGTGAAGTTCATGGTCGTCGCGCCGTCGTCGACGGTCGACATGGCCACCGCTGACGGCGCTGGCATCGAGATCGAGCTGCGTGACGCCAGCGAGCTGCTCGGCGTCAGCGGTACGCGCACGGTGGTTGACGGCGCTTCCGCGTGGAACCCGGTATTCGATGTCACGCCCAGTTCCCTGATCGATGCCATCGTGACCGAGCGGGGCATCATCGAGCGTCCGGACCGCAAGAGCATGGCCGCCGTGTTCCGTCCCGGCGCGGCGGAATAGGCGACCGGCACAGCCACTATCGACCGTGCGGCAATTCCTGCTCTTCTGCATCGGCGGCGTCATCGGCTTCGTGGTCGATGCCGGCGTGCTGCGCGTCCTGGTTGGCGGATTCGGCTGGGACGCGTACCTGGCGCGCCTGCTCTCGTTCCTGTGCGCCGCCACGGCGACCTGGCTGTACAACCGCAACCATACCTTCCGGCAGGAGCGGAACTACGGGCTGCTCGGCGAGTGGGCGCGCTACCTGTTTGCGATGTGTGGCGGATTTGTCGTGAACTATGGCATTTATGCCTTTCTTTACTATGCCTCACCACTGGTGCGCCTGTATCCGGAACTGGGCGTGGCCGCCGGTTCGATCGGCGGGCTGGCGGTGAATTTCGCCACGTCGCGCTGGTGGATCTATCGCCGGCAACGCGCTGGTTGAGGCGTCATGTGACACTTCGCCGGCTTCACTTGGCCAGGGCGAAGGTCTGCGTGGTGTATTCGGCCAGATGCCCATCGTGGCCGCGGGTTGAAATCGCGGCGGAATAGGTGCCGGCCGGCAGCTGGGACGCGGCGAAATCCAGGCTGAGCTCCCCGAATCCCCGTGCCGTCAGCCCTTCGAAGCGCCGCCGCGTGCCATCGGGCCAGGTCAGGTCGATGACGTAGTCGCGCACACTCTGTGCCGTCTCCGCGCTGAGCGTCACGGCAAATTGCAACACCACGCGGGGCGCGGCGGGATCAATGCGCAGCGCGGTCGCCGCGACGGCGCTGCGGGCGGTATCCACCAGCATGACCTGCACGTTTGCGGCGACGGATTGCGTCGACGGCGAGGACCACAATCGCCATAGCAGCAGCGATGGCAACAGTGCGCCGAGCATGAAGCTGGCGGCAATCGGCCAGGCGGCAATGGACGGGCGGCGCGGCGGACCGGCGGCGCCGATCGGCGATACCGATCCGCTGGCGATCGTGCGCAGCCCGGTGCGCAAGACACGTTCGGTTTCGACGGCGTGCAGCAGCGCCGGATCCTGGAACAGTTCCAGCTCGAAACGCTCCAGCGCCTCGCCGGTCAGCTCGCCGGCCAGGTAGCTGCGGATCCGCTCATCAGTGGCAACGTGCACGTCGTTCATCGGAGGGGCTCCGCGACGGCGGCAATCTTACGGAACAGTATGGTTTCTCTCCGCCAGTTCGCGCAGGCGACTGCGTGCGCGGTGCAGCACGCGGTCGAAATGCTCTGCGCTGAGCTCGTAGTCGCGGCACAGGTCCGCCTTGTCATGATCCAGGACGTAGTGACGCCAGAGCAAGTCCCGGTCGCGCGGAACGGGCAGTTCCGCAATGAGCTGGCGAACCAGCGTGGTGACCTGTTGTTGTTCAAGCAGGGCCAGCGGTCCGGCGGAGTCGTCGACGGCGGCGGCGAGTCCGTCGCTGTCGGCATCCGTGCGTCGGCGCTGCACCTTGCGCTTCTCGCCAATGGCCAGATTGATGGCGGTCTGGCGAAGGAATCCGGCAAGGCGCTCCGGATCGTCCACCCCGTCGCCGCGCAGGCGCTCCATCGCGATGATGAAGGTTTCCTGTGCCAGGTCGCGAGCCAGTTCCGGCTGGTGCAGGCGCTGGTTGAGGACAGCCAGGATGGGGCGGATATACCGCTGCACGAGGGCGCGTTCGGCGAGTCGGTCTCCCGACGCGATTCGTGCAACCAGTTCGGCGTCGACAGCAGACGCGGGCACGGACGCGAGGTCGAGACCGTTCGGCATGGAGGCTGACAAGCGGACCGGGGAGTCGCTGTCAATCCTATCCAATTAAACAAATTGTGACTAGAAAAATTCGGCATGCGCCGGGGCGCTTGACACGCGTCGAGCCGCTTTCGACATACGCATTCGAATTGTCATCATGGACACCGCGAAGCGTGTCGGTGCCTTTCCGGAACGGCCGGAAAAAGGCGCGTGCAATCAAGTGCATGGGCGGATGGCGCATCGCCGTTCATCCTTACGTCGCAGCCCCTGCCTTGGCTTACTGCCGCCAAGCGGCGTTCCCTCTCAGGCGGCTTGGGGCAGCCGATGCCGCAGCAGCCCGGGGACTCGGCCCCCGCAGCGCGGCCATCCGCTTCACGAAAGGAGCGTGCCCTACAGCCATTTGTGGCGGCGCAGCACGGCAAACAGCCCGATCACGATGAAGAAGGTCGCGCCTACCACTACCGGATAGCCATGCTCCAGTTCGGGCATGGTGCGGAAATTCATTCCGTACCAGCTGGCGATCAGGGTGGGCGCGGCGAGCAGTGCGGCCCAGCCGGCAAGACGCTTGACCACTTCGTTCTGGGCGACGGTCACCAGCGACATGTTCACGCTCATGGCGGCGGTGAGCATTTCGCGCATGGTGTCGGTGGCCTCGTTGATACGCGCGGCGTGGTCGGAGACGTCGCGGAAGTAGAGCCTGACTTCGTCGCGGATCAGGCTGGGGTGGAAGCGCATCAGCTGATTGAGGATATCCTGCAGCGGCGCGACAGCTAGTCGCAATGTCACAAGTTCCTTTTTCAACTCGTACAGGTTCTTGATCGTGTCGCGCTTGAAGGTGTCTTCGAAGATGTCCTTTTCCAGTTCCTGCAGTTCCTCGCGGAACTCGCGCACGATCGGGAAGAAATTGTCGACGATGAAGTCGAGCACGGCGTACAGGCCGTAGCTGGGGCCCAGCGTGAGCAGTTCCGGCGTCTGCTCGCAGCTGCGGCGGGCCGGCTGGTAGGACAGGGAGGCGCCGTGCCGCACCGTCACCAGGTAGTTGCGGCCGAGAAAGATGTGGGTCTCGCCGAATTCGATCTTCCCGCCGATGGCCTGCGCCGTGTGTACAACGACGAAGAGAGAATCGCCGTACACCTCGATCTTGGGACGCTGGTGGGCGTTGTGGGCGTCTTCGACAGCCAGTTCATGCAGGTCGAATTCTTCCTGCAAGCGCTCGAGCAGTGATTCGTCCGGCTCGTGCAGGCCGACCCAGACGAAGTTGCGCCGGTCCTTGAGCACCTCGCTGATCTCGGCGATGGTGATGTCGCGGATGCGCTGGCCGTTCTCGGTCGAGTAGGCGACGCAGTTGACCACCATCGGCGTGGCCGACTCAGCCGGCACCGGGGCCTGGTTCATGGGGGCGGCGGGGGCTGCTAGGTTCATCGGACGCTCGCGCTGGTCGACCCCGCAATGATGCCGGATCGCGCTGCGGCCGCAAACCCGGCGAAGCGTCGGAATCGGGCGGCGTTCAGGCGGTTCACGGAATGTATAGACGTATATTTATTGACTGGCGTGGCAGTCGCCGAAGCGGCGGGCACGTTCGCCGTGGTCGGCAACCTGCGTGGCATAACGCGCACCGGCCTGTTGGCGCGCCGCGAGGGTGAGCCGGCGATCAAGGGCGGCCAGGGTCTGCAGATCGTCGGCCAGAGCCTGGTCCGGAGCATCGGGCCGGTCGGTGTAGCAGCCCTGCGCGTCCAGCCACAGTCGCCAGGCAATCCACGCCCACGCTCCCGCCACATCGCCCTGGTTCCGGGCGCGTGCGGCCGCGCTGTCGATGGCCCAGCGTGTACCCAGGTGCGCCGCGCGCTCGACCGCGGCCTGTGCGTGCTCCGGCAGGGCGGGCTGCCGGCCGTACCCTTTGCTGATGACTTCCGCCAGGAACGGCACGTAGGCGTCGTGACCGTCGGCCAGTCGCTGCAGGAGCGCCAGGCCCCATTGCCGTTCCTCCGCGTTCTCGGATGCCAGGAGCTCGCGCACGACGTTCATCCCGGCGTCGGCGGCCGCGTGCTGCTGCCAGAACTGCTTCAGGCGTTGCAGTAGTTCGGCCCAGCGGTCCGGTTCCGGCGGCTGCCTCAACGCCGCCTCAAGGTGTTCGCGTTCGTCGGGGCCCGTGGTGGCCCGGAACTGCCGGTGCGCCTCGCGCCAGGCGTCCTGGTTGGCGCGCAGGGCGGCACAGCGGCGCTGCAGGCCCTGCAGGTAGGCCAGGCGCTGCTGGAGGGTGAGGCGGATTCGCGCGCGGTCGTCATCGTCCAGTCCCTGGGCCAGGGTCGTGATCGAGGGCAGGGCGAAGGGGGCTGCGGGATCCGGGAACACGCTCGCGCATTCGCGCTCGAGCGCCGAAAGGGCTTCCTCGGCGGGGCGTTCCAGGCGCCGAACCTCCTCGACCAGCTTCCGGACCGTCTTTTCAGGCCGGGCGAGGATGTCGTCCGTGCGTTCGCCAAACGCCTTTTCCTGGCGATGGCGGCGCATACGTTCCTGCGCTGCCGCCCACCGGGCGGGCTCTATCTCGCGGCGAGGGTCCCGCACGGGCGGTGAGGGAGCGGCCGGCGCGGCTGGCGCTGCGCGCCCGTCCGCATCGTCCACGGGGGCAGTGACGGCGTCCGGAGCGCGCGGCTGCATCCAGGCCGGAAAAAGGTCCGGCCGGGCGATCCAGACGATCCATGCCAGGTGGGCGGCGGCAATGACGCAGAACAGTGGGATGTTGTGTTCGATGTCGTAGCGGTCGCGCGTCATTCGTGTCCTTCCCGGCAAGCGGCAGTGCCACTGGGACGCGTGCCGATGACCAGGGTGCCCGTGCTCCGCGCCAGCGTGCAAGCGCTGCAACAGCAGCGCGCGCTGACTCAGGGGGACTGTGCCGGCACTGGAGCCGGGAACGTGCCGTCGGCGGGCTGCGTGAGTCGCCGCAACGCCAGGAACAGGCTCAGGTGCATCGGCAGGAGCAGGGCGACCCAGACACCGTTGTGCTGGCCTATCCACGGCAGAAGCTTCAGTCCGAGGGCCGCCAGGGCGCTGATCAGCACGATCCGGCTGATCCAGCGGGTGAGCGGGCCGATGGTCCAGGTCTCGCGACGGGCGCGCACGTAGGCCGGGATCAGGAGCAGCACGAGCGGATTGAGCAACAGCAGATTGCCGTTGCGCCAGGCCGATACGTGTTCAGTCAGCGACCACAGGCCGGCGAGCATCAGTCCGCCCAGTCCCATGGCCAGCAGCGTCAGGGCAGAGACTGTCGCAAACACGACCCGCGCCGGCCGGCTGCGCCGCCGCGCGGCAAGGCCGTACAGAATTTCGCCGAGGCCGGCACCGATCGGCAGGCAGAACAGCCAGTAATCGAGCGGCCACGGTCCTTTTCGCGCGAACAGGGCCTGTTCGGATTGCGCCAGCAGCGGGGATGCGGCGTGCAGCTTGCGGGTGGCCTCCACCAGCGGCACCTTCGCACCGCTCTCGTCGCTGACGGTGACGGTCTGCAGGTGCTTCATGAACGCCATGGGCACGAAGCTTTCGTCCCAGAACGACAGCGGCCTGTCCGCATAGGGCCCCAGGCCCAGGTCCATCGGCAGCATCAGGAGTGGATCGGGCGCCATCAGGCGATTGGCATGCAGGCGGAAGGTGAAGCCGCGCGACGGAGCAACCAGTTGCCCGCGGATCGTCCCGCCGAGCGCACGGTCGAGTGCATCCCGCACCTGGGTGGAACAATTGGCGGTGAAATACTCGTAGCGGTATTTCGCGTTTTCCGGCTGCGCGTTCCACTGGAGAAATTCGTACAGCGCGTATCGCTGCGCCGGCGTGAATCGCAACGGCTGCTCGACGACCTCGCGCCCCTGTTCGGCGTACAGCGCGATATCGTCATCGGCGTCGTTGACGGCCATGCCGTAGCGCATGTGACCGCGCAGGAAATTGGTCGCGAAGTCAGTCTCTTCGAAATCGAAGATGCCGTAGTTGTAGCTCAGCCCGCGGCCGGTGCGCGTATCGCGGATGACGATGGCGTTATGGCCGAAACGCTCCCACACAGCCTCGCCGGGACCAAATGTCAGCAGGGATACGGTGAGCGTTTCGCCGGGTACCTGGGCACCTACCGGTGCCGCGGCCAGCAGCCACGCCACCAGCAGCCCGACCAGGCACCGCGTGAGGCGCAGCGCGACAGCGCTACTGTTCGTGAACACGGACGGCGAACTGGTGAACGCGGCGATCGTCGGCCTTGGTCACCTGGAAGTGGAACCTGCCGATCGAGGCTTCTTCGCCCACTTCCGGCAGATGCCCGAATTCCGCGGTCACCATGCCACCGACCGTGTCGAATGCCTCGTCGGGAAACTCGCAGCCGAAGCGTTCGTTGAAATCGGCAATCGGCGTCAGCGCGTGCACCAGCCAGCAGCCGTCGATCTGTTCGTGGATGGGGCGTGTATCCCCTTCGACGGTGTCATGTTCGTCGTCGATATCGCCGACGATCTGTTCGAGCACGTCCTCGATGGTGATCAGTCCCGCGACGCCGCCGTATTCATCGACGACGATGGCCATGTGATTGCGTGAGAGCCGGAATTCCTTGAGAAGGATATTGAGCTTCTTCGACTCGGGAATCAGCGCGACGGGACGCAGCATCATCCGGATATCGCAGCCGGCGTCATCGGCCAGGCAGCGCAGGAGGTCCTTGGCGAGCAGGATTCCGAGGATCTCGTCCTTTTCCTCGGCATGGACCGGGAAGCGCGAATGCCCCGATTCGATAACGATCTGCAGGTTTTCCCTGAACGGCGCATCCGCCCGCAGCGCGACGACCTGGGCGCGTGGCACCATGACATCGGCCACGGTCAGGTCGGCCACTTCGATGGCGCCCTCGACCATGGACAGGGTGTCGTTGGAGAGCAGGCCGTTGGCCTGAGCCTGGCGCAATTCCTCGAGCAGTTCTTCGATATTGCGCGGTTCGCCCGACAGCGCCTGACTCAAGCGCTCAAACCAGGATCGGTGGGTGGGCGGACTAGGGTGGTCGTCGCTCATCGCTGACGGTGGCATGCCCAGGGGGCGGGGGAACGAGTGTAGCAGAGCCGCCCGGCAGTGCTGTTTCCCGAAACCGATCGCCGTCACGGGGCGGACCGGGCCCGCCACGCATGGACTCGCGGGTCGATGGTGCGCCGCCACAAGGGGGGTACCAGGGCGAGCAGGAACATGGTGGCGTAGCCCGCAGGCAGCTGAGGGCTGTCCGGGTGATGGCGCAGCCGGTGGTAGCGTCGGCGTGCATGGGCGTGGTGGTCCGAATGCCGCTGGAGCTGGAACAGCAGCCAGTTCGTCAGCCGGTAGCTGGAATTCCAGGAATGCCGGTGATCCACACGCTCGTACTGTCCGGGGCAGACCTGTCGCCGTTCCAGCCCATAGTGCTCGACGTAATTGATGATCTCCAGCGTGACGCCGGCGATAGCGCCCTGGACCAGGAACCCGGCCAGCCCGGCAACGCCGTAGAAAACGAATGCGGCCCCCGCAAACAGGAGGGAAAGCGCGTACCAGCCCAGCAGTTCATTGCGCCAATGCCAGGCTGGCAGACCGAGCCGGCGCAGCCGTGCGGCTTCCAGACGCCAGGCATTGAGCGCATTGCTCAATAGGGCCTTGGGAAGAAACCGGTAGAGCGATTCGCCCAGGCGTGCTGACGAGGCATCCTGCGGAGTGGAAACGTGCACATGGTGGCCGCGCAGATGCTCCACCTTGAAGCCCGCGTAGACCACGCTGGCCAGCAGTACCCCGCCCAATGCCGGCTCGAACCGGCCGGACTTGTGGATGAGTTCGTGCGCGGTGTTGATCGCCACCACGCCGCCGGTGATGCCCAGCGAGAGCAGCCAGACGGCCTTCGCGCCGGGTCCGAGCGGTGCATTTGCCAGCACCCCCAGCGCCCAGCCCAGCAGCCCCAGCCACGCGGGAACCGCCAGCCAGGTCAAGCCGCGAAACAGCCAGTCCGAGGCGTCCGTCGCGTCGTCGTCGCCCGGCGGATTGCGGACATCCCGACCCATCAACGCGTCCGCCAGGGGCACCAGCACGAACAGAAAAAACAGCGGAAAGGCGGCAGCCAGTACGGACGGCACACCGCTGCGTCGCATCATCTCGGCGACCGGCAGCAGCGCCGGCACCACGAATACCAGGCAGAACCCCAGAGCTCGCGTGGCTTCCCGCGTCATGGCCGTCTCGCGCAGCGACAGACACCCTCATCATGCCCGCTCCACCCCCACCTCGCCAACAACCGCTCTTCGGAGCCCCGTTGAGTCAAGGGGGCGGCCAGACGCCGGCTGCGCCGGCGTCTGGCGGGGTTGTGGAAGTGTGAGGCGAAAGCAGGAATTCAGTGTTTCGGAAATTCCAGGCCTGGCTGACTGCGGCCAGACGCCGGCTGCGCCGGCGTCTGGCGGGGTTGTGGGAGCGTGCGGCGCAGGCAGGAATTCCGCCTGTCGGCAATTTCTGCGGCTTATTGAAACCCGTTCTTGAAGATCTGGTCGTAGGTCCCGGGCGGCTGGTCGCTGCCCTGGAAGATGCCCAGCGGCGAATAGCCGCTGTACCCGGGGAACACATAGTAGACATTGGGATTGCCCAGCCGGCGCACCAGGGCTTCGGAGATGACGCGGCGATAGTCCGTGGTCACGGCGACATCCGCGCCTTCGTACAGCTGGGCGCTGGCAAGGCCGGGAAAGGTGCCGTAGGTCCGACCGCCGTTGACGCTGGCGCCCAGTGCCAGCATCACGTTGCCATAGCCGTGATCCGTGCCGCCCGACTCATTCTCGTTCACCCGTCGGCCGAATTCGCTCATCACCAGTACGCTGACCTTCTGCATGTGGTTGGTCGCGCCGGATGACAGGTCGGTGTAGAACGCGCCGAGCATGTCGGACAGTTCCTGCACCTTGTTGCCGAAGTAGTCGTAGGTGTTGGCCGGATTGCCCTGGCCGTCGTGAGTGTCCCAGCCACCGTAGTCGACGGTTGCGATCCGAAGTCCAAGGCCCGCTTTTATCATTTGCGCAATATTGCGCAATTGTGTTCCCAGTGCGCCATCGCCGTAATTGGCGCCGCCGGCGGGCTGATAGCCCCCCGGATTGCTGGAGGCGTTATATAGCCGGAAATTGAGCGGACGCATGGCGGCCAGCGCATCGAGCGTCTGTTGGCCGGCCACCTCCAGCGCGTCTGAACCGGCCCACAGCTGCGGCAGGGTCTCGACGAAACCGCTGAAACCGGCGGGCAGGTCGTTCGCCGCGTAGTTGTCCCGGGCGTTCCACGCCCAGGCGGCGGTATCCAGGCGGAATTCAGAACCGTAGTAGGCCGTGATTGTCTCGGTACTCGACAGGAGGCTGGTAGAGGTGATCGCGCCCATGCACACCGAAGGAATCGGCACATTGGCTGGCAATCCACCGGAGATCAGGTGCCGGGTGAGCCAGCCCACGCCGCTGCCCTGCTGGCCGCCGAGACCGAATTCCATGTTGGCCTGGGAATCGAAGTGGCTGCGCGTGACCGGCGTGTTGACCTGCCCGGCGCCCAGTACCACGGCCAGGTGATTGGATTGATACAGCGCCTGCAATGCGGTTGCCCGTGGATGCAGGCCCCATAGTCCGTTGGTGTTGGGTAGCGGCAATGCCGCGCCGGCGCCCGACAGGGGAATCTTCAGCGTCGGCCGCAGTTGTTCGTAGGTGGCGCGGTCGTTGCCGCCAACCGGCGGTACGAGGCTCAGGCCGTCGGTGCCGCCGCGCAGGAACAGTACGACGAGCGTGTTGTCAGTGGCCGCCGCCGGATCGAATGCCGCGCCGAAGGCGTTCGGGCTCGCTGCGCCCGCGATAGCGCTGGCGCAGCAACCCTTGAGGAAATCGCGTCGATGGATAGTGGTCATGGCTGGCTTACCGGCGCAGATAGTCGGGGCTGCACAGAATCAACGCGACCATTGTGCGCAGGCGTGATTGCGTGTAGTGCGCTTTGAGATTGGTGCCCGCCCAGGCTTCGTTGAGCGACAGGGCTTCCGTCGCGGCAGCGTTCTGGCGCAGGTAGTTCACGGCGACCGGATAGGTCGGCGAAGGGCGTCCCCCCAACAGGCGGTCGCACCAGTAGCCGGCGATGTTGCTGGCGTGGCGGTCGGCGGCGTTGGGAAATGCCGCGAGCGTCTGGGCCAGCACATCAGCGACATAGGGCGTACTGGTGTTGCCGTTGACCTGGCGCATCTCTGGCAGTCGTCCCAGCAGGCGGAAGGTCATGCCCAGGGCGCCGGTGGAGGCCCAGGCGACGCGCTTGTCGGGATAGCCGTTTGGCGCCGGCCAATAGAACAGGCGGTTGCCGGTGAATTGCAGGCGGCTGATGAATTCCTCGGACGTCGTCCAGGCCGAGGTGTAGTCCGGCACGGGTGTGAAATCGGCGCCCAGGGCGCGCAGCGCACCCACGGCCGCAACGGCCGGACGCTTCATGCGCAGGCCCCAGCTGGTGCGGAAATCCGCTGAATTGAGGATCAGGCGGACAACGCGCGCGATCTGGTCGGGCGCCTGCCAGTTGGTGATGAATTCGGTGGCGGCCGCGTTGACCAGTGCGGCCGGCGGATCGTCCGCGACAAAGCGCCGGCACAGCTTCTTCGCCACGAAGCGGGCCGTGCCCGGGTGGGAAGCCAGGATATCGAGCAGGCGCGTACCGTCGGCCTGGTGCTGGTAAGGAGCGATATAGCGGTTGAGGATGTATTTCTGGTACTGGTCGTGCCAGTCGTCGCGATAGATGAATGTGCCGTCGTTCTCGGCCGGGTACTGCCAGTGACCGTTCCTGAGCGTCCAGCCGGTCAATGCGCTGGTTGCCTCGTAGACGTCAATGTCCACATATTTCAAACGTACCGAAGTGCCGTCGGCCAGCTGCCCGATCGGCAGGGACGGGTCGTCCGGATACAGCACGCCGCCGTAGTTTTCCGCGCCCAGCGTGTGCAGTTCGAACAGCTCGCGCGCGAAGTTCTCGTTCGGGCCGGCGCGGGTGGAGGAGTACAAGTCGAGGTAATACATCATCGTCGTCGACTTGGTCACTTCTTCCAGCATTGCGCGGAAGTTGCCCAGGGCGCGCGGCCGGATGATGTCGCGATCGTAGTGCGGGAAGACCGGGCCACCGTTGTAGTCCCAGCCAAACACGCTGAAATGGTCGTGCCAGAAATCGACCATGGTCTCGAACAGCTGGCGCTGGCTGTAGGCCTGGCGGATCAGGGTGGCGCATTCGTTCTCGGCCATCGGCCGCATGCGCACCGCGTAGTCGGCGGTGGATTCGTGGTCGGTCCACAGCTGCTGCAGGCTCTTGCCGAGCGTGGTGAGCGCGGCGGCGGCGAGCCGACTGTCGCAGGCGCTGTCGTTGATCGACGCTGGCGCCAGCTGGCGCTCAACCCAGGCGGCCCAGCGCGCCTCATCGCTCGCACCCGGCAGCGCGGCGAGAGCGGCGATGTCGGCTGGCGAAACGCCGAAGCCTGCCTTGCTCAGCCAGCGGAACGGTGCCGGGGGCACGGCGTAGGTGACAGCCGCCGCGTCGCGTTCCGCCAGGCGGGTATCCATCGACGGTTTTTCGGAGCGGCGCATTGGCGCCGTTTCGGGCTCGGCGATGCCGATGGCGCAGGCGAGGGCGCCGAACAGACGCCGGCGCGTGGCGAAGGCGGATGCCGTCGCAGTGGAACCAACCATGAGAACTCCGCAGCGCGGTCGAAGACGAGACGCCAAGGCTAATCAATACATCGGGGTCAGTCGTGAACCAGGTCACCGATTGACGAGTCGCTAGCATGACCGGCTGCCACGGCGCTGCTGCCGTGGTTGCTTCAGTGCGCGCAGAAGCGCCTGTGGCCGTCGTTCACAGCACCCGTGGCTCTGGTTCCAGCAGCACGCCGAAACGCGCCTGTACGCCCGCCTGGACGTGCTGCGCCACATCCCACAGCTGAGCCCCGGTAGCGCTGCCGTGGTTGACCAGGACCAGCGCGTGCTGTTCCGACACGCCGGCATCGCCCTGGCGGAATCCTTTCAGTCCGGCCGATTCGATCAACCACGCGGCGGAAAGCTTGCAGTGGTCCGCTCCCGCGGGCCAGGCCGGCATGCCCGGATGCGCGGCCTTGAGCGCCTGCGCCACGCCGGCTTCGACGATGGGGTTCTTGAAGAAGCTGCCGGCGTTGCCGATGACCGCCGGATCCGGCAGTTTGCGCCGGCGCAGCCGCGTGACAGCCTCGGCAATCAGCGTGGCGGTCGGCGTTGCCACGCCCATGCGGGCCAGCTCGTCGCCGATGCCGGCGTAGTCGGTTCGCAACGTCCCCTGGCGCGGCAGACGCAACACCACGGCGGTGACAATCCAGCGGTCCGGCTCGTGCTTGAAGCACGAGTCCCGGTAGGCAAAGCGGCAATCGGCATTGCCCAGCCGCACGATGCAGCCTTGGCGACGATCGTAGGCTTCGACGGCGTGAATCACGTCGCACACCTCCACGCCGTAGGCGCCGATGTTCTGGATCGGCGCTGCACCGACCATGCCCGGGATCAGCACGAGGTTCTCCAGCCCGGAAAATCCCTTCGCCAGGGTCCAGTGGACCAGATCGTTCCAGCTTTCGCCGGCCGCCACGTGCAGCAGGGCGCTGTCACCGTCGTCCTCCAGCACGTTGATGCCGCGGGTACCGAGGTTCAGGACCACGCCCGGGAAATCGCGCGTGAAAAGCAGATTGCTGCCCTCGCCCAGCGGCAGCAGCGGCAGGCTGCGCACCAGCGGAAACGCCAGCACCTCCGCCAGTGCCGTGCTGTCACGCACGTCGACCAGCAGGTTTGCGCGGGCCGCCACGCGGAACGTGTTGCGGCCATTCAATGCGGCGTCTTCGAGGATGGTGTAGCCGGGGCCGTCGAAACGTGCCGGCGCAACGGTAAAACTCATTCGGAATGCCCGCGTCGAGGAGTTCGTCAAGCGATGGATCGTGTGAAGGCGACGGCGTCAGCGGCGCGACGGGCCCACGAGCGGGCGCAGGGCGTCGACGCATTCGCCAATCAGCGCAGGTCCGCGATAGACCATGCCCGTGTAGATCTGCACCAGGCTCGCGCCGGCCTCGACCTTCTTCTGCGCGTCCGTACCCGCGAGAATACCGCCCACACCGATCAGCGGGATGCGGCCAGACAACCGTTGCGCCATGCCCTGCAGCACCGCGGTAGAGCGTTCGAAGACCGGCCGCCCGGAAAGACCACCGGCTTCGCCGGCATACCGATGGCCGGCGACGGCCTGGCGGTCGACGGTCGTATTGGTGCAGATCAGGCCATCGATCTGCGTGGCGAGCAGCACGTCGGCGATCGCATCCAGCTCGGCCGCAGTGAGGTCCGGAGCAATCTTCAGGAACATCGGCTTGCGCGCGCCGTGCTGCGCCGCGAGTTGTTCCTGGCGTTCACGCAGCGTGCTGATGAAGCGCTTGAGTGTTTCCTCTTCCTGCAGATCACGCAGCCCCTGGGTGTTGGGCGAGGAGATGTTGACGGTGACGTAGCTGGCGCGTGGGTAGACCCGCTCCAGGCAGTGCAGGTAGTCGTCGACGGCGCGCTCGTTGGGGGTGTCCTTGTTCTTGCCGATGTTGATGCCGAGCACGCCGGAGAATTTCGCGCATTCTGTATTTTTGACAAGTGCGTCAACGCCGGCGTTGTTGAAGCCGAGCCGGTTGATCACGGCATCGTACTCGGGCAGGCGGAACATGCGTGGCTTCGGATTGCCGGCCTGCGGCCGCGGCGTGGTGGTTCCTACTTCGATGAAGCCGAACCCGAGTGATGCCAGTGCATCGACGTGGGCGGCATTCTTGTCCAGTCCTGCGGCAAGTCCGACGGGGTTGGGAAACGGAATGCCGCAGACCGTCACCGGCAGCGGCGCGGGACGCGACGCCAGTAGCGGATTCACGCCGCTGCGGTAGGCAGCTTCCAGGCCGAGCAGGCCATAGTCGTGGGCTTTTTCGGCGTCCAGCAGGAACAGGAAAGGGCGGGCCAGGGAATACACGGGCGGGTTCTCGGTGGGTTTGCCGCGCGCGATCGGCACGGCCGGGAGAAAGGCGCGCGGAGCATAGCGGACCGGCGTCACCGACTCAAAGCGTTGCGCGGCCGTTTTCAAGCCCATTCGCGGGCATCCGCCGTGCGCCTGCACGATGTGAAGCATTGCGAAACCGGCGGGGCGTCTGCGGATGCGTCTTGAGCGGCCGTGTCCGCCTCGCCTAGTGTGTGCGGGCGGCGGCCACGACGGACCGCCGCACGGTTCGCCGCGGCGCGCGGCGTTCAGGGGGAATCGATGGCACCAGGGTGCGCGATGCGCCGGTCCGGGTATTGGCCCGACGAGGCAGGGCGGAGCAGCTCGTTCCTGCGTCCGCGGCGGGCGCGTATGCCGGTCGGCGGGGATCCCTCATGATGTTCCGCGCAGGCGCCGCGACAGGTCTGCGCAGCGGGCGGATGTCCGCGGTGGTGGCTGCCGGTGCAGGTGGCGCCACGGCGCCGCCGGTCCCGACGATCGACCTGGCGCTCCTGCATTCCATCACGCCCGCGGCGGGCCCGGGTGGTGCCCCGGTCAACGTTCGCGTCGATGTGGTGAACAACGGACCCGCGACGGGCACGAATGTCGTGGTGACCGATGCCTTGCCGCCGGGTTATCGGTTTATCGCGGCCGTCACGAGTGCCGGCCATTTCGTTCCCGAGTCCGGCCGGTGGCATGTGGGTACCCTGCGGGCCGGCGGCAGCCAGACCATGACGCTGACGGCGCTGCGCGACAGCGATGGTGTCGATGCGGTCCGGGCGCGCGTGAGTGCCGTCGAATACGACGTCGACCTGGCCAACAACGCCAGCGCCCCGAACCAGTTGTCGCCGACGAACGGTTGGTCCGATGGCCTGCTGATGTGTGCCGCCGTCTGCGTGGTCGTGTTGGTAGTGATGCTGGCCGGGATCGTGCGACGCAACTGGTGTGCGCGTCGCGGAGAAAAGTCCGCGAAGCTTCGCGGTGAATAGACGGCTATACGGCCATTCGTTGCCGCACCATCCAATGATCACGATTTGTAGCGCGGCGTCGGCGCTGGCATGATTTCGATGTTTGCGCCGGCGATAGGTGATGTCGTCACAATTTGTTGACGTCTGCGCGGTATCGCGCGGTTCCAGTCGACTGCGTACGGTAAAGATTGTTGCCATCGATACATTTCTTCACGGCAATGGCCTTGATTCGGGGCTTGCCCCTCTTCCCGTAGCGCACTGACGCGCCGAAGATGGGCTGGACGTTTCGTCGCTACGCGGCCACTTCGCACGACGATATGTCGGAACGGCACGGGCAGCCGGTGGGTCTGGCCAAGCGGAGGAGCACAGGTATGAATCGTCGAGAATCGATGGCGTTGCCCGGATTGCCGGCCTACGCCACCGCGCCGTTGCAACGTTCGGGGGGGCGACGTCACGCGATGGCGTCAGCCGCAGTCGCTGTGCTCGCACCGGAGGCGTGCGTGACCCAGTTGGTCGCAGCGCTGGATCCGGCGCACGCGGAAGTTGTGGCCTGCGGAGGCCTCGAAGGTGTACTGCGGCTCGCGGCGGCGGGACGGCTGGGCATGGTCGTGGTCCACACCGGCATTGGCGACGAGGCCACTGTGGAGTTCGTTGCCGCGCGCCTGGACGAGCGGCTGCACCGGGTGCCGACCCTTGTCATCATGCCCGAGGGCGAGGTGGTCCCGGAGGGGTTGGCCGCCGCGGCGGGTGCGCTGGATTTCCTGGCCTCGCCTTGCAGCGCGGCGGAGCTGCGCATCCGCTCGACCTGTCTTCTGGAACACTACGACGGCACCCGCCACTTGTCGCAGGCGCCGGTGAGCAATACCGATCCCTATGTGTTCCGGATGCATCCGCGCACGGTTGAATTGCACGGTGCCCGTGTGCTGCTCACGCCGCGCGAGTTCGATATCGCCCTGCACCTGTTCCGAAGACCCGGAAAGGTACTGAGCCGCGAAGCATTGCACGAGGCCGTCTGTCATGGCCCGCTCGGCGAAAAAGGACGGGCCATCGAGGTGCACGTCAATGCCATCCGCCGCAAGCTGGGGCTCAACGGGCAGCATGGCTGGCTGCTCGCCACCCTGCGCGGGCTGGGGTATTTCCTGGAGCGTGCCGAGGCGGTGTAGCCGCGCGGCGTCGATCGACGCGGATGATGCAGCGCGCCCACGGTGCGGCGCGATGAGGCCGGCGCGGGAGGCACGGCCGAAGGGGCGGCGGCAGCTGGGCCGCCGCCCGCGGTGACGACTTACACCGTGAACTTGATACCCTGGGCCAGCGGCAGCGCGTCGGAGTAGTTGATCGTGTTGGTCTGGCGGCGCATGTAGGCCTTCCAGGAATCCGAGCCGGATTCGCGGCCGCCGCCGGTCTCCTTCTCGCCGCCGAAGGCGCCGCCGATCTCGGCGCCGGAGGTGCCGATATTGACGTTGGCGATGCCGCAGTCCGAACCGGCCGCCGTCAGGAACTGCTCGGCCACCTTCAGATTCTGCGTGAAGATCGCCGACGACAGGCCCTGGGGCACGCCGTTCTGCAGCTCCAGCGCCTCATCGATCGAGGTGAACGGCATGACGTAGAGGATCGGGGCGAAGGTTTCGGTCTGCACCACGTCGTCGCTGTTCTTCACGCCGGTGATGATGGTCGGCAGCACGAAATTGCCCGGACGATCCAGCGCTGTGCCGCCGGTCCGCACGGTACCGCCGCTGGCCTTGGCTTTTTCCACCGCGGCGAGGAAGCGCTGCACCGAGGCCTTGTCGGTCAGCGGACCCATGAGGGTGGTTGCCTGGGTCGGGTCGCCGATCTTGGACTCCACCTGCTTGTAGGCATTGACCAGCTTGCCGACGACGTCCTCCATGATCGATTCGTGCACGAACAGGCGGCGCGTGGTGGTGCAGCGCTGGCCGGCCGTGCCGACGGCGCCGAACACGATGGCCGGGATCGCCAGCTTCAGGTCGGCGGTCTGGTCGACGATGATGGCATTGTTGCCGCCCAGCTCGAGCAGGCTGCGGCCCATGCGCTTGGCGACGCGCTCACCGACCAGGCGGCCGACGTGGGTGGAACCGGTGAAGCTGACCAGCGGGATGCGGCGATCGTCGACGAACTTCTGCGCCAGGTCGGTGCCAGCGTCATTGAACAGGAAGAAGATGTCCGGGAAACCGCCGGCCTTGAGCGCATCGTTGCAGATCCGCATCGCGGCGATGGCCGAGAGCGGAGTCTTGGGCGAGGGCTTCCACACGGTGATGTTGCCGCAGATGGCGGCGAGGAAGGAGTTCCATGCCCACACGGCCACCGGGAAGTTGAAGGCGCTGATCACGGCGACGATGCCCAGCGGGTGCCACTGTTCGTACATGCGATGGCCCGGGCGCTCCGAGTGCATCGTGTTGCCGTAGAGCATGCGGCTCTGGCCGACGGCGAAATCGGCGATATCGATCATTTCCTGCACTTCGCCGTCGCCTTCCGGCTTGATTTTGCCCATTTCCAGGGCGACCAGCGAACCCAGGGCGTCCTTGTGGCGGCGCAGCGCTTCGCCGCACAGGCGCACGGCTTCGCCGCGCAGCGGGGCTGGCGTGGTGCGCCAGGTTTTGAAGGCTTCCTGGGCGCGGGTCATGATGGTTTCGTAGTCCGCATCGGAGCTGGCCTGCACGCGGGCAATAACTTCGTTGTTGCTCGGATTGATGGCTTCGAGCACGCCGGCGCTGGCGGTCTTGGACCATTCGCCGTTGCCGAGGTAGGTGCCGGAATTCATCTCGGTCAGGCCGAGGGCGGAAAGGATCGAGGCGGACATGGAAGCTCCGAAGGGCAGGTAAGCGGGCGCCGGACGGCGCGAAAGACTGCCAATTCTAGCAGAGCGTCCGTGGCGCGGTCGGGTGCGTGGCCGCCCCGGGAACCCCGTGCGCGGCGGCGTGGGCGTGCAGTGGCGCGCGGTTGCGCCCTGCGCCGGAGTTGGCTCCATCGGGTCGGCGACAAATGGCTCCATCGGGCGCCGGGGCTGGCCCAGCGCGGGCCGTTGCGCGGGCCGTCGTCGCGGTGATCGGCGGCTGGCCCTTGAAACGCCGGGGCGGCCCGGCAGGCGGAATCCGCCACGGGGCCGGTCTCGGCGATCCGTCCGTTATAGGCGTCTTCCGTCGGGAAGGCAAAAGTAATTTGCGAAATATCGCATATGTACGAAAAGACTTTTTCTATACAGGCCCCGGGGGCATACTGGCCCTGCATCGACGAGAGGGAGCGCTATGACCGTACACTGGTTCGAAGATGTCGTCGGCAACGTGGTCATCCTGGACTACGCCAAGTATCCCGACAGCGAGCACTATTGGTTGCACCGCACCACGCAACCGGAACTGACCGAAGACGAATGCGTCCGTTTCGAGGAGGCAGCCACCGCGGGCGATGTATCGCGCGTGGCCACCATCATCTCGGCCCTGCCCGATGACCGGTGTGGTTTCCAGGTCGCCTGCAGCAGCCTGAGCCGCGACGATCTGGCTGCCGTGTTCCTGGAGTTCGAGGACGAGCCTTCCGCCGCCACGCGTATCGCGCGCTGCGAAGAGCGACAGCCCTGGTTCTGAGGTGTCGCAGTGCACCATCGCCGCCGTTGCGGCGATGGTGCAGTCAGGCCTCTAGTGCTTCACTGCATACCACGACGCCACCACGCCCGCCGGCGCGGTGCCGGTCTTGCCGTCCGGGCTGGTGGTCGGATGCGGAATGGCGCGGACGATCGAGCCCACCATCGCGGTTTTCTGGTTGACGCCGTTGGGCCAGGCCGGCACCAGCCAGCCGACGTAGTCGTAGATCCACTCCGCGCCACCCACCACGCCCTTGCCCTGGAAGCGGATCTCCATCGGGTTGCCGTAGCTGCGTGATCCCGTGAGCGCCAGCTGCCAGCCGGGCCCGCCAATCGTGCCGACCAGGATGGCCGGATCGGCTGACATGATCTGGATCGTGCCCGAGCCGAACAGCAGGTCGTTCGGCGCCACCTGCAGGTCCGGATCGTTGAGAAAGCTGCGATAGCTCCAGCTGCCGACGAAGAGGCCCTCCACATCGTTCATGGCAGCGTTCCCGTGTGGATCCGCTCGCGTGCCGACCTGGCCGGTTGCACGGCGGGCGCTGCCTTGGGCGAGGCCTTCTTAGCGCCGTTGGCCGAATCGGCGGCGGGCGGTACGGGGCAGGGAAGACTCGCGCCGTTGAGGCAGTTGGCCGTGAGGAAGCCCCAGACGAAATCGGTCTGAAGGACGGTCAGCGCCGGCGGCTGATTGCTGGCGTAGTAAAGATTCGGGTCCGGTGTGCCGTTCTCGCTCTGCAGGTAGCCCGTCTCGTTGAGGGAGTTGACGAATACCCCGAGCGCCAGCGGAATCGTACCCTTTGCCGTGGTGCCCGCGCGCGCGTGGCAGGTGATGCAGGACGAGGTCTGCATGAAGCCCCCTTCGGTCACCGAATTGCCCAGCAGTGTGGTGCCGCCGGTCGAGTCGGTGAATTCGGTCTGCGAGCCTTTCAGGCGATAGCTCAGCCAGGCCCGGTCGGCGGGCGTGGGGGCCTGGGTTTCGGGATTGTCATAGCTGGCCTTGGCGGTGCCGATACCCATTCCCTGGAAGATGGCGCTCAGGCCTTCCGAGCGCGGACCGCTCGGATACACCTGGTTGAGCTTGAAGATCCAGCTGGCCAGGTCCAGGTCATCGCACTGTTCAAAGGGCGTGGTGTAGTTGGTGGCCTGGTTGGCGCCGACCTTGTCCGCCGTGCTGTAGCCGTAGGAGTCGTTGCAGCCGATGTAGTCGCAGCGGCCGGGATTGTTGACGTGTTCCCAGGTTGCCCAGAGCCAGTTGGGAATGTCCTTGGACGAGATATGCATGGCCACCAGCCAGTGCTCGCCCTTGACGAGAATTGAACCGTTGTTGTCGGTCACGCGCGTGTTGATCGTCATCTTGATGTACGGCGCGTTCGGATCGTCACGCAGGCCCAGTGCCTGGGCCCGGCCCTTCTCGAGCCAGTTGCTCTTGATCATCACGGCGTCGATCGGGAAATCGATCTCGGTCAGCGCGCCGGCCGTGGAGGTGAGCCGGTACGGAAGCCCCGCCGTCGATCCGCTGATGTTTGCCGCATTGCGATTGAATACGGCCGCGATGCCTTCCTGGTGGTAGATGTCGTTACGGAACACGAAATCGAACATGGACTTGTTGCGGAACACGATTTCCGCCATCGACTGGCGGATGTCGCGGCCGGTGTCGTCAATGTTCGGCGCGCGCAGGTTGCCATCACTGTTACGCCGGCCCATCGCGTTGAAGTGGGCCTTCGACAAAGGGCCGGCCTCGCGCAGGCGCGGCGCGCCCTCGCCCAGGTGGTCACCCGGGAAATACGGGCAGTTGACCGCCGGATTCTCCTTGTCGGTGTAGCCGGGGTTGCTGTTGGACGATGGGTTGCAGCAGTTGGTGGTGACCTTGTCCGTGCAGATCGGCAGCGGCTTGTTCGGCCAGGTCTGCTGGTCGGCCGCCCAGCGGTTCCAGAATTCCTGCGTGACGGCGTCGGCGAAGAGTTTCCAGGCGGCCATGTCCGGGCAGCTCATGGCCGGGTTGCTGACGGCCGGATCGACGACGATCTTGCCGTCCACCACGCGCATGGCGCAGGCCGCGGCATCCTTGGGTTTGCTGTTGAAATACATGACGCCCGGGATGTTGTTCGTCGCGGGCGAGATGGAGCCGTTGGTCGTCTTGTCCTTGCAAACGGGATCGGCGGCAAACGTCGCCGACCATCCGCACAGCATCGAGACGACAGCTGTGCCCCAGAGCATTGCGCGTTTCATAGTCTACCCCTTGGCTGGTTGGAACCGTCGATGACGATCCGCACGGGCGCAGGCCGGTACGCCGGCCATCGCATTCGTAGTGGCTAGCGGTCGAACGACCCGGTAGGTTCGACCCATGGGCAAAGCGCGGCAATAAGCAAAAGGCTATCAACGGAAAACGCTGCACGGATGACGCCGCGCAATAAAAGAATGAACGCAAAATAGCAGCAAAAGCAAGTAATGAAAGAATGTGTGCGGTGTCGGGCATGGGGCAGCGCGGATAGGGGCATCCTATGGATTCCCCTTGAGGGCCCAGGATGTGTCTATCGATGTTGGCTCGGGCTGCCAGTACTGCTATTGGCGCTTCAGTGGCGGTGTGACGCTCTGTCCAGCAAAAAGCCGCAGGCACTGACGGGTGTGGTACATGTCGATGCGTCGGTGTATCACCGCAGCATTGCCATCGGCGCGGCGCGGGGCTGTGTGTCGGTTCGGCCGGGTGATGGGAACGCGCTGGAGGCCACCATTCGCGTTTCTGATTTCTCCCACTTGTCAGCCATTGTGGCGCGACCGCGCCGCGTGTTCGATCTGGCGGCGGATCCCCTGGCGATTGGTGAACATCTGAAGGGCGACAGCTTGCTCGCAGGGCTTGTGACAGCACGCCCGGGTATTCGAGTGGCCGGCCCATGGGATGGCTTCGAGCGCGCGGTGCGTACCGTGCTTTGCTGGCAGTGCACTGATAGCAGCGCACAAACCGGCGCCGCGCTGGTCGCCGCGCTCGGCGAGCCTTGCCGTGACAGTGGCGCTGCTGGCATCACGCGGCAGTTTCCCGATCCTGCGCAGGTGTCCGCATCACCGCTGGATAGACTCGGGATTTCTGTCGCACAGCGGCGTGCCATCGCGGCGATTGCTCGCATGGCGGTTGTCGATCCGCATGCATTCGATGCGGGCGACAGCCTTGAGGAGGGTGTGCAGCGCCTTACCGAGCGCGCTGGCGTTGATGAACCCCTTGCGCACGAGATCGCCCTGCGGCTCTGGCGTGAGACCGATGTGTTTGCGCACCAGGACGAGGCCGTGTTGCGGGCAGTAGCAGGATGCATTGCCTCGGTTGGTGAGTTGATCGAACGGGCAGAGGCATGGCGTCCGTGGCGAGCGTATGCGGCCAATCAGCTGCGCGCAGCGATGCCTAGCCGGTGAGAGGTCGACGTCGCTGGCGGCACTGTTGAGATCATCCAACGCGCTGTGGGGAGAGGATCATGCGCGCTCACCGCCTTGCCTTTGTGCTGGCAGTTCTTGGACTGGGTGTCTCGCCGGTTGCGCAGTCCTGGGGGAAGTTTGGCCACCTCACCGTCTGCGATCTGGCCTATCGCAACCTGACTCCCGACGCGCGGGTGGCACTGCAGACGCTGATGCGCAGCCACAGCGGTGGCATCCTCGTCAAAGGCAAGGGCAATGTGCCGGATCGCACGTACACGTCGTTCAATGTCGGGTGCCTGGAAGAAGACGAAGTACCGCGCAAGCATCCGAGCGATCACTTCATCAATATCGACCGTTCGACGACGGCGATCCATGAAGCCTGCCCCAACGGCACTGAGTGCATTCTTGCCGGTATCCAGCGCGATTTCGGCATCCTGAAAGACGCCGGCCGCACGGATGAAGAGCGCGTGTTCTCCCTGATGTCACTCGGTCACTGGATCGGGGACATCCACCAGCCGCTGCATATCTCCTTCGCCGACGACCGCGGCGGAAACTGGATCAAGGTGCAGATGCAGGCCCGCTGCGGCACCTCGGGTTATCGCCCCGACAGCCTGCACGCGGTCTGGGATAACTGCCTTCTTGAAGCGCGGATGTTCGAGCGCGTACGCCAGAGGGTCGATTTCAAGACGACGTGGGGGCGGCGCACCATCACCTACCGGGCCGTCGATACCTTGCTCGCGAATACCTCGCTGGCCGAGGAAAAGTCCTTTCTCGGCGCCGACGCCCGCGCCTGGGCGGACGAGTCGTACCAGGTCACGCTGCAACCCGACGTGAAGTACTGCGTGAAGGAAGGCAGTGAATGCCACTATTCCACGACGCAGCCCACCCTCGATTCCCAGGACAACCAGCGAACGCAGCCCATCAACGCCGCCTACCTCACGGCCTTTGGTGCGGTCGCCGAAGACCGCGTGCGCCGGGCGGGCTTTCGGCTCGCGGACCTCATCAACCAGGCGCTGGATCCGAACTACGCCGGGCCGGTTGCGGACGCGCCGCAGCGCGAATGACGCTCACGGACAACTTCCAAGGGCCGCATTACCCCCAAACCAACCTTTCCTGCTGGCTGTTGTTGCGCAGACAACCGTAGCGAGTCCCGGGCTTCCCGCCAGGATGGATTCGCAACCGGGGCCGGTGCCGTACACCGTGATTTCGCGGCACGCGTACCGATAGCTGCTGCCCGTTCTGGCGAGTGTGCTGACGAAGGTTCCGCTGGGGAGGAAACGCCCGCCCAGCACCTGCTCCAGACGCATGACCTTGTCGTAGGTCAGCTGGTAGCCGATACCAGGGCGTCCGTTGGCGTCATCGTCCAACGCTTCCGCGTCGTCCCGAATACCCGCTTGCTTCACGGTCTCGCGTAAGTCATCTAACTCACGGTCGTCGTGAGAGTACGCCGCCAGCATCAGTTCATCGTTGGCCGTAAAGCGGGTTTGTATCAGCATGGCGAACTCCAGTCAGCAGTAGCCGAAGAAGACGCAGGCACTACGCACGGCGAGCAGGGCGATCAGCACGATCGTACCGGTCAGGTAGGCGGCGAAAGAACACAGCCGTGATCGTCGTGCGGTGGCGTCCAGCCTGTGGTAGTCGTTGTTCAGATGGGCCTGAATGGCGTGCGGATAAAGGGTGTCGATCAGGCTGTCCAGCCGTTCCTGCGCGAGTCGCAACGCGCGGCCGGGCTCCGCCGTAGTCAATTCGTTCTCTGCCGTTGCAATGCGCTGCAGCGTCTGGTGGTCTTTGACGAGCTGAGTCCGCACGATCTCCAACCGGCGATGGGGATTGGAACGCAGATAGATGTCATACATGTCCTGGATGTAGTCGCGTGCCGAGGCATAGCGCTTGATCTCATCGGGACACTGGTACTGATAGACGGCGATACCGATGGCGTAGAACACGCTGGCCGCATACAGCCAGCGCACGCTCATCGGTAACATCGGTTCCGAGCTGAAGTGGAGCACCTGCGCCAGGATCGGCACCGCGATCAACACCACATAAGACACATTGAAGTAGTGGACTTCGCCGAAACCACGGATGGTGCTCCATTTCGGATCAATGGCCATGCCTTCATCCCGGATGCCACGGAACGATCCACGAGGCAGGGCGGGGTATGTCGGTCGCCACAGCCACGGTGTCGCGGAGTATCAAACTGGAAAGAGCGGCATGCAAGGCGACCGCGTCAGGGCTGGCGACCTGGCGATAGCGTGTTTGCCTGGTGTGGCCATCTCGGCAGGTTTCCGTGCCATGGCGGCCTCAGCGGCACCGACGGGTTCTCCGGTATCGGTCCACATCAACACCAGGTCCGCCGTGACGCCGGTGCAACGCACTGCCGGCCTTCCTTGATGAATCGAAATTAACCGCGCGCGATCGGCGGTCAACGGCCGGTTTGCGTTCGCGTTGGGGATCCCCTTGTCCAAATCCGGGAAAAATGGACACGGCACTGTATTCCTCGTCCATACGACCGTTGTGGCGAGGCTATACAGCGCTGGTCGGCAGTTCATGACGTGGCAGCGGCGTTCCGCCCTCGTCATTCCTGAACAGAAGGGCCGAACCCCACTCAAGGACTACTCCATGAGCAAGATTGCTCGCTACTCCCAGACAAACCCCGTCCGCCAACGCCTGAAGCGCTTTCCAAACCGGCACGCACTCGCCGGTGTTCCCGTGTTGTACGGCATGCTTTGCGCTACCGCCGCCGCAACCGGCCTGCAGCCCGAACCGATCCCCCATGTGTTCCTCGGCAACGACAGCTTTATCAACGATGCCGTCGGGCAGCCTGATGGCGGCCTAGTGGTTTCCGGCATCTTCCATCGCATCAATGGGGTTCCGCGCAACCATGTGGCGCGCCTGCTACCCAATGGGGAGCTTGATCCGCAATGGCAGCCGGACATCGTGCCGGCATCCACCGGTGCGGTCGCCACGGACGCGACCAGCGTGTATATCGCGAGTGAATCGGGGATCACCCGATTTCCGCCCAGCGGTCCGGCCATTGCCGATTCCCAGTGGGGCGTCGGCATCGACGGTGCGTATCGCGGGCTCGTGCTCCGGGATGGATGGTTGTACGCGCGAAGTTTTGATGAGCCGATGAACGTTGATCTGATCCGACGGTTCCTCATCGGGACAGGCAATGCGGATCCGACCTGGAACGTGCCCGCCGGCGGCTATGTGTTTGATATGGATTTCGATGAGCGGGGAAACCTCTTTGTCGTGGGGGCGTTCAGCGACATCGGCGGGACGGCCCGCAACGGGTTGGCCAAGCTGAACCCCGATGGCGAGGTCGACCCGGTGTGGGACCCGGCTGCGCCACCGGCCGACCGCTACGTGGAACTGGCAGTCCACGCGGACAAGGTGATTGTTCGCGGCAGCTATGGGCAGCTCGGCGGGTAGGCCGCGACCAACCTCGCGCGCGTATCCGCCATTACCGGCGCGCTCGACACGACCTGGCATCCGGCGATCACGGATGAACCCACCGCAATCACGATCGACGCGCAGGGCGACCTCATCGCCGCCTACCGGCCGCCGCTGGCGCTGCGACGCTACGCAAAAGCAGACGGCAGCGACATGCCGGGCTGGCTGGCGCCCCGCCTCTACGCCAGTACCTTGACGCTCGATAAGGACACAGTCCTGCTCAATGGCGGCTTTGACGTTGATGGGCGCCTTAATCCGGGTGTCTGGCGCCTGGGCACCAACGGCCAGGTGATCGGCAAAGGTGTTCACGCGGAAGTCGCCACCGACGTACTGAGTGTTGCGCGGGATTCCCGTGGTGGCACGGTGCTGGGGGGCTACTTTCGCAATGCCAACGGGGAATCGCGCACCGACGTGGCTCGCCTGAATGCAGACGGCAGTCTCGATGAGAATTGGCATCCTGTGCTCGATGGCGTCGTTACTGCCATGGCGACGGGCCCTTCCGGGAGTGTCTTCATTCTGGGCAATTTCAACAACGTCGACGGCGTACGCCGCGCTGGCCTCGCCAAGCTGCTGGCGGACGGATCACTCGACCGTAGCTGGAGCCCCGCATTGGGTTTCATTCCCGTGACGATGACCTTGGACGCGAATGGCGACCTTTACGTCGGCGGCAATGCCCGATCCGCTCAGCCCGACCAGCCCGTGCATGCTGTGCGGCACGTGTCGTCGGCTACCGGTGCGATCAACACGCAGTGGGCGCCTACGTTTGTCGAGACGGCGGACCGCCCCGGCGTCAGGGTTCGTCGCATTGCCCTCCAGCAGGACTATCTCTTTGTCGAAGGTGATTTCAGCCGGGTCAACGCGACTGATCGCAATGGCCTGGTGAAGATTTCAACGGCCGGCACGGGCGACGTCGACTCGCACTGGAACCCGCCCGTTGATGGCTACATCAGGGACATGGACGTGGACGGCGTGGATGGCATCTACATCGGTGGCGTCCAGTATGTGGACGATGAGGCGTATCCCTTTCTCGGCCGGTTTTCCACGCAGGGCGCAGGACTGCCGGACATGCGCTGGGGCGTGAAGCTGGATCCCGGTGGCGAGGTCGCAGACGTTGTCGTCGGTGCCGATGGTTCAGTCTACTTCAATGGTTCAAGCGGCAAAGCCTGGAGTATTCCTTTCGCCGCCGGCCTGGCGAAGTTCGATCGCCAGGGCAACCTCGACACTCAGTGGAACCCCGCTCTTGTCGATGCACGCATCGTCGGCACCGACAGCGACGGCATCTATGTGGGCGCAGCTCTGATGAAATTCGGCGACACCGCGCGCAACAGTGTCGCCAAGCTGCCCTACAATACCGACGCCATCTTCCGTGACGGCTTCCAGTAGGTACCGTCAGTGAACATACCGAAGGGCGGTGCGATGCCGTCCTTCGGGGAACGGGATCACGCGCACCCGCACGCGTCGCCAGGCCGCAGCCTCTGTGCTCACCGCCGTGTAGATCGGTCGGATCGCGGCGGCGACGACCTTGCGGTCCTTCAGCTGGCCAGCTCAGGGCTGCTGTGGATCAGATGCACGACGGAAGTCTGTACCGTTGTTCGGGAACACGGATTCGATGGCCACCGGCCGGCCATTCCATCAAAGGATTTAGATGCGCCGTGCACGCCGTTTCGCGGTTCCCGTCCCTGGCCGACGCTTGAGGTCAGCGGGCGAGGCACGTCGGTGAGCTGCGCCAGCTGTGCTAAAACAGCGCGAAATACGGCCAATCGAAGCGGCGCGCTATGACGCAAGCCATTGAAGATGGCGGCCCCGATACGATTCGAACGTACGACCTTCCCCTTAGGAGGGGGACGCTCTATCCAGCTGAGCTACGGGGCCTTGAGATCCGGCGATTGATGGCCATCTCGGCGGCGCCGCCGCTTGCGGCAGGCTGGCCGGATGGCGGCGGCATTCTAACCGGGGCAGGGGGCAAAGGCGACGGGTGTCGCTTTCCACCCTGGCCGTGCGGACCGTGCCGCTGGCATCGTCCGCGGGCCCCGTTGTCCTCGCCGGTCGCTGTGATCGAATCCCAAGACAAGGAAATGCCATGACGTTGCCTGTACATGATGTCGCTGTCGGTACCTTTGCCCTGATGCTGCGGAACCTGTCGAAATTTCTCGACAAGGCCGAGGCGCATGCCACGAACAAGGGATTCGACGTCGCTGTGCTGGTCGGCGCGCGGCTGGCGCCGGACATGCTGCCGCTATCGCGCCAGATCCAGATCGCCAGCGACATGGCCAAGGGCGCCGCGGCGCGGCTGTCCGGCACGGAAATTCCGGTCTTCGAGGACACCGAGAGCACGCTGGCCGAGTTGCGCGAGCGCATCGAGAAGACCATCCGCTTTGTCGAGGGGATCGATCCGGCGAAGTTTGTCGGCGGCGAGTTCCGGGATATCACGATCCAGGTGCGCGATCGCACGTTCGAATTCAAGGGCCAGGTGTACCTGGCGACCTGGGCCTTGCCGAATTTCTATTTCCACGTCACCACGGCCTACAACATCCTGCGCCACAACGGCGTGGATCTGGGCAAACGCGATTTTCTCGGGCTGGTATGATGCGCGCCTGCAGCCGGGGCAGCGCCCCGGCTGCCTGACTGGCGCCCCCGGGCGCGGTCCATCCAGCGGCGACCGGGACGGCCCGGCTGATCGAACTTCCCCACGAGGACGACCTCGCTGTTTCCGCGAGGTGTGTGATGTCCTGGATCCTGTTGTTTCTGGCCGGCCTGGCCGAGGTGTGCTGGGCGCTCGCCCTGCGCTATTGCGATGGCTGGTCACGCCCCTTGCCCCTGGCGGTCGCGTTGGCGGGGCTGGTCGCGAGCGTGATCCTTCTCGCCCTGGCTGTCAGGGAGGTTCCGCTTGGCACGGCGTATGCGGTCTGGACGGCCATCGGCGTGGTCGGTACCACCCTTGCCGGCATCCTCTGGTGGAAAGAAGTACCGGACCTGTCCCGGCTGGTCTGTCTGGCGCTGATCGTGGCCGGCGTGATCGGCCTGAAGTGGACGTCCGGCTGACGCTACAGACGTTTACGCCGGCGCCCGCTTTGCCCGTCTGGAGGGCAGGAGTAAGCTGGTCCGGCAGATGCCGCACCGTTGCGGTCTCGCCGGCGGCGCGCAGGCCGATGCGTGCTGGTCGACAGGCTCCCGGGCGGCAATCCGTCGGTGCCGATGACGCTCCGCGTCACGCGCCTGTCCCGCGCGGGAGCCGGATCTCCCGCGTCCGCTCGCCATCGGTCGCGTTCCGCGCGGATGGGAACCGACCCGGGAGATCACCATGTCCGAGCCACGTCTGCAGCAGTTCCTGCACGAGAACCACATCCAGTTCCAGACCATCCATCATTCGCGAGCCGTTACCGCCCGCGAGACAGCGCAACGCGCGCACGTTCCCGACAGTGCCCTGGCCAAGACGGTCGTCGTCAAGCTCGACGGTCGCCTGGCGATGGTGGTGCTGGCCGCCAACCAGCGCCTGGATCTGAGCGCGCTCAAGGAGGCCACCGGCGCAGGGTCGGCCGAACTGGCGCCCGAGTCCGAGTTCGCGCCGCTGTTCCCCGATTGCGAAACCGGCGCCATGCCGCCGTTCGGGAATCTCTACGGCATGGATGTGTATGTGGATGAAAGCCTGACCGACGACGATGAGATCGCCTTCAATGCGGGCACGCATACCGAGCTCATCCGGATTCCCTACGCGCTGTTCGAGCAGCTGGTGCATCCGCGCCACCTGCGGCGCGTGCATCGCATCACGCATTGAGAGAGCCGCCTGGCCGCCCCCTTGAGCCAAGGGGGCGTTGGCCCATTCTGCGCTTCCCGGCGCAGGGCGCCCCGGGGCGGGCCCGTTTGCTCGCCAGCCACGTGGACCGCTCGCCGTGGTGACGTGACGGCGGGATCCGTCCGCCTGCGCTCCGTGGCGCATTCCGACAATTAATGGATTTGCCGGCGCTGTATACACGCGGCGTCTCGACGACCGCGTCTGTCTGTCCTGCCCGTGTCGCGATGTCGTCGTCCCGGCGAAACGACTGTGTCATCGGAAGTACCTAGCTTTTCCATACTCCGGCGTCCGTTTGTGCGCATCCGTGGGGTGTGACGGATCTGCACCAGGGAATGCCGGCTTTCATTGTCGGAAAACGAGGGAGTCTGAGAATGCGCTTAGCGGGAGTGATCGGCGTAGGGATGTTGGCGTTCGCGGTGTCGCAGCAGGCGGGTGCCTGGTCGCAGGAGACGCACCGGCGCATCGTCCTGGATGCGGTTCAATACATGAAGAACAATCCGGCCACCACGCGCTACGCCAAGCTCGCGGCGTGGGCGCAGAGCGGTGGCGTCACGGTGGACCAGCTGGCGCAGACGATAGGACAGTCCGCCTACGACGTGGACGACTTCCAGGACACCTACATCTGTGGCGCCATCACCGGCGACTGCCAGCGCGCGCCGCTGTGGTCCCTGGCCGCTTCCCTGGCGCACTACACCTCGTTCTGGCATTTCCAGAACCACACGCGCGGCGCCGACGTGCACGGCAATGACTTTGGCGGCTACGACTACAGCCGCATGGCCCACCGCGGCGATGTCGACGAACTGGCTGCCGGCTGGCTGTGGAACGATCATCTGGACGACGGCAGCGGCGGCATGCGCGGCTTCTTCTCCGATGGTTCCAAGTACAACACCTACGGCATTACCGAGCGCAACTACCGCATCGGTAGCACGTCAACGGCGCAGATGTACGCCGACTACCAGAACTTCCCCTTCCAGCCTATCGACAATCTCGCCCAGTACTGGTGGTCGCAGTTCCTCAGCCGCCCGACGCCGCAGACCGTGGGCTACGTGCTGCATGCCACCGACCTGGTGCAGCCGCATCACACCTGGATGACCAGCGGCAACAACCATTCGGCGTGGGAGGGCTGGGTCAACGACTACTACTACAGCGAAGGCTTTAACAATCCGGCGCTGGTCACCGCAGCCCTGCAGGACGGCACGTTCACCCAGTGCGGCAGCACTGCTGCGACGGATATCCGGCCACTTCTGACCCAGGGCGGTGCTTACTCGTACCGCATCGGCGGCGTGGTGCTGTCGTCGACGGCCCACGATGACCGCTCGCGGATCGCACGGCAGGCGATTCCCCATGCCATCGCTATGACGGTGTCCGTGCTCAATTGCGCGGCCGAGCGCGTCGCGCGGGTGCCCTGATTCATGCGCTGTGATTCGGCTGCAGGTGCGCCGCCCCGCTGGGGGCGGCGCGTTCTGGCGCTGCTGTGCCTGGTCCTGGGCAGCACGGCGGTCGGCGCAGGTGAAGGAACGCCAGCGTTGACGGTGGGCGCTGCCCGGTTCGAACCACGCACGCTGTCGGTGCTGATTGACTATGCCCGGCGCGAAAGCCCCAAAATGCCCGTCGACCGGATCGTCGACGACATCGTCGAACGGCGCATCCTCGGCGACTATGCCCGCGAACACTACGATGACGCCACGCTGTTTCCCGAGCAGCGCGTCGGCTTCGCGCCCGATGTCCTGATCGAAGACCAGCTGACATCCCTGATCCAGGGCAGCTTCCGCGAGCCGCTGGGTGCCGCCCTGCGGAAGGATTATGGCGATGACGCCAGTGGCGCCATCCTGGAGACGCCGGTGCTGTCGCGCGGTGCGCTCGTTGCGGTCCTCGGCGAGCCGGGGGCGCTGCGGCTGGACTACGCGCTCGACGCCACGGCAGCCGCAAAGGCGCGCGAAGTGGTCGTCCTGCGCTACCAGTTGCGTGGCGAGGCCGAGGCTGTGATCTCGCTGTACGACGTATATCGCCGGCAGAACGTCCAGGGACGCATGCAGCTGCATGGGCTGGACGACGACTTCCTGCGCGCGCAGGCCCGCCAGCACCTGATGGGACGGATGACGCGGCACTGGGCGCACACCACACTGGGTGGCCGGGTTGTCGACGAGCTGGAGCGAACGTTGCGTGACCGCGAATACACGCGCGCGCTGCGCGGGCAGTTCGGCATCGGCGCGGATATTCACGACGTCAGTGACTACCTGGGCCAGCTGCGTGCACGCGTGACGCCGGAGGAAGTCGGCGCCTGGTACGACGCACACCGCGACCAGTTCCAGCAGGTCGCGCGGGTGCGGGCCAGTCATATCCGGGTCGCCGATGAGGCCACCGCGCAGAAGGTGGCCGCCCTGCTCAAGCCGGATGGCAGCAATTTCGGCGAGATCGCCAGACAGCATTCCGTTGCGCCCGACGCCGCCGCCGGCGGACAGCTGGGGTGGCTCGCGCGAAGGAACGACACCCATTGGCTCACCGAGCTCGTGTTCGCGCAGCGACCTGGACGGATCGGCGTGCCGGTACGCGAGCCCGCACCGGCGGATGCAGCCGCGGCGTGGGAGATTCCGTTCGTCCACGAACAGGCGATCGAACCGTTTCCGCGCGATTCGGAGACGGTGAGGTACCAGGCATCGGTCGCCATCGCCCAGCACCGCGCCCGGGCCGAGTACACCGCGCTGCGTGACCGGTTGCGCGCGGCGACGACGGTCGTCGTCGCGCCCGCCAGGGACGGCTGACATGCGACTGCGCGGATACGCTGCACTGGCAGCAGGGCTGGTCGCCAGTGCGACGGCGCTATGGACAGGACAGCGCGACGAGGGTGTTGCCACAACCGCGGGGGCGGCGTCCGTGCCTGATCCTGCGGGCCTTCAGACCGGACAGATGCCACCGACGCTGCCGCGTCCGGCTGCGCTCACACCGTCCGGGCCAGCGGGTACCGCGCCCTCGCGCCAGCCATTTGTCGCTACGCCCGTTCGGGTACCCGGCGTCGCCGCCGAGGATGCCGAAAGCCTCGCCCAGGCGATGAATGGTGGCGATCCGCGTACGCCGCCGCTCGCGCCCGACCGGCACGAATTCCGTCGCGAGCCGCCCACGCCGGTGGAACTGGCAGATCCTCAGGCTTACCGGCGTTACGAGTCGCGCCAGCAGGCAGCGATGTACGCGGCCTTCGAGCGCGAGGCCGGCATCGCGCTGGCCGGCATGCAGCAGGATCTGCAGCGCGCGCGGGCGATGGGCCTGGATCCGGCGCAGCTGGCGGAAGGCGAGGACAAGATGGCCAGGCTGGCAGACACCCTGGACCGTCTGCGACGCGACGAGCTGGTCCCTGCGGCCGATGCATCGGAAACGCCTGTCCCAGTGGTCACTGATACGCCGATGCACTGAAATCGGCTAAGTAGATTAATACACAAGCGCCGGATTGCCGTGTTGCGTACGGTCGCGCATTTGTCAAAAATCCTTGCGCATGCGCGAGGGAAAGGCGCGCATCCCGGCAGCGCGCCCCCTTACGATCACTGGATGCCGCCAGGATGGGGCGTGGGTTGCCCAGGAGGGGGTGCCCGCGCACGGCATAGCCCGGCCGTCTGAGTACAGACGGTCTCTCACAACAATAACCAGGGTGACCCCATGCACAATCCAAACCCGCCCGTCCGGCGCGGGGCGAGGGCGCTTTTGCTCATTGCTGCCTGCGCAGCGGTGTTCGCGACGAGCGACGCCGTTGCCGCGACGGCGCCGATGCCTTCGCCCGCCGCCATCGCGGCACAACGTACGGCTGACAACCACCTTTCGACGCGTCGCGTGTCGCCGAGAGATCTTCCGCCAATCGGCGAGGTTTCGCGTACCGCGTTCGACTACAACCTCTCGCCGCATGCCGATTCACGACCGGCCCCGCCGGCAGTCCGGCAGGCCTGCGACTTCACCGCGCTGGCCAATGCGACCGATGCGGCCTTCGTCAGCGCCGTGCGCGCATCGCCCATCGATTGCGTGAATGGCGATCTGTTCGCGCCGCCCGCGGACCAGGCGCTTGCTATCTTCGGCGAAGCAAAGATGATTGCCGTCGCGAATGCCATGCAGGGTGACGCGGCAACCTATCCTGGCGACAACACGCACCAGATGCGCCAGCTGGTGATGTTCCTGCGCGCCGGCTATTACGTGCAGTGGCAGCATCGCGATGAACCCGGCTGGGCCTACACCGGGGCGCTCAAGAGCGCGGCCGGCAACGCTATCGCCGCCTTCGGCGCCAACTCGCACTTCCTGGATGTCAACGAAGGCCACGGCGTGATCCTTGGCGAGGTGATCACGCTCATCCACAGTTCCCATACCTTCGGCCAGAACGTGGGGCTGATGCGTCGCCTGCTCGACGCCTATGGCCCATCCTTCAGTGGCTGGGCGATGCGCAACTCGATCACCTCGGCGCACAACGTGCTGTACAACGGCCGCGACGATGCGGAATTCCAGGCCGCTGTCCGGGCCGACCCGCAGATCATCGTCTCGCTGGCCAACCTGATCATCAACCAGCGCAACGACCTGGGTGATCCCGCGGCCGGTTATCCGGAAACGGCCGATGCGCCGCGCCAGTACATCCTGATCGATTCCGTGCGCGAGCTGACTCGCTTCACCGACGCCGCTTACGGCGCCACGCGCGATGTCGGCCGTGCGCAGGTCAAGCGCATCATCGACCAGTTCCCCCTGGTCGGCCGCGGTGGCGTGCTGAAGGTGGTGGCAGCCTCGGTCGTCGACCCATGGAACTACGACGAGGGCAATTGCAGCTATTACGGCGTCTGCGGTTTCCATGATGAGCTCGACCAGAACCTGCTTGCCGCACCGGTGGACTGCGGAACGTCGATCCGGATCCGTGCGCAGGGACTGACGCCGTCGCAGCTCACGTCGGCCTGCCAGACCATGCAGGCCGAGGAGAATTTTTTCCACACGAAGCTCCAGACCAACCGGCAGCCGGTGGCGAATGACAACAACGCGGTGCTGGAAGTCGTGGTGTTCAACACGGCCGATGACTACCGCACCTACTCTTACGTCATGTTCGGCAATGCGACCAATAACGGCGGTATCTACCTGGAGGGCGACCCGGCGGCGCCGGGCAATGTGCCGCGCTTCTTCTGCTATGAGGTATACCGCGCCTGGGGTATCTGGAACCTCACCCACGAATACGTGCATTACCTCGACGGCCGTTTCAACATGCACGGCAACTTCTGCAACAACTACCCGACCGGGGACCGCTGCGGCGTCCCGACGGCGCCGCGCGAATCCGCGGTCTGGTACATGGAAGGGATCGCGGAGTACATCGCGTTCTCCTTTGCCAACGAGCCGTCGTTCCGCGCGCCCTGGGCGGCCCTGAACGAGGATGCGGACCTGGCCCGCGTACTGCGGATGGACTACGACTCGTCAAACCTGTACGGCTGGGGCTACCTGGCCACGCGCTACCTGTTCGAGCACCAGCGCGAGAAGTTCGATGCTGTCGTGAGCCTGTTCCGCGCCGGCAGCTACGTGCCGGGCTACGGCAACTGGCAGGACGCAATCGGCACCAGCCTCAACGGGGAGTTCGCCAACTGGGTGGACTGTTACCTCGAAAGCAACGGCGACATGAACGGTCAGTGCGTGCCTGATCGTCTCTTCCAGGGCACGTTCGATCCGCCGCCGCCGGCGCCCGAATGCACCAGCAGCGATCCGCACACCATCGAGGGCAACTGCCGTCGCAGCAATATCGCTTCGAGCACATCGACCTACTTCTGGGTCTGGGTGCCGGGCGGCAGCCAGGTGCTGACGGTGCTTACCAGCGAAGGCACCGGTAACGCGGACATCTACGTGGGCTACAACCGCTGGACCAGCCCCACCGATTTCGATGCGCGCTCGATCGGCCCGGACAACACCGAGAACCTCACCATCTATGCACCCGCCATGGGCTGGTGGCATATTCACGTCAAGGCGCAGACCGCGTTCACCGGCCTGAGCGTCTTCGCGAAAGTGGAATAGCGACAGGCAGCACCCACGCCGCACGCCGGCGTGGGTGCGACGCCCCGCGCGTCACGGCACAGGGTCGACCACAACGGCTGCGGGAAGGGCGTAGGCGGCCAGCGTGGTCCCGGATTCGGCCGCATACTCCAGCAGCAGTGTGGGCGGCTGCGCCGCGAATACTGCGCGTTGCACGCCGGCTACCGGCAGAGTCGCGACGAGGCGGCGCGCAGCGGCATCGTACACATCCACGTGGTCCGAATAGATGGCCGCGCCGAGGGAGCCGCCGAGCGACACCACACGTACGAGCGTGCTGGCGGGATCGCCGTTCACCGGCGTGGCGAGCGGGCGTGGAAAGAGGTGGTCCCACAGCACCGTGGTCGTTGCCGTGGACGTATCGCTTCGTTGCACGCGCACGCTGTTGAAATAGCTTTGCGTCCACAGATAGGCCCCCGCTGCGGGCGGTGGCAACGGATGGCCGGTCGGCGCCAGGTGGTTGGGCGTGGAGAATTCCTCACCTTCGAAATCGGTGAACTCCATGATCTGCGTACCACGGTCGATGGCGTGCAACGTGCCGACATAGCCGGCCTGGCTGGTGGTGGCGTCGACCGTGCGCGACTTCCAATGCACGAATGCGCGGCCATGACCGACTTCCAGTCGGGTGGCGCTCCAGCCCGGACGCGCGGCCACTACACGGCGCTCACCCTCGACGGCACGTAGCGCGACCGTATCGCCCTCGAAAGCCAGGACGGCAAAGGGATCGAAGACGAGGCTGGCACAGCGCTGCCGGGTGCGCGGCAGTGGCTTGGTGTCCAGAACCTTCCCGCTGGAAAGGTCGACGTGCTCCATCTGGTTGAACCGGTCGATCCACAATTCGCCGGATGCCGTCACGCCCCAGGTCTCCTGCTGGGTTTCCTCGGAGCACCGTGCAGGATCTGGATTCTCCTCGGATGGAAATTGCCTGAAACGCTCGTCCGGCAGCCGCGTCAGCGCGGTAGTGAAGCGACGAACGGCCGGTGATGCGTGGCGGTCGATGCTGCGCGCCTGTGCGGTCTCGTCTTCGATGCGGCAGGTTTCGCGGCTCCATGCGAGCGTTTCCACTTTCGCCGCTTCCAGGAGCGAGGCGGGAATGTCGAAGGCCCTCAGCTCCCCACCGCCGACCCGGCGGTAATCGGGCGTGGGCTCGGCGGGAAGCTGTGCGCGTGTCGTGGCCAGCAACTGGCGGCCGTCCGGGGTCGCGGTCAGCGAGCGGATTTCCTGCTGCAGGCGCCACGTTTTCGCCGGTTTGCCGCTGTGGCGCTCGAACACGCTCAGTGCGGAAGTCCCCGCGGTGTCGTCTTCCTCGTGGAGCAGCGCGTACCACCGTCCCAGCGGGTCGGCGGCCATCTGCACCCAGCGGCCCTGCGGCAGGGCGAGCGGCTGTGCGGTGTCCGGTCCGCACTGCTTGAGATTGACCTGGCGCAGCGTGACGGCCGCCTTGTCTGCCTCGCCAGTCCGATCAAGGACCAGGGCTAGCAGTTCGCCCGTTTGCTCGCTGAAGGTGGACTGGAAGTCGGTGGTGGTCAGGGTGGTCGTGGCCGTGCGTTCAAAGCGCAGCAGTTGCCGGGAGGCAAGGTCGAGGACGGCATAGCGCATGTCGCTCGGATCGGGCGCCCATTCCCAGTATTCACCGAAGACTCCTTCGGCCAGGAAGAGCTTGCGGTCCTGGTCGAGGAACTGCAGCTTGACGATTCGCGCGGCGGGAAACTCCTGGAGGACGGACATCGTCGTGGTGTCGATGACAACGAACCGTCCGGCGCCTGCCAGGGCAAGGCGCTTGCCGTCGCCGGACAGTGCGATGGCCAGCGTATTCCACTGGTATCCGGGATAGTCAGCGGGAAGCGCGTCGCAGGTTGCCGTCTGCCCGAGGAGCGACGACGGTATCCATTGCAAGGCGACCGCGTCGGGCGATTCCGCGGACGGCGGGCCAAAGTCGGCAATGGCAACGCAATATTCATTGAACGCGATGGCCACTTTCTGTGCACTGCGCGAGGCGGACAGCAGGCGTGGCGCACCCGGCAATTGAATCCGCTGGTCCTGATCGGGCGTCGCCAGGTTGGTCCGGTGCAGCACGCGGCTGCCGTCACTGTGCACACGCCATTCGCCATTGCCCGACAGAACCAGGGGCCAGGTGCCGGCGGCGACGACGCTGTAGGACTCTTCCTCCCCCGTCGGGCCTGCCGCCTGAAGCGGAAATGCCGTTGCCAGCAGCAGGGAAAGCAGGAAGACACGGCGTGGCGTATTCGGAGAGTGCATGGCGGTGTGCTGGCTCGGGGAGTGCGCGGCATCTTTTCGGACGGTTGTGGCATTTTCAAGGCAGGACGGGGCGGCGCAGATACGCCAGCGCCGCATCGCGCATCGCGCAAGGGGCTCTGGCATAGCCCCCTTCGGTCGAAGTATTATCCCCGCGCTGCTGCGCTCCGACTGTATCGCCAGTGGGCCGACCGCGCATTTGCGACGGTGCCGGCCGGAACGCCCGCAGTGCCGTGACCGGTTTTCTCCCGGAGTGGCGATCGAGGCATGGAAATGGAGAAGTGGCAATGTCAATTCCGTCTACGTTGTCCGAGCTCAAGCAGTCGGCCATCGAACGTATGCGCAATTACCAGGAGAGCGTCAACGGGCCTTCATCCAGCATGGTCCGCTATGTCGGCAAGTGCGACGTGCTGCTGGAAACCTTCCTGCAGCGGCTGGTGGAAGCAAAGGGCGATACGCCGGCGATCATGGCGGCGGCTGAAACGGCGGTGCTGGCCATCAATGCCCTGAATGACCGGGCGGATGGCGGGCTCATCGAAACCGGCGAGCGTGAAGACCTGTGTGAACTGATCGACCAGGCCTGTGCCTGGGCAGGACTGGATATCGGCGAAGGAGACGTCGCCGGCAACTGGCGCGAGTGGTGACCATCGCGGCGGCATTGTAAACACCGCAATGCAGAAGGCCACCCCGGACGGCAAACGTTCGGGCTGTCGCGGCGGTGCACGGACGCAGGCGTCAGCCGCTGACGGGTGCCAGCAGGTCGGTGCGCAGGTGGCGAGTCAATCCGCGCTCGCCCGCGGCCATCACACCCTGGTGATTCCACTCGAAAACCGGCCGCGCCAACCGCGCGATGCGCTGCATCCAGCGCTTCTCCAGTTCGACGCGCCAGAGGTATTCCACGGCCGTTCCGGTCCGTGTGTCGGCAAGACTCCAGCGCCCTTCGCCGCGCAGGTCGCCGCTGGCGCTGGCTCGCAGGCGTGACTGTGGCACCACTTCGACCACGTGTGTCACCAGCCGGAGCGAGTAGGGCAGGCGGCTGCTCCAGTCCAGACGGTGACAGGCGCCGACGCCGTCGCTGCCACCGGCATCCACTTCCTCGACGGCCGTCACGTAGGGCCACCAGCTGGGCCAGGCGTTGACCGAGCGGATGGCTTTCCACACGACTTCGCGCGGCGCGGGGATGTGCCAGTGAGTTACCAGTTCGAAACGGCAGGAGGACGTCATGGAAACCTCGTCGGATCGACAGCGTGCCGCCCGCACGCCCGGTGCCGGATGCCTGCCGGCACTTTCCCTACGAAGACGGCGCCAGGCGTGGATGCAGGGTGGTCTCAGGGGCCTGCTGCCGCGTCGACAATGGCGTCCCAGTAGGGCGCCTCACCGAAGCGATCGGCCAGGAATGCGATGAAGGCGCGCACTTTCGCCGGAACGTTGCGGCGGGATGGATATACCGCGCTCAGCTCCAGGGGCGGCCGCTGAAACGGTTGCAACAGGGGAACCAGTTCGCCGCGCTCGACGGCCGGAGCGATGATGAAGGTGGGCAGGTAAGCCACGCCATGGCCGGCGATGGCGGATTCGCGCAACGCACCGCCGTTGTTGACCCGCAGTACTGAGGCAACCTCGACGCTGAATGCTTTTCCGGTGTCGGGTTGGATAAAGCTCCAGTAGGTGCGTTCGTCCAGGTTGCTGTAGGCCAGTCCGCGATGGCCGGCGAGATCTTCCGGGGTGGCTGGCGTGCCGTGCCTGCGCAGATAGTCCGGGCTGGCGCAGACGGCATGGCGGATGGTGGCGATGGGGCGTGCGACAAGCGAGGAGTCTTTCAACCGGCTGATCCGGATGGCGAGATCAAAGCCTTCGTTGATCAGGTCCACGAAGCGGTCGTTGAGATCCAGGTCCACCCGCATCTGGCGGTGGCGATCCAGAAACTCGCCGATTACCGGCGCCAGATGCAGCACGCCGAACGACATCGGCGCGGCCACGCGCAGCGCGCCGGTAGGTTCGGTGCGCGCGGCGGAGGCGATGGCCTCGGCCTCGTGCAGGTCGGCCAGGATGCGCACCGCGCGTTCATAGAACTCCTGGCCGGGTCCCGTCAGGCTGATGCTGCGCGTTGAGCGTTGCAGGAGTTGGGCGCCCAGGCGGTCTTCCAGCTCCCGGATGCGTCGGCTGACCGCGGACTTGACCACACCCAGGCGATCGGCCGCGACACCGAAACCGTGTGCGTCGACGACGGCGACAAAGGTGCGCAGGTCTTCGTAGCGGTCAGCCATCGTTCTCTCGCGGTGCACAGCGTGTGCTCAAAATAACACCAATAATGTCAATGACATAGGCCTATGATGCAGCAGTCGGCGGCGGGCCGGCCACACTGCCGGGTGGGTCCGCAGCCCCGCTACGCCATCCGCAGCATCCATTATTCCCCTGGGAGAACGCCATGAAACGACAGCCCCTCCATCGACGCTTTCCATCCGCCCTGTTTGCAGCGGTCATCGGTGTCGCCGCCACAAGCGCCCTGCCGCCCGCCGCGGCGGCCGAGCCTGTCTGGGATGCCAATACCGTCGAGCTGGTCAGCCACACCCTGGCGCCGGACGTGTACGCGATGATTCCGCGCAATGCCGCCGAGGCGGCCAACGGTGTCGCCTTGGCCACCACCAGCGGCATCGTCGTCGGCAGCAAAGGCGTGCTGGTAGTCGACACCATGATCAACGAGCGCCTGGCGCGACAGGTTCTCGATCGCGCGAAGCAGGTGTCGAAGCAGCGTGTCCGCTATGTCGTCAACACCAGCTACCACGGCGATCATTCCTACGGGAACTTCTATTTTCCGCCGACGACGACGGTGATCCAGCATGCCGCCACACGCGACTACATCGGCCAGCACTTCGCCGAGGACGTCGCCTTCATGGAAGGCGCGTTCGGCAAGGGACGCGGAATCGACAAGATCCAGCCGCGGGCCGCGGACGTGATGATTCCCGCCGGTGGAAAGCTCACCCTGGACCTGGGCGGCAAGACGGTGCACCTGATCGACTTCGGATTTGCCCAGACCGGCGGCGATGTTTTTGTCTGGGTGCCCGATGCCAGGGTGATGTACACGGGCAATCCCGTGATCGCGCCCAGGCCGTCGCTGCCATGGCTGCTCGACGGGCACGTGGAAGACACCCTGGCGACGCTGCGTCGCGTGCATGAGTTCCTGCCGGCGGACGCGAAGATTGTTCCCGGACACGGCCCCGTCATGGAGCGCGGCGACCTCGCCTGGCATATCGACTATCTCGCCGCGTTGACGACGCAGGTCAAGCGCGGGGTGGCAGAGGGCAAATCGCTGGAGCAAGTCGTGGCGCAGACCACGCTGCCCGAATTCCAGGGGTATGCGATTCGCGGCTGGGTGCACGACCAGATCAACGTGCCGGCCGCGTTCAAGGAGTTTTCGAAGAAGCCGTGACGAGGCAGGTCGCCCCTATTCGCCGGTGGATTGCCCGGCCTGGCGAATGGCTTCCTCTACGACATTCAGGTGACGCACGGCCACATGTTCCGGTGGCAGGCCTGCGCTGCGCTGCCGTGCGTCGAGCACGGCAGCGTGCAACCAGTGCCGCAATGCCGGCGTGTTCATCAGGCGTCCGACCAGACAGGTCTGGGTGAGCTCCGGGTGATTCATGCGGCAGCCGCCGAACAGTTCCGTCGCCTGGACCAGCAGGTCATCCGAGGGTTTGAGGGCCGCGCGCCCCTTTGCCAGCAGCGGCGCCGGCAAGCGCGAGAAATAGTCGCCGGCGCGCTCCGCCGTTTGTAGCAGCGCAATGCCGTGGCCGGGGGGATTGGCCGCCAGGAATGCATCCCGGTGGCGTGCGGCAACAGCAACCACCCGCGCGGACGATGCGGCATCCAGCTCGGGCAAGTCGGCCGGAAGCGCATGCTGCGGACTGCTGGTGCGAAAGGCCAGCGTGATGCGGTGAAGCGATCTGTCCTGCGCCGTCACGAGCAGTTGCTCGTCGTGCGGCTCGCTTGTCATCGGGATCAGCCGAAGCGGCACATCGCGTGACTCGCCGGACTGGTTGACCCGTATCAGGTCGGGGATCGCGGTATCCCAGGTGATGCGGACGCTGACGGTGGCGGGAAGGATCCCCGGTGCGTCGCAGTCCATCCAGGCGCCGTCTGCGGCAATCCGCAAGGGGAGCGGACGCTGCTGGACATCCGCGCAATGCCAGCCGGTCCGCTGGAGGCTGGCATGGAGGTCGGGCAGTGAGCTGGCATCGACCGTGTTGCCGTTCCACGGCGGAGCACCGTCACTTACCAACGCTTCCATCTGCGCGCGGCAGGCCGCATCCAGTGACTTGGAGTACAAAGGGCAATTGTGGTAAATGCCATTTCTGTCGATCGTGAGAACGACGTGGTTCGTCATTGCGGCCACATCGGCGCCGGCCAGCCGTTCACGCTGGCTCGCCAGCTGGAACAGCGGCGTGAGGTCCTTGGGCAGCTCCGGCGCACAACCGGTGAGCAGCAGCAGCGCCAAGACGCCGATACCCCTGCGCAGGCGTCGATTCATGGGCAGGCTCCTTCGGCGACGCTGAAGGGCTCGCGATAGCGGTTGTTGCCGCACTTGCAGACCTTGTGCGGCCCATCGGCACGTTCATCCAGATCGGTCCAGCAATGGAAATTGGCGATGCTGACGCCGGCCTGGAACCCGCGCGTGGGTTGGGCAGCAATGACGGGCGTGTCGAACCCGCGCACCCGGCCCTGCGCAAACCCGCGGGAGACGAGTGTCGTGATCGCCCATTCCTGCGCTTCGCGGGCCAGCCGCTGCGCATCGGCGTCTTCCTTCATGGATTCGGCCAACGCCGGGAAGACGGCAATGCCGCCTGTCCGGTCGTTGCCCCGGTCGATGTGATCCTGTGCGCGTTCTCCTGCGATCAGCAGCTGCACCAGGGTGTCTGGCATGGGCTGGCGGGCCGCGTCAAAGCGGGGCGTGAACGTGTAGCGGTCGTCCGCGTCGGCGTAGATCGCGGCGACGGCGGCGTGGCGCTGGAACAGCCATGGATCAGCGACCTCCACCTCGACCTGCGTCGCGCCCTGTTCGTGGGCGCGGACGAGGTATTCAATCGTGCGCCCCTGCGTGGTGTAACTGCCGGCAAGCCCGCGCGTCTGGTCGGCGACACCGGCCTTCCAGCCGGCCTGGGCGAGCGCGCTGCGGTAGCGCGAAAGAACGTCGGGCAGCGGATCCGGGTACGCCATCGTGATCGCGCGCGAACTGCCTATGAAGGTGGCAGGCGTGTGACGTGGCCAGTCGGGTGAGATCCACTGGTCTGCCGGCAGGCTATCCAGGTCGTAGCGGATATTGCCGTTACTGCGCCAGCCCGCACGCTTGACGGTCGCGCCCGGTAGCCGGAACAGCCGCGTGACCTGCTCGGCATCGTAGAAGTTCGCTGCGGAAGAGGGCGGTGGCAAGGTAGCGGGCGGTGATGCGGCCTCGCCGCGTTCGACCTGCAAGGTGGCGCCCGATCCCGTAGCGCGCAGCACGGCGCGTACGGTGTCGCCATCCTGGTCGCGCAGGTATTCCGCGGCGAGCGCACCAAAGTCATGGTCATCGCGTGGCTCGATCGTCCGCCGGAAGCCAGCCGCGGTGAGGTGCCGGTCAACGTACGTGTACATCGATTGTTTCGCGGCGGACTGGAAGTCTGCGTAGTCCGCCCCGACCGACAGGGGCAGCCAGTGTGTGTAGCTGTACGACACGGTGGCGGTCTGCACGCCTCCGGGCTTTCCGACCTTTTCGCAGGTGGTCGTCACGGCAGGAAAGTAGGGCAGGTCAGCGGTGATACCGAGTGGGGCGATGCAACTGGCGTAGTCGGCATCGGTGGTCGACCCGGTGACGGCTCCGGACAGCAGCACCAGGCTCACCGTCCAGCGGATTCGCCACCCAAGTGGTGCGCGGTGCGTGGTGCCGCCGATCCGGGCCATCGGTATGTCGTCGCAAGACCTGTTGGTGAGCGATTATGCCTCCACGCCGCTTGTTATGATCGTCCGCGCCATTGACTCCAGGAGTAGCCATGCGCGAACCGGGCCCGTGTGTGGCGAGGGTCTTTGCCCTGGCGGGTGTGCTCACTCTCGGTGGTTGCGCGTCGCCGACTGCACCAGAACAGCCCGTCACCATCACGCTGCCCGAGAGCAGTTCCATGGGCGGGCTGCAAGTCACTGCCGACGGGCGTTACGTATTGATCACCACGGCTTCTTCCCTGGTGCTCTGGGACGTTTGGGTAAACCAGATGCGCTGGCGTTCCAGCGAACGCAGCAGCGGCGTGCTCAGCCCGTCCGGACACGTGGTGTTGCTGCGCGACAGGGGGCGCGCCAGCAGCAACTGGTGCTCGTCGACACTGCGACCGGCAAACTTCGCGCAAGACTCATGGGAGATCCAGGCGTCTCGTGGCGTGTGGTGGCAACCGCATTCAGTCCGCGCGGTCGCTATGTGGCAGTCAAGAGCGTCAACATGGACCTCGCCCTCTACGAGATCGGCCAGCTCGACGCGGCCGACAGCGATAGTGGGGTGGCCGAGCTTGCGCCGCGGGTTATCCGCGAGGGCGGTGACTGGGACAAGGACGAATCGCATCGGGAGCCGGGTATCGGCTTCGCATCGGACGAGAGCGATGTGTATGCCTTCTCCAGCCGGCGATTCGTGATGGAGCGCTGGTCGACCGCCGATCCGTCGCAGCGGACCGCGCTGACAGCCTACGGGAAGGTCGGGATGATCTACCCCGGCGGCCTCACACCGGATGGCGCTATCGCCTGGAACTGCAGCTTCCATTCGATGGAGATGGCGCATACCTCACCACCTTCCATGGCGCCGATGCGCACCTACACCGTACCGGTGAAGTACCCGGAAGGCGGGTATTCCATTCGCGGCGGAAGCCTCTGCGCGGTCAGTCCGGACGGGCGCTGGGCTGCCATGGGCCTGAACAACCGCAGCGGCGACATCAAGTACGATTTCAGTCTGTCGCTCTGGGATATCGACGGCACGCCACGCCTGCACGATCTTGGACACGCCGAAGACAAAGTAGCGCCGGACCGGGTGCTGGCCGCGCAGGTGGCGGGCCTGACGTTCAGCGCCGACTCGCGCTACCTGGTAGTGGCAGATGCGCTGGCGGGGGTGCATATCTACGCGCTGGAAGGCGAACTGCGCAAAGCCAAGGTGCCTGCCGAGAAGTTGCATCTGAAGCAGATGACGTTGCCGCTCATCGCCACCGCGACCGACATTGTCGTGATCGGTGATCACGGCGGCCACATCGTCACCTGGCTGCCGATCGAACCCGCCGGCGCGAAGCCTTGAGACGCGCGGCCGCGCTACAGGCTTCGCTGCAGACGGGGCGCGTGGGCGCTGGCACTCTCGACGCGGTTGCGGCCAGCCCGTTTTGCCGCATACAAGGCGTTGTCGGCCGCATCCAGTGCTGCGGCGACGCTGCTCGCCTTCGTGCCCCACACCGCCACACCGATGCTGATGGTCACCTGCAGGCCGCTGATCGTGGTGGTTTCAATCGCGCGGCGCAGCCGCTCCGCCAGCTGTAGTGCGCGTGCTTCATCGCCGCCGGCAAACATCACCGCAAACTCCTCGCCGCCGTAGCGGTATAGCGCCATTCCCGTGTCCAGCTCCGTGCCGAGCGTTGCGGCGACCTGCGTGATCACCCGGTCGCCGACCAGGTGCCCATGCACGTCGTTGATGGACTTGAAGCGATCGACATCCATCAGCAGGACCGCGCCGCCGTCATCGCTGGCGGCCTGTTCGAATTCCTGCAGCGTCTCGTTGAACGTACGTCGGTTGAGGCAATTGGTGAGCGGGTCGCGTTCGGAGTAATAGCGCAGCATCGCCGATGCGCTTTCCTCCAGGAGTGCATAGGTATACATGAAGCCGACCAGCAGCGAGTAGCTCAGTCCGATGCGTGCCACGTCGATCCACGGCGTGAACGGCGCCACCATGGCGCAGGCATAGATTCCAAAGGCAATCATCGCCACCAGCGCCGGCTTCGGCCGCATCAGAAAGAACAGCACCGGCGGTAGCACATAGGCCCAGTAGTGGAAGGTCCGGCCCTGCTGCAGCCCGAACAGCGGCAGGTAGACCAGCACGCCGATGGTGATCCAGAAATAGATCTTCCCGCCGGTGCTGCGTGGGAGTGCGAGCAGCATCACCAGGCACACCGCAAGTACACTGAATACGGCGATCGACAGGAAGACCGAATCCTGCCGTCCGTCGCGTGCATTGAGCAGGCCCAGCACCACCATCATGCCCATGCCGAACAGGCACATCAGCAGGGCGATGCGCCAGCGCGTGCGTTCGCGCAGGAGGGTGAAGGAGTCGCGACGTTGCACCATGGTCCCCCCGGGCCACGGGATGGGGTGGGGCTATGCTACTGCGAACGGGCGCACGTGGCGCCGGTTCGTTGGTCAGTCGGACTGGCAGGAGAGCCCGGCCAGCCGATCGATACACCACTGGAAGCGGACGTGCTCCTGCTCCAGGCGCAGACCGGGCCGGATGCGGTCGTGGCGCAGATCATCGTAGAGCGCATGTTCCGGCACCGACAGCCGTCCGAGTTCAGCACGTACGGGTGTGTCTTCCTGGCCCCACGCGCTGGCGTGGGCCTCCAGTGTTGCCCGGTCCATCAGGAATGATCGTGCGGCCGGAAAACGTGCGCGCAGCTGATCCAGGATGGCAAAACCGTGGGTATCGATATCGCCCCAGTAGAAGAGGGTAGAGCGGGTGAGCCAGTCCGCCGATGCGAGTCCCTCCCAGCCATACCCCGCGCCGAAAAGGATCATTGCGCCTGAAACGGGCGGGAACGCCAGAAAGTTGGTTTCATTCTCGGTGATGAATACCCGCTGCAGAGGCAGATCCAGGCGGCTGAACGAGTGCTCGTCGAGGGTGATGTCGGCGCCCGGCGCGCCCGGGATAAGACTCACCTGCGGGTCAAGCAGCCGGAAACGAAGCCGGACAGGCTTTTCCCGGAAGCCGTAACGCGCGGAGAAGTGCCCGACACCAGTTCGCGCGGAATTGATCTGATCGGCAGGCAGGACGAGGTCAAGCAGCTCTGCCAGTACGCGCCGGTGGGATTCGATGAACTTGGAGTGCACGCCTGGCAGATCGACCTGGCGCAAGTAGATGCCTGGTCTTGGCGTGTCACGCAGCCAGCGCACGACCGCCAGGAGGCGCGACCAGTCCGGGGCCAGCGCCAAGGCTTCGAGGGGACGTTTCTCCAGCCAGCTTACGGCCGCCGGGCATTCCTTGCGCGTTGTCGCGATGATGTCCCTGAATTGCGCGATCTCTTGCTGCTTGCCCAGCCACGCAACAGCGCCATCGAGCGAATCGATCCAGGCGCCGCAGGGAAGGCGCTGCGTACCCTGGACGCGATGGCGGATTTCGGTCCACTCCAGCCGAATCGGTGCGCCAGCGGCCAGACCGGATGCCCAGGCGCGGACCGCGTCGAAACGCTCGGTGATGTCGCGGGTATCCGGTGTACGCAGCGCGATTCGCAGGGGAAACTGCGAAGCTTCCCGCAGAAGGTCGCGCAAGAGTTCGCCCTTCTCCCATCGGCGCTCGAGCTGAGATCGGATGTCTGTGACATCGGACCACCTCATGCCGTCGTCTCGCCTGGCACCGCTGCAGCCTGGGCCGATTTCTGCGCGCGATACTCCTCGATGGACAGATTCCGCAATTGGGATGCGCGGCCGCCCTCGTTGTGCACAAAACCCACACTGGATACATAGGGCTCGATGATGTGGATCTTCTGCAGTGGTGTCACGATCAGAAGCTGCAGGTTGAGCTGGCGGAACAGCTTCAACCCATATTGGGCGGATTCGTCTGATCCGCGTCCGAACGCTTCATCGATGACGACAAAGCGGAATGAACGGGATCGGACGGCGCCCCATTCAAGACCAAACTGGTACGCCAGACTTGCAGCCAGGATGGTGTACGCCAGCTTCTCCTTCTGGCCCCCTGATTTTCCGCCGGAGTCGGAATAGTGCTCGTGTTCGGCGTGGTCTTCACGCCAGCGCTCGCTGGCGGCGAACAGGAACCAGTTGCGCACGTCGGTGACCTTGGCCGTCCAGCGGCGGTCCAGTTCCGTCACGCCGTCGCGGCCGCGGAAGCGATCGATGATGGCCTTCACCTGCAGGAACTTGGCCTCGGAGTATTGCGCGTCTTCCGACCCAGTCACCGCACCTTCCGTACAGGCCCGCAATTCCTGCTGGAAGTCGCGGATCTCCGCATCCGGGCTGCCTTGGGATTCGAGCACGATGTAGCGGCCGGGGTTGTAGTCGATCTCGCCCAGCGACTTGTTGATATGCGTGATGCGGTCTTTGATCGTTTCGCGCTCGCGCGCGAGCTGCGCGTTGAAGTTGGCGATTTCGTTGATCGTGTTGACGTTGAGCAATTCCTTGAACCGCGTGACAAATCGCGGCAGGTCGTCGCGATTGAGCTGGGCGAGCAGATTCTCATATTCGAATGCCGCTTCGAGACTGGCGTCGATGTCGGCCGTTTCCAGCTTGAATGCTTCCTTGAACGTCACCATGGCCTTGATGATTTTCTCGGCCAGACGCTTGAGACGGAGATCTTCCGCATCGATCCGCGATTGCAGCCAGGCGCGCATTTCCTGTTCGCGATTGCCGCACGACTCCACGGTAAGTGAATGGTCGCCCAGCGCTTGTTGGCGCATGGCGTCCAGGGCTGCGGCCAGGGACGGATCGGGTGTCGATTCGACGAGCAGCTCCGCGGTCTGACGTTGCAGCTCTTCGGCATCGGCGCGACGCTGCTCCAGGCGCGCCCGCTTGTCACGGGCGTCCCGCCGATCCAGTTCAGATTGCTTGAGCCGCTGCTGCAGCTGGCGCAGCTGCTCGTTCAACTGCTTGAGTACATCCGACGCGGATTCGAGGCGTTCGCGTTCGTCCACCAGCTGGGCAATCGTCGTGGCTACGCTGGCCCAGTCCAGCTCGTCGAACGCGACGAACTCCTCCAGGCGTGTCAATGCATCCAGGCGTGATTCCAGGCTCTTGCGCAATTGCTGCACCTCGGCGATACGCTGGCCGGTATCCGCGAGCCGGCCTTCCAGCTGGCGGCGCTTGGTTTCCAGCGCGGCGAGCTTGGCCGTATTGCTCCAACCCAGGACGTAGCGGCTGCGATCGTCAATGCGGTGCCGGTCGTCCTTCTCGTGACGGCCGCTCGGATCCTTGATCTGCCCGGCACGCGTGATCGCCCGCGTTTCGCGACGGAACTGTTCCTGCGTCGCGCAGCAGGCGACATCGAAGCGGTGGGCGAGCTCGCGCTCCAGCCAGTCATAGTGTGGCGAGTCGGGTTTGACGGAGAGCTTGCTGACAAGCGAATCACGATGCAGCGTCGGCAGCTCGGCGGACCGGCGCGGCCGTACATGGAAATAGACCAGGCGTCCCCGCAGGTGGCTTGCATCGACCCACTCGGAAACCGTCTTGTAGTGTGCATCAGATACCAGAAGCGAAAGGCCAAATCCGCGGAGAAGTCGTTCCGCCGCGCCTTCCCAGTCGCGCGCCTCGTCACGCACCTGGATCAGCTCGCCGGCGAAGGGCATGTCGGTTTCGCCCAGCCCCAGTGCCTCGCAGAGCGCTGCACGAATTTGCACTTGCTGGTAATCGATATTGCTTCGCCGGCGCTTGAGGCTGTCGATCTCGGCGCTGAGCGCGTCGTGCTCCTGCTTGCCCTGGCTCAGGGCGACGGCATGTTCGGTCAGGCTGTTCTGCAGGTCTGCGTCGTTGGCACGCTCGGTATCCCGCAGTGCCTTGAACTGGTGTCGTTGGGCCAGGAACTGGCTGCTGTCCGCCGCACCGGGCTCGCCAAGCACGTTGACCAGCCCGATGTAGCGTTCGTACTTGGCGCGGCGGGCATCGCGGAGTTGCTCGTTCTTGCGGATCTCGACCGACAGGCGCTCAAGCCGGTCGCCGCCACTGTCGCTGATCGCCTGCCTGAGCTCGTCGATTTGGGCGACCTGTTCGTCGCAGACGGCATCCAGCCGTTGTACCAGGCTGTCGGCACGTATCCACTCCTCAGCCAGCTGTGCCAGGCGCCGGGTGACCAACGCCTGTTTCAAAGTGCCGAAATAGCCGCGCAGTGCATCGCGGGAGTGACGCAGCATCTGCATGTCGTCGACGAGCAAGGCGTGTCGCGCGCAGTCGGCGACCAGGGGCGTCAACCAATCGACCTGTTGCTGTGCCTTGAGGACCGCCTCATGGGCGCGGTTCAGGTCGTCGAAGTGGCTGATCAGCGCCTGGATCCGCGGCGCCACCTCGAACGGTTCGAGCATGTGGCTGCGGACGAAATCCGTCAGATTGCCGACCGACTTCATGGATACCGTCTGGTGGAACAACTCCAGCGCCTGCTCGTTCTCGATGCCGAAGCGGCGCCGGAACCAGGCTGCGTAGGGCGGGAAACTGTCGTGCAGCTCCGCGCCGGTCGTACGCAGCTTCTTGCGGAGCTGGGCGATATCGGTGCCGAACTGGGAGAAGTCGGATGCGATGGACAAACCGCGTTCGGCACCGAGGAAGAAGCGGGCCGGTTGACCCTGGGCATCTTTGAGCCAGAACACCTGGGCCAGGCTGACGGTCTGGTCGTATCCCGCATTGTGGAAAACGCCGAGTATGACCGAATAGCTGTTGTGGTCGCGCAGGGATACGGGTTTGGCGGTACCCGTCACTTCGTTGCGCTCGGACTTGTAATGACCCAGCACGTAGGAACGCAGGCTGCGTTCCTTGTTGTCTGCGCCGGCGGCCTTGTTGTAGGCGATACGATGCGCAGGAACGAGCAGGGTCGTGATCGCGTCCACCAGGGTGGATTTTCCGGAGCCGATGTCGCCGGTGAGAAGTCCGTTGAGGCCGTCCAGTTGCAGCGTCCAGACACGCTTGTCGAAGGTGCCCCAGTTGTAGACTTCCAGGCGGGACAGGCGAAATCCGGAACGCGTGTCGTCCGCGATGAAATCCAGGCCCGCCATGTGCGGGTCGGCGACCTTCCTCACGTGCGTACCCCTGAGTTGGCGAGCTGGTTCTGGTAGTTGGAAAGGCGGGCATCAAACTCGGCGAGCCATTGCGCGTCGACGAAGGCTTTCAGGATGCGGCGGACCTCGTAGTTCGTCGGAGCGGACGTGCCTGTCGAGGGTTTCAGGCGGTGCAGGAAGCCAAGATCGACGACCTTGTTGATGGTCGCTTCCATCTGGTCGATCAGCCGGGCTTCGTTGGGTCCGTCCGGCAGGAATACGCGAACCAGTTCCACAATGTCGTCCCGGCTCAACACCAGGCGCGTGTCGCTGCCGCCGGCGTCAAATTCCGCGAGCTTCTTGCGTAGCAGGGCCAGCAGCAGACTCACTGCGTAAGTCAAGGGACGCCGGGCGATGAGTCGGGGCAGGCGCGGTGAAGGATCGTCCTCGCCGGGCTCTGCGCGGCTCTTGAGGAAGGCATATCCCTCGGCTTCGTCAAGGATCAGCTCCAGGTTCAGGACCGCGACGTAGTCGCGTATCCGGGCTTGCAGACGCAGCAAGGCGCTCCAGAGCGGTTCGTCGTCTTCCCGGTACTGGACGCGCTTGAGCAAGCCGATCAGCAGTACCGACAAATCCGGGGCGGAGGATGTGGCCGGCGGCGTGAATGATTCGTCCATGGGAGTTCCGGCTTGCCTCAGCGCAGGAAGAGGATGCGCGGCACGTCGGCGCGCCGCGTAACGGGGTGGCCGTCATCACCGCAGGCTTGCCAGGTGATGGTGTCCGTGACGGATTCATCGGTGACGCTGCGGAAAATTTCGTTACTTAGCTGAAGGTAGGCGACCAGCTCGGCGAGTCCGTGCTCCAGTGGTTGCGTCGTGATGAGTTCGCGCAAGCTGATCTGAGTTCGTTCCTGCAGCGCGTTGCGGATATGCCGGGTAAGGCGCGCCCTGTCCACGACGACCTGGGTGAACAGGACGGATGCGTCGACATTCATTTCGCCGCTTTGCAGAACGGCATCCGTGATCGTCGGCTTGATGGCCGGCGTGAACATTGGCCGTTCCATCGCCAGCTCGATATCGGACGTGATATCGGCGACCGTCGTGACGGTACCGTCCGGCGGTTCCTGGCGCAGGGCGATCGCCTTGCTTTCAATGCCGTGCAGGATATCCATGATGCGCCGGTTTTCCAGCCAGACCTGGTCGTCGAGAAATCGCCGCAACTGCTGCGACAGTTGCGCGACCGTGCGCTGGGTGTGCTCGCCTGCCTCCATCCAGTCGTAGTGGATGCGGCGAAGGCGCATGTCGGGCTCCAGCTCCTGCACGGCGCCCAGGTTGAGCGCGTGATCGAGCAGTTGCGACAGTTCTTCCTGTCGACGGCTGGAGAGCAGGAAATCCCAGAACGCGCGAAAGCTCTTGCCCTGGTCTGATTCGGCAATCGTGTCGCGTTCGCCGATGATCTCTTCCAGCAGGGCGCCCTTGCTGCCTTCCCACAGGGCAATTCTTTCGCGGACGCGCCGGTCGAGCTGGCGGAAGTTGTGTTCCACTTCGCGAAAGTCGGCCAACAGTTCCCGTGCGCCTTGCGTGAATTGCAGAAAGCGGTCTTTCAGTGATGTGTCATCAAGAACCGGAATGTCGCCATCGGCCACACGGGCAATCTCCGCATCGATGGCCTGACGTTTTTTCCGGAGTTCGTCGATGCGCTTTTCCGGATCGGTTTCAGTTCCGTCGCGCATCTGTTCAAGCAGATGAAACAAGGTGAGCAGGCGGGATTCAGTGCCGACGAACTGCCGCTCGGCCAGTTGCGTCAGCCACGCGATCGCCTTTTCGGTAGCCGGCGTGAGGTCGAACTGGGCTTCGTCGGTTCCGGGCCGGTAGTATTTGCGCAGCCACCCCTTGTCGGCGGCCGCCCAGTCATTGAGGTAGTGCAGCGCAGGGCGCGGAAAGGCTTCGTCGCCGTTGCGCTGACGCAGGGCGAACAGTTCGTCTTCCAGTGCCTCGGCGAGGTCAGTTTCGGCGACCGCGCGCACATTGGGCGCGACAAAGACCCGGTGCAGGAAACTGGCCACGAGGGCTGCGTGATCGGAACGAAGCAACCTCCACGCGGGATGGTGCGCGCGCAGTGCGTCGAGAGTGGCGTAATCCAGTGTCACTGGGCGCAGAATTCCGGAAACTACTTCGCTGTGAAGCCGCTCGCGCCAACGTGAGAGCGGGCAGTGCGGAACATCCGGCAGTTTAGCGCGACCGGTCCGCCCCGGCGTGGTTTCCCACCGGCCGAAGCCGTCCGGAGGTGCGTGACGTCACGGTTGCTGAGGAGTAATCCGAACTCGCCTTCCGCGACGGTACCGAGTAGCCGGCGTGCCGTGCCGCAGGCGAAAAAAAACCCGAGCTTTTCGGCTCGGGTTCTTCATTGGTGGAGCGGAAGGGGATCGAACCCTCGACCTTCGCATTGCGAACGCGACGCTCTCCCAGCTGAGCTACCGCCCCAATGAATCGTTCGCGCTGGCGTGCCAGCGCGAAGGGGGCGCATAGTACATCGGGTTGAAGGGGATGCCAAGCCCGGGTGTTGAAATAGGTGTTTTGGCGCGCCGGCGTGGCGGGAGGGATCAGGGTAGTTGGGCCAGGCGCTCCCGGAAGGCGGGATAGTGGGCCGCCATGGGGGTGGCATGGGCCGGTCGTGCCAGCAGCTCGGCCAGCGCCGCCGGTACGGCGACCGGACGGCCGACCAGCGGCTCGACGATACTTTCGAACTTGGCCGGATGGGCGGTGGCCGCCACGGCCCAATGCCCCGGTACACCTTCCCGACGCAGGCCGGCCAGAATGGCGATGGCTGTCGCGGTATGGGGGCAGAAGACCTCGCCGTGTGCGTCATTGCGCTGCCGGATGGTGTCGCGGATGGTGGCGTCTTCCACCGCATGCGCCTGGAAGCTGCCGCGCAGGGTGTTGTCGTCGGGATAGAGCCAGCGCAGCCGTTCAAAATTGCTGGGTGCGCCCACGTCCATCGCGTTGGCGAGCGTCGGTACGCTGGCGCGAGGGGTGTAGGGAGCGCCGTGGAAATACGCGGGCAAGACATCGTTGGCATTGGTCGCCAGCACGATGCGACCGATCGGAAGGCCGACCGCCCTGGCCAGCACGCCCGCGAAGGCGTTGCCGAGGTTGCCGGTCGGCACCACGAGGTTCAGCGGCTCGCCCTGGGTCCGCCAGTGGCGCAGCGACGCGTCGGCGTAGTAGCTCATCTGGGGCAGGAGCCGGCCCAGGCTGATGCTGTTGGCGGAGCTCAGCGGAGTGATCGCCTGCAGGTCGGCATCATTGAGCGCCTGCTTGACCAGCGCCTGGCAGTCGTCGAACGAACCCTGCACCTTGAAGGTAGTGATGTTGTCGCCGAAGCAACCCAGCTGGTGCGCCTGGCGGGGCGAGACGCGCCCGTCCGGATAGAGCACCACGACGCGCAGCCCGGGCTGGCGATGGAAGGCGGCCGCGACGGCCGCGCCCGTATCGCCCGAAGTGGCCACGACGATCGTCAGCGGGCGTTGCCCGTTCTTCTGCAGCCGAGACAGGCACTCGGCGAGGAACCGCGCGCCGAAGTCCTTGAACGCCGCCGTCGGGCCGTGGAACAGCTCCAGCACATGGTCCTGGGGCGTGGACAGCGGCTTGAGCGGCGCGGGAAAGTCAAACGCGCGGGTGCAGATCGCATCCAGATCGCTCGCCAGCGGGTCGCCCGCGAAGAAGGGGGTGAGCAGGCGCGTGGCGATCGCAGGCAGGGTGTCGGCGCCCGCGAAATCGGCCGTCGACAGCTGCGGCAGCACCGCAGGCACGTAGAGCCCGCCGTCGGGCGCCAGGCCCGCGGCGATTGCGGCACCAAGCCCCGTGGGTGCGGTACTGCCGCGGGTGGAAACGAACTTCATGCGATGACCTCTGCGGCAGGACCGGCAACGGGGGAAATATGCGATTCGCTGTCAAAACCGGCGTCGCGGAACGCCGCCCGCATCGCCGGTGCCGCGGCCTCGGCGGCGGCGCGCGATTCAAACCACGCGAACACACTGGGGCCGGCCCCGGAAATGCTCGCACCCATCGCGCCGCTGTCGAGGGCGGCGGCCTTTACGGCGCCGAATCCTTCGATCAAGGGGGCGCGGCGCGGTTCGACCAGTACGTCGGACAGTCCGCGCCGGACCAGGGCGGCATCGCCGCGCCAGCAGCCGGCGAGCACCAGGGCGAGATTGGCGCTCTGGGCGACGAATTCGCGCAGTTCGTAGGCACCCTTGAGCGCCTCGCGGGCGCGGCGGGTTTCCAGGATCGCGTGTGGATGGACAAGTACACAATGCCATTCGTCCGGAACCGGTACCGATACGGTCGTGTCGGCGGTGGCGAGGACGACGCCGCCCAGCAGCATCGGCCCGACATTGTCACCGTGGCGCCCACCACTGGCGACCGTCTCGCCCGTGACGGCGAAGGGGTAGAGATCGGCCGCGCGAAGCGGCTGGTCCAGCAGGGCATTGGCGGCGACCAGGGCTGCTACGCAGGACGCAGCGGAGCCGCCCATCCCCGAGCCCATCGGGATGCCCTTGTCCAGTTCCACCTCGAAGCCATAGGGCAGCTGCAGCGATTCGCGCAGGGCGATCAATGCGGCACCGGCGGTGTTGCTGGCGGCGTCCAGCGGCAGTTCGACGCTGGCGTTGCGAATGGCGCAAATGCGCACGTCGGGGGTGTCGGTGCGACGGACCGTGGCGCGGTCGCCGGGTCCGGCGAGCGAGTGCCCGAGGATGTCGAAGCCTACGCCGATATTGCCGACGGAGGCGGGTGCAAAGGCGGTAATCGTCTGTGACATAGGCCCATCACGCTGAAACGGAAGAAATACAGTCTCCGGTACGGCCCGCGCACGGGCGCCGCCGCAGGATGCGGCGGGCCTGTGCAAAGCGTCCGTGCCCGTGTGCTACACGCGCGCGCCCAGTGCGGCCGCGACGCGCAGCAGGTCGGCGAAGACGCCGGCGGCAGTGACCTCCGGCCCGGCGCCGGGACCCTGTACGACCAGCGGATTTTCGCAGTAGCGCCGCGTGGAGAAGAGCACGATGTTATCGGTCAGGCGCAGATGCGCGAAGGCGTGGTCGCCGGGCAGCTCGACCAGGCCGACGCTCGCCTTGCCGTCCTTGTCCAGGCGTGCGACGTACCGCAGAACGTTGCCGGCCCGGGTGGCCGTCGCATGGCGCGCGGCCATCGGTGCATCGAGTTCTTCCAGCCGCGCCATGAATGCATCGGCTGCCGCGGAGCGCAGCCCTTCCGGCACGAGGCTCTGCACCTGCACCTCGTTGAGCGACAGCGCATTGCCGGCTTCGCGCGCGAGGATGACGAGCTTGCGCGCAACGTCCGTGCCGGAGAGGTCGTCGCGCGGGTCGGGCTCGGTGTAGCCCATGGCGTGTGCCTCGCGCACCAGGGCGGAGAAGGGCTTGCTGCCGTCATACCGATTGAACAGCCACGCCAGGGTGCCGGAGAAGATGCCTTCGATAGCGACCAGCTCATCGCCGGTATCGAGCAGGTCGCGCAGGGTGGTGACGACCGGAAGTCCGGCACCGACCGTGGCTTCGTAGCGGAAACGCGCCCCGCTGGAATGGCAGGCGGCGCGGATCGCCCGGTAGCGTTCGAGCGGGCCGGCACCGGCCTGCTTGTTCGGCGTGATGACGTGGATGCCGGCGGCCAGCCATTCGGGATAGCGCTCGGCGACGCTGTTGCTGGCGCTGCAATCGATGATGACCGTGTGCGGCAGGTGGGCCGATTGCAGGTGACGCACAAAGGCATCGAGATCGGTCGGGGTTGGCGAATCGGCGAGGCGTTGCTGCCAGTTGCCAGTTTCGCCGAATTCGTCGAGCCACATCTTCTGGCGCGAGGCGACGGCGCGCAGCCGCAGGTCGAGATTGGCCGTCTGCTTCAGGCGGCCGACCGCGGCGTGGATCTGGTCGAGCAGTGCCGCGCCGACTTTGCCGGGGCCGATGACGCCGACCGAAAGGGTCTGCGGCGAGAGCCAGAAGCCCGCGTGCGCGGCGCGCAGGGCCTTGTCGGCGTCGTCGCTGGCGATGGCCACCGAGATGTTCCGCTCCGATGCGCCCTGGGCGATCGCGCGGATGTTGACGCGCGCCCGGCCCAGTGTCTCGAACAGCCGGGCCGCCACGCCGGGCGTACCTGCCATGCCGTCGCCGACGGCCGCCAGCACGCTGATGCGCCGCGTCAGCTGGACGCTCTGCACCTGTCCGTTCGCCAGCTCACGCACGAAGGCGTGTTCGAGGGCGACGCGCGCCACCTGTGCTTCGCTTTCGCGCACGACGCAGCAGATGGAATGTTCCGAGGAGCCCTGCGAGATCATCACCACCGAAACACGCGCGTCCCGCAGTGCGGCAAAGACGCGCTCGGCAGTACCGGGTACACCGATCATGCCGGCGCCTTCCAGGTTGACCAGTGCCAGGTCCGGACACAGAGTGAGACCCTTGACCGGGCCGGCGTCGTCGCCCACGGCGGCGATGCGCGTGCCCGGGTGGTCGGGACGGAATGTATTACGGATGAGGATCGGCGTGCCCCGCGTGATGGCCGGGGTCATGGTCTGCGGATGCACGACCTTGGCGCCGAAATAGGCCAGTTCGCAGGCCTCGTGGTAGCTCAGCGCCGCCAGCGGTACCGCCTCGGGCACCAGGCGCGGATCGGCGGAGAGCACGCCGTCGACGTCGGTCCAGATATGTAATTCTTGCGCATGGAACAATGCAGCAAAGATGGCGCCGGAATAGTCGCTGCCATTGCGGCCCAGGATGGTGACGCGACCGGAATCGTCGCGGGCCACGAAGCCGGTGATCACCACGCGGCGGGCCGGGTGGGCTTCGCGCCAGGCGGCGAATTTCGCTCCGCTTTCGGACCAGTCGACATCGACCCCCAGGTCGCCATGGCGCACCACGAGGACGTCGCGTGCGTCGAGCATTGCCACGTCTTCGCCTTGCGCGGCCAGGTAGTCGGCCAGCAGGCGCGCGGAATACACCTCCCCCAGTCCCTGCACGAGCTCAAGCGCCTCGCGCGGCGGTGTGCCCAGCACCGACAGCGCGTGCAGGACTTCGCCCAGTTCCGTGAAGCGGGCTTCGAACCATTCCAGCGTGGCGGCGGCCTTCTCGCCCAGCAGCGCGTTGGCGGCAACGACGTGGCGTTCGCGCAGTTGCGCCAGGCGTTCGCGCCAGCTGGTGGTGTTGGCGGCGGCCGCCATGGCCAGTCCGATGAGATCGTCCGTGACGCCCTTCATGGCTGAAACGACCGTGGCCTGTACGGCCTCTTCGCGGGCCACGAGCAGGCTGGCGACGTGGCGATAGCGCTCGGCATTGAGCACGGAGGTGCCGCCGAACTTGTGCGCGATGGTGAGCGGCTGGGCGGGCAGGACACCCGCCGCGCCAGGTTTCGGGGGATCAGCGAGAGTGACGGCGAGCGATTTCATGAAGCCTCCGGTGGGGCCTCGCGCTCGGTCGGGATGGGGGCGGGGCCGGCCCGCATCCTGATCGAGGTGCGGGGGCCGTTTGCGTTAAGAACTATTCGCGCACGACCCGCCGCACCACGGTAGTGGTGGACGTGGTCGTAATACCGCCGCCGATGGCAGGCGTCGCCGGGCCGATGGCCTGGCGGATGCTGCTGACGGTGGCGGGGAAGGTGCGCATGGGTCGAGTGAAACGGATCCGACGCGACCGTGTCAAGGACGTCGCGGGCATAAGCCCGGCGGCTGGCGGGCATTTGTCGGACAGTGGCATCCGCGCGCAGGCGATTGGATAGTCGCCGGTTGCGCAGCGGGGCCGGTCCGGCGTGGGCGGCGGCGCGGTGCGGGGTCCATTTATGCCAATTTGGACATCAGGCTGCCCTGCAGCAGCGGTTTGCGCCAGCCATCCAGGGCGTCCGGCCAGCGCTTGTCGAATACCAGTGCTTCGAGGTGGCGCCGGGCGCAGAGCAGGCCCTCGGGCAAGTCCAGTTCCGTGGCGATCGCCGTCACGGACTCTTTCATGGCCGAAAGGATGCGTTTTTCGCGGGGCGCCGGCAGGGGGAAGATCGGTGCGAAGTCGAGCTCTTCGGGTTCCAGTGGCGCCTGCAGTACGTCGAACAATTCGGCGCGCTGGGCACCGCGCAGCGCACGCAGACCCTTGGATCGGCTGAAGAGCTCGTCCACGTCGACCGGCGGCCGCAGCACGAATTCGGCAATACGGGCATCGTCCAGTACCCAGGGGCGCGGCTTGTCGATGCGTCGCGCCGTCGCTTCCCGCCACAACAGGATGCGGCGCAGCAGGGCCTGCTGCTCGCGCGGCCAGTCGGCGGCGCTCTTGAAGTGGCGCTGGGGTTCCGGGTCGCCGTCGCGCACGCGGGACTTCTCGAGCATGCGGCGGCAGTCTTCTGCATGCCATTGCTCACGACCGAGCGCGCGCAGGCGGCCTTCCAGTTCGCTGTGAACGGCTGGCAGGTGGATCACGTCCTGCGCGGCATAGTCGAGTTGTTCGGGTGACAGTGGACGGCGCGTCCAGTCCGAGCGCGTCTCGGCCTTCGGCAGGTCGACGCCAGTGATGGCGGCGACCAGCTTCTGGTAGGACAGCCCCAGCCCGTAGCCGGCCATCGCCGCGGCGATCTGCGTGTCGAACAGGGTGCCGATACCGCCGGGCACCGAGGGCGCCAGCGCTTCGAGGTCTTCGCTGGCGCTATGCATGATGCAGGTGTTGCGCGTGTCGGACAGCGTTGCGCTGAAACCGTCCAGGCCGTCCAGCGCGAGGGGATCGATCAGTGCGACGTGGCCGCCGAGGTTGACCTGCAGCAGCGCCAGCTGCGGGTAGAAGCTGTCGACGCGCATGAACTCGGTATCCAGGCCGATCAGGCTGCCTGGCGTCGCATGTGCGCCGATGTCGGCGAGGGCGTTGGCGGTGTCGATCCAGTGGTACACGGGTTCTCCGGGCGCGGTGTTGCGTTGCAGTAGGAACAGTTGTCAGGCCGAACGCGTTAGCCTAAGTTGAGGGCGCCCTTGCTGTCACATCATTCGAATGCCCGGCAACGAAAACTTCCGCAAGCAGACCACCTGGGGTGGTGCCGCGGGCATCGCCCTGCTCGGGTTTGCCCTCGTCTATCGGTTTTTTCCGGGTCTGATCCACGTCTCACCGACCACGCGCACGGCGCCGATCCCCGTACACACCTCCGCGCCGCCGCCGATCGGCCTGCGGCCGGTGGAAGCAGCCCCCATCCTGATGGGGCCACCGCGTGAACTGGCCGGCACCATGGAGGTGATTCCGGAGCCGCCCACCGAGCCGGAAAAGCCGGCGACGGCAAACATCGCGGCCACCTTGTCCAAGGCCGATGCCGCCCTGGCCGAAGGGCATCTGTTCGAACCGGATGACGCCAATGCCCTGGCACTGTATCAATCCGTGCTGGCGGAAGATGCGAACAATCGTCGCGCCAAGGCCGGTGTCGCCGCGGTACGCGACGCCCTGGTGGCGGCGGTCACTGCCGCATTGGACCAGGGTGATGCGAAAGAATCCGAGCGGCTGCTAGCAGGTTTGGAGCGAGCGGAAATCGATCGGCAGTCTTTCGTGGAACTGCGCGAACGACTCAAGTTGCTGCGGCAGGTCACGCCGCTCCTGGCGACGGCCGCCGATCGGCTCAAGCAGGGCCGGGACCTCGAGCCTGCCGGTGCCAGCGCCATCGATACCTATCGACAGGTGCTGACGCTGGATCCGGCCAATCTCGTCGCGCGGCAGGGCCTGGAGCAGATCCAGCGCACGGTGCTCGACGGCGCACTCGCCGCTGTTGCGCGCGACGACTTCGCCGCTGCCGACGCCATCCTGGCCAAGGCCGAGCAGATCGTGCCCGGTTCACAGCAGCTGCTCGACACGCGGACCCGCACCGAAGGCGTGCGCCGCCAGCGCGCGGGCACGGTGCTGGCGCAGGCGCAGTCCGCACTCGATTCCGGTAGCGCTGACCTCGCCGAGCAGCTGGCCAGGCAGGCCCAGGCGATCAGCGCCGACCTGCCTGGTCTCGATGAATTCCAGGAAAAAATAAAAAATGCGCGTTTGTACGCGAGCCTCCGGCCAGGCGAAGTCGTCACCGACCCCTACCTGGACCGCAGCGGCAATGCACCGCCGGTGGTCGTGGTGCCGACCGGCCGGTTCCTGATGGGATCGCCCGAGAGCGAGGAGGGGCATCGCGAAACCGAGGGCCCGCAGCGCGAAGTCGTCATCACCAGCGGTTTCGCCCTGGGGCGCACCGAAGTGACGGTGGCTGAATTCCGCGAATTCGTGCGTGCCGCCTCGTACGTGACCACCGCCGAGAAGGAAGGCCATTCCAGCGTCTACGACGAAAACAGCGGCCGCATGGCCGATGGGGCAGGCATCACCTGGCAGAATGACTACCGCGGCAAGCGCGCGCAGGACAACCTTCCGGTAGTCCATGTCTCGTGGGCCGACGCCGTGGCCTACCTCGAATGGCTGTCGGCGCGCACGGGAAAGCGCTACCGGCTGCCGTCCGAGGCCGAGTTTGAGTATGCGCTTCGCGCCGGATCGACCACCCGGTTCTGGTGGGGCGATGGCAATCCGCCGCGCCCGCTGGCCAACGTCACAGGGGCCGGCGACCGCTCGCCCGCACACCGGACCTGGCGCAAAGCCTTCGAACGCTATACGGACGGTTTCTGGGGGCCCGGGCCGGTGCGCAGTTTTGCGGCCAACCCGCTGGGCCTGTTCGATATGGACGGCAACGTGTCCGAGTGGGTGGAAGACTGCTGGCACGAAAACTACATCCGCGCGCCGCGCGACAGCCGGGCGTGGGTCAATCCGGGGTGCGAGCGGCATCTGGTGCGCGGTGGATCCTGGGGGAGTGACCCCGATCAGGTGAGATCCGCGTTCCGATTGTCGGCGCTGACGATTACACGCAGCGCACGCGTGGGCTTCCGCGTGGCCCGGGATCTTTAGGAGATGACGCAATGCGTTCAATTCGGCTGTCGACGGGGCGCATCGCCCTGGCGGCCCTGGCGATCGTCGCGGCGGCGTGGCTGGGGCAGGGCCATGCCCGTTCGGCCTTGCGGACGTTCGTGACCTCCGACCGCGCTGCCGCGGCGGCTGAACGGGTGCGGCCGCGCCTGGAGCGCGACCTGGCAGCCAAGGGGCTGGCTTTTGCCGCACCGGTGTTCCTGCGCATCTTCAAGCGGGAGCGCGAACTGGAACTGTGGGTCGCCGGCAAAGGCGGGCGCTACGCGCTGTTCCGCACCTACCCGATCTGCACGTTTTCCGGCCGACTTGGCCCCAAGACCAAGCAGGGTGACGGCCAGGCGCCGGAGGGGTTCTACCGCGTCGCGCGCGGCCAGCTCAATCCGGCGAGCGCCTACCATCTGGCCTTCAACCTGGGCTATCCGAACGCCTACGACCGCGCCCACGCCTACACGGGCGACTACCTGATGGTGCACGGCCAGTGCGTTTCGATTGGCTGCTACGCCATGGGCGACGCGGCGATCGAGGAAATCTATACTCTGGTGGAAGCGGCCTTGCGCGGCGGCCAGCCCGCCGTCGAGGTGCAGGCCTTTCCGTTCCGCCTGGAAGACGCCGCGCTGGCGGCCGAGAGTGGTTCGCGATGGCAGGCCTTCTGGTCGGAGCTCAAGCCCGGCTACGACGCCTTCGAGCGGCATCGCGTGCCGCCGCG